>CAYVMA010000075.1:0-12021 GCA_964452455.1 uncultured Fervidobacterium sp. | reverse complement strand
GGAATTATTAGCTCCGTTTCAAGAATCGTTTCTTCGAGTTCTTCAAGTTTTTCTGTTGGCACTCCACAGCGAACAAGGGAATCTTTGACAGATTTGATGAAATCAAGATAGGATTTTTTAGTCACCAACATAAGTTATCGCCTCCCTGATTTAATGTATGATAATACAAACTTTTTTCTTACTATTTTCTTAGTTCACCAGGCATGTCGGTCAATTTTACAAGACTTTCAATCTTTTTTTCCTTAAACCTTATGTGCAATGTTTTAGTAGAAAAACGCGCAAATCAAAATTCGAATTATCTAAAAATCGAGAACTTTTAAGGACTACCTAACTGCTTTTTTTCCTTTCTTGATAGATTTTCGCTCCCTCTTTTTTGGCAGTTTTTCGTTCTTCCTTACGGATTTCATAATAAAACCTTTGCTCAGGTTCTATTCTGTGTACATCTTCAAGTATTATCCCGTTTTGTTTCAATAGCTCTTTCAGATTATCGTAAGTGCTACACCATCTTTTGGCAATTGATGTGTCTTTTTCTTTTTCGTATTCACTTAGATTTTCTTCAGAATCAACGTATCTGATGAATCTGACAGCTAATCCTATTTTTTCATCAATCTTCAACCTTATAACATAGTCTTCCCCAAACGGAGTTTCGAGTTCTACCACTTCGCCTTTGAAAAGCTTTTCCATGGCATCTTCATTTATTGCCCTATAGCCCTGTTTACTTAATTCCTCACTCATTACCTCAATAACTTTTTTACGTTCTTTTTCAAGAAGTTCTTTCTTGGCGCTTTCGAGTGAAATCTCCGTTGCTTTTTGCATAAATTCAACGTAATCGTCGATGGTTAGTTTGTCGCGTTTAACATATTCATCGGCAAGTTGGATAACCTCGGGAAGGTTAATTTTCTTAGCTTCCTTTCGGATTCTCTCTTTAGGCTCATCTAAACTAAGATATTCCTCTTTCGCCTTGATATATGTGAGTTTCATTTGCTCTGCTATTCCTTTAACCCTGTTTATATCTCTTATTTCTTCAAGTTCATCAATAAATTTTCTGACTTTTCCTGCTGTATTCGCATTTACTTTCAAAAGCTTCTCAAAGTAGATTTTGGCTATTTGCTTATAATTTTCTAATTCCTCTTGGAGTTCTTTATTCCTATCCTTTGTTTTTTCGATACGCATTTTAACTTGCTGGTTACCATTTTCTCTTTTCCTTTGGAGTGCCTCTAATTTCAACAAGTGGTCACTTATTTGGGTTCTCAAAACGGGAAGGAAAAATGGAACTTCTTCCAAAAGTCTCTCAAGTGCCAGCACTTGATGTTCACTTTTAAAAAGTTCATGAGCCTTGTCAAAGTATGCTCTCAGCTTTTCCAGTTCGTTCTTTAAATTAATTGCCTCTTCCGGTAACGCCTCAATAATTTTCTCAATAGCAGCTTTATCAACATGAACAGATTCTAAGTCAAGTATTCTGAGGAAATCTTGAATCTGACTAAGGATTTTGTAAAATCTATTAAGCCTTTCTTTCTTCCAAGTATCCCGAGCAGGTGAATTGTATATCTCGAACGTGTAAGCTTTTAAGAATTTATCTCTCTCATTTCTGAGTAAGTGCAAAAGTTCTTCCAATGTTTTTAAGTTTTTCGTAAACATATTCGTACTCCTAAGTGTTTCTAAAGACTTTTTAACTTCTTCTATATATCGCTCCAGCTGGGTTGCAAGAGCTCGTTTATCCCTGGCGAATTCTTCTTGAAGATTTATAACCGACTGTCTCAAGGTGCTCATCTATCCCACCCCGTTTTCTTAGTCTATTGTTGTCAGTTCTGTTAATAAAATTATAACATAAACACCTCACAACAAACCAATCAGATAAAACGACTATTCACAATTTTATTAAATTAGTGATAAAATATTCTTTAGAAAATTATCCTTTTGCCTGCTTGAATTACGCCTCAAATATTTAAAACTATCTAAATATTAGAAATCTGACGACAGAAGGTGAAAAAAGTGTCTGGAACTTGTTTATTCACTGCCAATTATGCGTATACCCCTTCAAATTTTGAGATTTCAAACCTTCCTGGTAGCCATGTTAAGGAAAATCCTTACTATCCAGCTTTTTGTGTAGTTAAGAATATTCTCCAACGTGGTAATCCGACGTTGATGTCGAGGTATTTACAAGAAGCCCTAATTCCCATCTACAAGTTCGATGAATTTGCAGAGGATAGACATGCGGAGGTTGAAGGCGGTATAGAAAACATTAGGAAAACACGATTTGAAAAATTAAAAGTTTATTCTGAAAAATCACTATCGACTTACGAAAAAGCTTCTTTCTTTGCTACAGCAGTTATTCGTTTTGAGATACTTATTCTTGAACTTCTCCAAAGAAAGGTTCTCAAGCTTGAGGATAAAGAATGGAAATTTAACGTGCTTTCCAACGAAAAACTTCCATACAACAAACTTCTCGCATACGCCATTGAAGACGTATTTCTTTGGCTTGAAAATTTGTTGAAATTGATGAAGCTTGAGTTTAAGAAACCAAGAATATACATAGAATTGGCGGAAAAGAACAGTTTTAGACCAAAGGAAGGGTATATAAATATAGATTTCTCTCTTACCGACCTTAAGCCAAACACACACGAGAACGATGTCATAACCATTCGAACAAAGCTTGATGGGAACGATTACTTCAGGCTTGAAACAACACAGCCTATTAAGTACAAAGTTAACATAGACGAGAATGATAGAGAAAATGATATCGATGCCTTGAAATTTTTCCTAAGAAACATCTTTGGCTTTGAGGAATTTACCGATGGTCAAATTCCGGTCATTGCGAAAATTCTATCAGGTGAAGATACAGTTGCCCTACTTCCAACAGGGCGAGGAAAGTCACTGTGTTATCAATTTGCCGCACTGCTGCAACCAGCCGTTAGCTTGGTAATTTCTCCTCTAAAGTCCCTCATGTTCGACCAGGATTATAATTTAAAGAATTACTTCATGATTTCAAGAACCAATCATATTTACTCGGACCAGACACAAGAAGAAAAAGAGAAAGTCATGCGAGAATACCTATCCGGGAAATACTTTTTCATCTTTGTTACCCCTGAAAGGTTGCAAACCCCAGATTTCAGAGAGTGTATGAGGAATGCATATAATAATCTGACGATTGCTTATGCCATTATCGATGAAGTGCACTGTCTCTCAGAATGGGGACATGATTTTAGAACTTCATATGCGAATTTAGTTCCGACAATCCGTCGTCTGTGGCCCGGTGTAAAATTCCTTGGATTAACTGCTACAGCACTACCATTCGTTTTGATTGATTTGACAAAAGAACTCGGAATCAGCTCATCTAATATCGTCACTCCAAAATCCTTTACAAGACCTGAGTTAGAATTTTTTGTTATAAAGAATCATTCCGAAGAAGAAAGAATGCAAAATTTTTTGTCTCTGCTGAAAACTTTAGATGCAGAAAAGCAGATTTTCACTCTAAGAGGCGAAGATACATATTGCGGAGTTGTTTTCACACAGTTTAAGGAGGATAAATTCAAATACAAAAATATAATCAAAGGAAAAGGGTGTATATCTCTCGCACAAACTATTAACAGTATATTTGGTAATGTTGCACGGTCTTATTCCGGCGATGATGGTGATTTAACAAGACAAAAGATACAAACTGATTTCAAAGAGAATAAATTTCCTCTCTTAGTTGCAACTTCCAAATCGTATGGAATAGGAATTGATAAAAGCAATATAAGATACACAATCCATTACGGATTGCCCATGTCCATAGAGACGTTGTATCAAGAAGTCGGACGTGCTGGAAGGGATAGAAGAAAAGCAGAGTGTTATATATTATACACAGAAAATCCGCCGCTACCAGATGGTTCAACAGTCTCAGAATTTTTTAGCAGAAATGTTGAAGTAAGAGAAATTGTTTCAAAACTTGATAATATTTTCTTAGAGTACAAAGAAGACCCACTGATTAGACTTCAACTTTTGATTGGTGATAACAAAGGTGTTGAAAGTGATCTTGATGTTCTAAGATATGTCTTTTACACATACGCAGCACCGAATTGTGAAGTCTCAATCGAATTCACAAAATCAACTTTGAGGCATGAATTACCTGAAATCCTATCGGCTCTGGAACTCTTAAAATCAGCAAGGATTGTGGAAAGCTTTAAAGTCGAAGACAAATATTCTCAAACATGGGGTTCCAGAAAATCGTATGGCTCAAAGAATTCCAATTTGACAACAATTCATGTTAAATTTTCTAATCTCACCAAAAAAGAAGCATTAGAAAATTACGCAAAAGCCTTTAAGGAACAGTTTACTGAGAATATCAAAGCTCTTGCAAGATATATTTTGGTGACGAATCACAGCCCCGCACAATCGGTCTCAATTAATTTGAAAGACAATGTCCTACAGTTTTCAAGACGAGAAATTGAGAAGGCTGTTCATAGGATGAAAATGATAGGACTTGTCGACGATTGGACGATGGAATGGATAGAAAACGAAATCAAGTTAGCAGATTCTAATGATTATGTCGATTACCTACTCTATGGTTCGGAAAATTTGGGATTTCAAAAAAAGAATGGTGATAATAGGGCTTTGCTAAAGATTAAATTCTCACATTTCAACGAACAGCAAGCTTTGGCAGGGGTTGTTAGGTATATAAGGCGTTACGATACAGAATTCACCTTAGACAAAAACAGCATATACAAAGAGAAATATGAAAAATACATTAGCATACTCGACGACGACTATCTGGACGAATTTGAAAAGACTTTCAAAATAATGGTAGCCTGGCTCTACGATAACCTTGTATACAGCCGTAGACAATCTCTTTGGAACGCCTACGAGCTTTGCAAACACTACACCAATAGCGAATCGTTTAAAAAATCTTTAGAACGCTACTTTGCCTTCAGTAACTTCTCGAGAAAACTTGAAATAATCGCAGAGAGACCTCTGGAATATCAACTATGGTTTGACGTATTTTACTTTGACAGAACGAACGGCATCACTATTAGCAAGCCTGATGAACTCCTTGAAATTGACAGTATTTTGAAGAGACTATTTGAAAGCTACAAAGAGAACACAGGACTTGACTTTGTAAGCGGTCTCACAAACCTTATGCTCGAACAATACGATGACTTAACGAGATTGGACTCGTCATTAAGTGTTATCGTTGGTTTAGGAAATGAGTTCGTGGAAAAGGTTCTTGACGAATTTGTTCAACTGTATGAAAAGCGTATGATTCTAGATAAAGGCAAAGAAGAGTTCTGTAGATTGTTGGTGAAGTATTACGAAAAAGACCCAAAAATGCTCAAGAAAATCTACATGCGCTTCAAGGATACACATTCATTCGAGGCGATTATTAAAAATAGCATAGAAAGGCTAAGAAATGTTCTTGAGGAGGTGCGGTAAATGGCAAATGATACGAGAGACGAAGTTGTGGAAAGGCTTTTGAACATAACTGAAGAGTTGGAAGAAGAAAAAAACAACATCAAAAGGCTCAGTGAATTAATTACAAAAGTTGAAGCAAATCAGAAAGAAATCGACGATACAAAGACAACCCTGAACCAAATAATTGATTCACTGAACGCTGAACGTATGCAAATTAGCCAAAAGATTTCCGAGTTTGAGTACAATTTAAAAGATAAGCTTGAAACTGTCGACCGAGTATTTGAAAGGTTGCATACGCTGGTTGATGAAATGGATAGATCCATGAAGGACTTTTTAAACAAAACCTCGCAAGAATTTTCGGAACATCTTCAAGTTACCACAAATCGAATGTTGAATGAGCTCCAAAAAAGAAATAACCATATAGAACTCTTTGTCACACAAATAAATGATGAAACCAAACAATCACTTGAAGCTATTACTAGCGCAGTTAACGAACTAAAAGACAATATTGAAAATTTTATTCAAAGACAGCAGTCCGTCCCTTCCAGTTTATCTAATATATCTAAAAACTTGGAAAAAATTTCGACTACCATCGACAATCAATTCGATGAGTTGCATGAAGAACACAAAAAAATACTCAATGAACTTAATGGAAAAAATGAAAACAGCAAAATAGCGAAAATAACCAAAGAACTGAAAACACTCAAAGTTCTCAACATTTCGACAATCATTCTCATTCTTCTATTGTTTGCATATATTATTATCAGGTAGCCTTTAAAAAATTGAGCAGCGTTGGTTTCTACCAACGCTGCGTTGTAGGTTTTGCATTAAGAAAAATTATCCACTTTGTTGATTTGCTTTTCCACAGTCCTGTTTTTTCTTTATCTCTTTTTCTAAGAAATCATCAATATATATCATACTTACAAACTCATCCGGGATTTTCTCAACAAGGTCTTCAATAGATGATGATTTCCCTAATCCAGGAGAACGCATTATATACAACCATTCTTTTGCCCTTGAGACAGCAACGTAGAAAAGACGCTCTTCTTCTTCTGGGTCGCCTTTTGAAAGTGGCAAGTGCCCAGGAACAGCGCCTATCAAGAAAACTACCTTCCACTCCAATCCTTTTGCTTGGTGAATTGTTGAGAGCACGACCCTACCTTTTTCTGGCTCCTTTTCTTCAACTACAAATGCCGAATCTATCTTAGCAACGGCTTTTAGAAGTTCTCCTATGGTCTTATAATTCTTTGCAAACTCAATAAATTCCATAGCAGTTATCATTATCTGATTTATCTCTTGCTCGGTAACACTTAGCACATATTTACACTCTTCTTTATAGAACACCTCAAAGAATATCTCCAACTGCTTGTATGGTGGTACATACCCCTGTGCTCGCTTGAAAGCCTCCCTCAACCTTCTTAATCTTATCAATACATCTTGCGATTTGCCAAGAGAATCTAAGATTTCATTAGATTTAATAAAAGTTTCAATCGGACGTTGTGATTGCCGTATAGAATCTATAATCCCTGCTTTCTCTGAGCCACCGTATGGCTTAATTAAGCTAAAAATTTGATACCAAGAAGGTATGTCTGTAGGTTCAATAAACAAATTTAAGAAAGCTACCATATGGCATATCGGAGGTTCTTGGGAAAACTTTTTACTATCGTGAACTTCAAATGGAATGTTGTTTTTTTCAAGCACCAGCTCAATATCCGTCGATAAGTATGCACTTCTATAAAGTACAGCAATGTCTTCGTATTTCAGACCTTTCACCTTTGTGTACTCAATAATCTTTCTCAAAATGAACTCTGCCTCAAGCCTTCTCAAAACCTGGTCTTTTCTATCTTCTTCGTCTTTTATATTTTCATTATCCAAACCAAAATAATCAACGAATTTTTGCCATACACCTTCGTTTCTAACAGCAGCGATATAAGGTTTATCGCCACCCATCTTATTAGACGCTGCTCTCAATGTTTTCGGTATTGCACTTGATGGTAAAACACTATTGATTACCTTGACAATACTCTCTCGGCTCCTGTAGTTTGTTCGAATCATGTAGATTTCTGCATCTTTCAAAAAGTGAACTCCAGCATCAAAATTTCCTCCACGGAATGAGTAAATACTCTGAGCGTCGTCTGCGATGACAAACAAATGGTTCTTTTCTGTACTTATTAGTTCTGCAAACCTAAGTTGGATGATGTTCGTATCTTGGAATTCGTCGATTATAATCCATTTGAATTTGTCGGCTATGACTTTTCTAAGTGAAGCATTGTTAGAGAGCAACTTTATCATCTCAAGCAATATATCATCGAAATCTTTCACGAACTCTTCCTTTTTAAGTTCTTCATATTTTTCGATAATGCTGTTTGCTTCCAAAATCTCTGAGCGGGTTCTGAATTCTCTTTTGGCAATCCGAGCCGCATTGGCAATGGAGTTAATGGTATTTCTCGCATATGAATAAATCTTGTATAAAATCTCTGTCTGAGTATTGTATTTGCTCACTCTTTCTAAATCAAGTTGTAGGTCACTCTTTTCACCATCATATAATTTACTCTTGGCATGTTCCATTAGTATCTTGGCATTCTCTTCTTCTAAAATCTTCCAATCGTAACCCTGAAAGATTTGCTCTTTGAACCAATTTAAAATTACGTTAAAAACATGGTGGAATGTTCCATATGTGATTCCTTCAATCGGTCGGTTAGCATACTTTCTTACTCTCTCAATCATTTCATCAGCTGCCTGTCTTGTGAAAGTCACAAGCAATATCTCCGATGGTTTAACACCTGTTAATAATAAAAATGCTATTTTCCTGGCTATCAAATCTGTCTTTCCACTTCCAGGACCGGCTATAACAAGACTTTTTCTGGCATTGCTTAACAGTGCATTGAGTTTTTCATAGTCATCTATTGTTACTAAAAACTGCTTAGCTTCATCACTAAGATTGAATTCTTCGATTTTCCTTTGAACTTCTTCTCTAATTTTTCCAAGACTTTTATCATTGTATATCTTCGCTTTATCTTTTAATTCGTTTTTCGATAGTTTTAAAAGCTCAGGATCTTGCTTTTTCATCTCCGATACTATATCAAACCCAATATTCTCCCATCTCTTAGCCTCTTGTGGTATAAAATCATATTTTTTCAAAACCTTCGCTTTCTCAAACCCGTATCCAAATTCTTTCCATTCCTTAGCTTCTACAGGCTCGAATCCTTCTTGTTCCCATTTCTTTGCTTCAAGTACATCAAAATCAACTTGCATCCAGGCTTTAGCTCTCTTGGCACTAAATCCGTTTTCTTTCCAGGGGCGTATAACAGAGACATCGTTCAGACTGAATCCTTCATCTACCCATTCCCTTGCTTCTTGTGGGGAAAACCTTTCATTCTTCCAGCTTAGCGCTTCTTCTGGACTAAATCTATTAATATGCCACTTAGCCGCATCCTCTATGCTCATTTTCATAGGACATATGCTTCTCCAGATTAAAGCACCTTGCACATCAAAGCCTGCGCTTTTCCATTCACCAGCTTGGGAAGCTCGGAAACCTCTGTTTAACCATTCTCTTGCTTCTTGTGGGTTAAATCCTGCATCCTTCCATTCCTTTGCAACAAGTGGAACGAAATTATTTCCTTTCCAGTTCCTTGCTTCTTGTGGTGAAAAATATCTGCGCCAATGCTTAGCATCTTCAGGTTCAAAACCATTTTGCTCCCATTCTTTTGCCTCTTCTGGTTCAAATTGTGACCTAAACCATTTAATTGCTACGTCTGGCTTAAAACCTGATGACTTCCAAAGAGCAGCTTTATCAGGCTCATAGAAATCGTTCTCATACCACAGGCGTGCTTCATGTGGTGAAAAACCAGCAATTGCCCACTGGCTTGCCTGTTGTGGCAGAAAATTATTCGCCTTCCAACTCGCCGCCACTTCTGGGTCGTTGATACCAACCAGTTTCCAACTATTAGCTGTGTTTACCGTAAATCCTGCTCTAAACCATCTACCAGCCTCCACTGGTGTAAACCCAGCTCTTTTCCATTCCAACACGTTTGATGGACTAAAACCGTTATTTCTCCACATCATCGCTTCTTGTGGGCTATACCCTTTCTCTTCCCACATTTTTGCTATTCGGGGACTAAACCCGCAGCTTCTCCACATTTCTATTTTCGATATATCGGAAATATTAAACCCATTTTCTCGCCATTCTAAAGCTTCGTCTACATCGTAAACAACCTTCTTTAATCTATTGGCTTCTTCCAGCCTGAAACCATGTGCTCTCCACTCTTCTCGTTCAAATGGTTTGAATCCACTTGCCAATTCATCTATGAGGTCTTTTATACTAATATCTTTCGGTGTTTTCTTCTTTCTCTCGCACGCTACCTTGAATTCATATGCTGTTAAACCATATTGCAAAAGTTCTCGAGCAAGACTTGGGATTATGCCATAATCGTCAAAAACCTTGGCAGCAAAGGCTTCAAAATTCTCTTTTGACCATCTGATGACCTTTCTTGGGTCCTTAAAACCGGCTTGCACCCACTCTCTGATTTGTTCCCTACTGAGTTCGCCCTCCATTCTAAGAACGTTCCTAAATTCAATAGCTTTTTCTAATGTAAAACCATTTTCCATAAACAGGGAATATTCCTCTTCGCTGAAACCTTCGTTGAACCACTTTTGCTTTTCGCCAAGATTTTCTCCGCTTTTACTTTCAAAATCTTCAAAATAGACTGGTATATCATCTTCACCGTTTAGCCATGCTCTGACTTGTTCATATTTCCATCTTTTGCGAGGATTTCTTGTCAGCAACCCCTTAAGCAGCTGAGCATTCCTGTGTTCAATATCCTCGGGTATTGAAATGTTTTCTGAGGTCAAATAATGCTTAACAACAGCCTCTGAAAGTCCACTGAAGGGATTTTTTCCAACCAAGAGCTCGTACAATATTATCCCAAGATGCCACCAATCTATCTCTTTACCAAAATAATTACTCAGTTCCTCCGGTGCCATGTATGCAAATGAACCTTTCTGGGTTTCAGTATAGACCTTAGTTACATCACCGAACAAAGCTACAGAAATTCCAAAATCAGCTATAACCAAATCTAAAGGTTTCAAACTTCTAACCAAAACGTTTGTGGGTTTCAAATCTCTATGAACAATTCCTTCATTATGCAAAGCATTGAGCGCTTCTGCTAACTCTTTAACAACCGCCTTGAAAAACTGTTCTTTGCTTTTCGCATCTTGGTTTTTAAAGTTGTCAAAATATCTTTTCAAATCTCCGTATTCTATGTATTCCATAAGCTCATAGCAGCGTCCCGATACATCATCCACACCAAATTCGCGGATAACCACAACGTGGTCACTTAACTTCTTGGAGAGCGATGAAAGTTTCCTCAGCACGTTTTCTTTGGGCTTTATACCTTTACGATACAGTTTCAAAAAATATCTAACGCCACTTTTTTCAACAAGAAACGTATCTGCTTCTCCACCTGTGGCATCGAACTCTTGAATTACCTTGTAACTATCAAATAGCCCTACTCTTCCAAAATCACTCTTCTGATTATTGTTAGAGATATCTTGACGAATTGTCGAATCTTGTTCCCTTACCGTCAAGTCTTCATCTAATCTTATTGTCTTGTCGTCATCAGACCTTCCGACTATCATCTCTCCGCTTACCCTCCCGCTATCCCAGTTAGGTTTCATTTATACATCAACGCAGTTCTATCTGCTATATACCAAAAAAGCCTACCTTGCGGTAGGCTTCTCCAAATTCAATATCGTTAAACCCTCCCAAACCCTCCCCGACATATGCACTCAAACCCACCCAAACCCTGCTCTGCGCTCTCAAACAACCCTTCGCCCCTACCCTAAGCCCTTGCTCGACCCACCACCCACCCATTTGCTAACGCCCAACCCCTAAACTCTGCGCCCCAATAGCCCTGAGCCCACCACCCTACCCTAAGCTCGCTTTCAATCGCTACCCCACCCTGCTCTTCCTGCCTTTCTCTGCTAATACATGCTCATACGGTATGTTATTTTTATTCGTTTGCTATTTGATTCTAAGAACAGCATTTTCAGTGCTCACAATCATTCTGGTTCCGAAAAGATACCATACGATTATCGTTCATCGGTTAATTCTCAACAGAGTGCGTGAATTCGACTTTATTGTATGAATGGAAATTTTACACGTTTACAAAAGTATTACCGAGAAACAGAATTTAAAAGAGTAGCAAGGCAAGTATAAAGATCCCAAAAAGGAAAAGTGGAATTAAACATCCACCAGATGTCCCAGTGTACGTTGGAGGTGACTGATACTGTCCATTACCTATTTTGCCACCAAAGAAATACTGTTTTAGGTCTTCGTAAGTCTTTTTCGTTTTCTGATCACCTGTTAACTCATAAATTATCTTCGAAACATAATAGAGTACAAAAAAATCCTGCGGAAGTGGATTATTACGAGCATATAAAGGTAATATTTCAACTAATCTATTCACAATATAGTTTTTAAGTAACGCATTCTTCTTTCCGGTGTTTATTAATTCATTTACACGCCATGACACTTTATTTTCGCACTCTGTAATATTAAAAGACGAATTTATTTCTTTCTCTAGCTGTATTATCTGTTGTTCAATATTCTTAACTTTACCAAAAAATTCATCA
>CAYVMA010000074.1:0-60424 GCA_964452455.1 uncultured Fervidobacterium sp. | reverse complement strand
CCCGGATAGTCAGTGAAACAACCATATTTAGTTTTTAAATCCTTTGAGACGTAAATGTAAAATGGAAACGATTTGTAAAGCGGGTCTGCACCTGGATGGTGTGTGAAATTATCTGTATTCCAGAATATGTATCTTCGCCCATTTCTGTCAAGTAGACCTACTTTATCACCAAAGCCGAAGAAGTATCCATTAGCATGATAACGCCTTTTCAATACAAAAAACTCTTGACCATCGTGCACTTCAACTTGAGCATAAAAATCCTTGAAGAGCGATTCAAATTCCTCGGATTTCGCTGTCGAAATCTTGTTTGCGTATTTACCTAACACTGCAAAACTTTCTACATCGGCTTCTCCGTAGACTATCTTATATACCAACTTCAAAACCTCCCTAGCTAAAGCTTATTTGTTTTAAACTTCAAAAATCATGTTGTCTATCAACCGTGCCTTGCCAACAAAAACTGCGAGAGCCACGATAACTTTCCTCTCTATTTTCTCAACTGGTCTCAACGTTTCTTCATCAACTATCTCTACGTAATCAACCTTCAAAAGTGGATGGTCAAGTATTTTTAGCATTTCTCTCTTTATTTTCTGTACGTCACGTTCCCCAGATTCGATAAGCTCTTTGGCTTTCAGAAGCGATTTATACAACCTTGTTGCTTCTTTTCTTTCTTCTGGACTTAAATACACGTTCCTTGAAGACATAGCCAGTCCATCTTCTTCCCGAACGATGGGCATCTCTATCATCTCAACATCCATATTCAAATCCCTTACCATTCTTCTCAATACTCTGAATTGCTGGGCATCTTTTTGCCCAAAATATGCTTTCGTTGGTTTCACTATGTTGAAAAGTTTTGTCACAACAGTACAAACTCCTCTGAAATGCCCTGGTCTACTTGCACCGCACAGATACTTTGAAAGCTCAACCTCCTCGACATACGTTGAATACATAGCTGGATACATTTCCTCGACGGATGGATTAAATACATAGTCTACACCTATTGGTTCCAACAACCTCAGGTCTCTCTCGAGGTCACGCGGATACCTGTTGTAATCCTCATTTGGTCCAAACTGTGTTGGATTGACAAATATACTGACAACAACAACATCATTCTCTTTACGTGCCGCTTCCACCAAACTTAAATGTCCTTTGTGAAGATACCCCATTGTGGGCACAAAACCTATACTCTTACCACTCTTCAAGATATCGCCCACTATTTTCTTCATCTCCGCTACTGTGTGAACAAGGCGCATGTTTTCGCCTCCTTCCATACGTTCCCAAAAACATCTCAAGCAATCGATATTACATCCGCATATTGCCGTGCGCTTTATTATACCCTTTTATATATTTACATAGCTCTTGCATACGTATTGCGTTCGGTCCTGTAAACAAGACCTTTGAGCTCCAAAGTCGTTAAAATGAGCATAACCTGTGAGATTGGGATATTTAGTTTCTCTGATATCTCTTCTATTGTTATCTCACTTTCAATGGTACCGAAGATTTGAGCTTCATCATCTGTTAGTTCCACTATCTTCCTGTGGTCCTTAAAGCCGTAGTATTCAAGTATATCAGAAGGTTCGGTTACAACGAAAGCTCCGCTTTTAATAAGGTAATTTGTCCCTTGAGAAGTTGTTCTAAAGATATCTCCCGGAACTGCAAAAACATCCCTTCCTTGTTCAACAGCATACCTCGCCGTTATCAGTGCACCGCTTTCAATTCCAGCTTCGGTGACCAATACACCTACGGAAAGACCCGATATTATTCTGTTTCTCTCCACGAAAGTGAACTTCTTGGGCAGTTCCCAAGGCAGGTATTCACTAAGTACGCACCCGTTATCTATTATTTGTTGATAAAGCATTTTATTTGACTTGGGATACACTACATCCACGCCACATCCAAGCACAGCAACGGTAGGTCTGTTCAACCTCAAAGCACTCGAATGAGCTATGGTATCAACTCCGTAAGCCATACCACTGACGATTACAAAATGTTTTGAAATTTCGCTAACAAATCTTTCAGTTACCTGCTTGCCATAGCTAGTCATCTTACGCGTTCCAACAACTGCAAAAAGATTATACGACAAATACTCCAATTTCCCTTTAACAAACAAACATACCGGAGGATCCGGTATGTTCTTCAACGACTGGGGATACTCTTCGTCCCAGTAAGTTATCAGCTTAGTATCTGTTTCGCTCAGATAAATCGACAATCTTTTTATTAGTTCTGAAAACTCTCTTGAAGAGTTTGCAAATTTTTCAAAGATTGTTGGATTATAATCCAAATATTCCTCTATCTCTGTGACACCCTTCTTAAAAACCTTAGAAAGTGCAACAATGCTTAGCGAAGTATCCAACCCCATCCCCTATCCCCCAAGATGTATAGATTCTAATCTTTAGCGGGCGTTCAAAAAATCAGCACTTAGTTGTTTTTCTGACTAAGTATCTGCTTGATTTTTTCTTCAACTCCAGATTTTTTACCTGGTAAACACTTATCTGGTTTATCTCCTTTAGCAATGGCTTTGGCGTAACCCTCACATCCAGGATAACCACATGCGCCACAGTTTATTCCGGGCAAAGCCTCTAAAATGAGCTTGACTGTTGGGTCTTCTTCGACTTTGAACTTTTCAGAAACATATGAAAGAAACAGTCCAAAAGCAAAACCTAGTCCTCCAAGCAGGACAGCTGAGTAAACGACCACCACACCGTTCACCTCCGAAGAGATAATAAAAAATGTTCGAAAAAAGCAATGCTTAACATAACGTGTTTTTTATTATTATTATACACCAAAACAAATTTCAATGCAAACTCATATGGCACATTCCTATATTTATACTTAACAACACATAGGTTGTCCGCGTCAATGACTAGTGGGACAAATATTCGAAACCCAGTTTATCTAAACATGAATTTGAACTAATCGTATCATTCCATTAACACTTGAATACTTGAAACTTTACCTCACATATCTGATAATATATGTGCAGCGACCCCCCTATCCCCCCTTGGAAGAGTTGAAAAACTTTTTCAAGACCCCCCGGATAATAGACCGGGGGTATTTTTTTATTTAGGCACATATTGTGCTATAATTTCAATGTAACCGATAATCTCATAAAAAAGGGGTAAATATGGCAGGGATTGGCTTTGAACTCAACAAATTGTTAAGCAAAAACTCTTTTTTCTCTGATATATTCAGTTTCTTTTATTCAGCAAATGTCAGCGCTGGACCTTGGATAATGTCTTCAGTTACGCTTGTTGTCATACAACTATTCATTCCACAAAATGAGATACCCTTCTTTATTTCGGCAATCATATATACGTTCATCTTCTCCACGATAATCTTTGGGAGTGTCTCCACCTCTGTAACGAGGTTTCTTGCTGATTTAATCTACAAAAAGGAATTCGAAAAAATCTACGAGCTTTACATTTCATCACTTAACTATGCAATCATTTCTTCTGCCACCTTCTTAACCGCCTTTTTTTTGATTAATAGAATAACCGATCTTTGGAAAATATTTTTGTTTTCCTATTCTTTAACCGTCTTGACAATCATTTGGGTCCAAGTCATTTTCATAACAGCGATAAGGGTTTTTACTCCTGTTGTGGTGAGTTTTTTATTTGGAAGTCTGCTGAGTTTATTTGGGAGTGTTTACCTTTATAGATTTAGAGGCGAATACTTTGCTTATTTGGGTTACAACTTTGGATTGATGTTTATAGCTTCAATGATGCAGTTGTTCATAAAACGTTATTTGTTCGTCGAGAAACCTTCCAAAGAAACTAAATTTTTATTCCTGGAAGCCATAAAAAAATACAAAAAACAAGCTGTTTCGGGTTTCTTAACCTACATGGCAGCCTGGATAGACGATTTCATCGCATGGTTTTATTTCAAATACTCAATTTCAAAAGGTTTCATTTTTGCTCCTCAATACGATATCCCCATGTTCATTTCTTATCTTTTTATAATCCCAACACTGACACTCTTTGTGCTGAACTTAGAAACTGATTTCTACTTTAATTACAGGGCTTTCTACCAATCAATAGAAGAAAACCGCACACTAACATATATTAAACTTGCCAAAGAAACACTCGATAATAACTTATACACAAACACAAAACTCATTCTTTCAGTCCAATTTGCTTTCATGCTTTCTGGCTTAATACTCTCAGGTCCTCTTGCAAAAGCTTTGATACTGAATGATTATGGTCTTAAGGCTTTAAGATTCGGTATTTTGGGAGCTGCAGCAAACGGTATTTTTCTCTACGTTTCACTGATTGCTCATTATTTTGATTTGCCAGATATTCCTATGAATGCTTCCATAATCGCATTCACAGTTAACTTCGTATTCTCGATGTTAACTATCATCCGTTTCCCTGGTATTGGATTTGCTATAGGATTCATAATAGCAGTGATTTATACCTGGACAAAATTCAGAGTCGTATACAAAAATCTACTTCACTTTGAGTTCATACGAAACAGACTAAATCTTCCTTTAAGACAGGTGATTATCCATGAAAACAAGCATTTGGAAGAAACGGAATGATACAGGAAAACACAAAACTTCCAAAGTAAGAAAAGGAAAAGCATTGAAAAAACTATTCCAGAGAAATAACTTTACAAACTTGAAAAGCTTCTTTTTCCAAATGTTGGAACTGATAATCTCGTTTGCTATAGTGATTACCTTGCACCTAGCTTCTGTTATAAGTTCTTCAGTTACAATTGTTTTCCTTGTTGCCTTCATCTTCATATGGTCTGCGAGGTATGGACTATTGCCTTTCTTAGCATCGATTTCGATATTCCAGTTGTTGCTACTTACACTTTTCAAGCAAGTGGGGGACATTGGTGGGCTGAGTCTAAATACCGTTTCAGTTTTTACCATTGTTGTTGGACTTATAATCGGGGTTATCGGTGAAATGCTCAATAAAAAAATAAGGGATTTACAAAACGATAAAAAGAGACTGGAACTGGAAAACCAAAAGCTACTCTCTGCTATCAACGAGATGAGAGTAGTCATCTCTCAACTTCAGATGAGGATTTACTTTGAAGGAGAAGGACTGATAGTCTTACTTGAAAGACTTCGAGAGTTGGAAATACTCGATGTTGATGAGATGTTAACGAGAGCTGTTGAAATCATAGCTGAGTTCTTCGAACTCGATACTCTACATCTTTACCGCTGCGAGGGAAATTTCATGAGGTATATAGCAGGCATAGGTCAAAAAAGACTACCAAATTCGTTCGATGCAACAAAATCTAATGTCATTTACGATGCTCTGCAAAATGGATATTCAACGCTTCCGAAGATTATACTGAAAGCAGATATAACTTCCTTCGAACCTTGGTTTGCCGTATCAATAGGTGAAAAATCAAATGCTTTTGGTGTTTTCGTTGTCGAAGATATCTCGCCCGAGAAATTTTCAGAAACACTTGTAAAATACATAAGTGCAGTTGCAAGCTGGTTGTATGCGAACGTTAGGACAGTAATACAAGAGGAGAAAGCATTGGAAGAAATTTACAAAAAACCGGACGGAACTTGGGACGAAAGTTACTACATTAAAAAGAAGAAAGTCTTCGAGAAACGAAAAGAAAGATTTGGCATACCTTACGAGGAACTGTGTATAACCTACAATCCCGAATATCATCACTCCATAGTAAATACTTTCAGAAAATCAGACGTGCTAGTAGCATACCCTACAAATGGTAAAATCATTCTAAAAGCTCTCTTGGCTGTTTGCGACGCTCAAGGAAAGTCAAAAATACTTGAGAGGTTGGCTGGTAAGTATGAAATCGAGGTATGTTAAGAACTCCAATCTTACAAAATCCAAAGGTCCAAAGAATAGGAATAAATTTTTTGCCAACAAACACCAGCAGTTAGGTCGCAAGATACTTTCAGGCACTAACCTGATTATAGTTTCACTTAACCTTTTCTCCATACTTTATTATGGACTCCGCTTGGAGAACTTTATCGTCATACTCATTTCTGCAGTTCTTTTTTACATTGAACGAAAGAATTTACCGGAAGTTGTTCTTTTCGTGTTAGCGTATCCATTATCCTGGCTTTTCTTTATTCCTTTGAAAAATGAAGAAATTGAAAACTTCTTCAACATACCACTACCACCGGAGATCCGGCTAAATATCGACGAAACTGTAAAATCGGTCCTTCCAGTAAAGGCAACCATTATTATTGGAAACACATCTGAAAAGAAGGCAGTTACTCGAAAGCTTGTCACATATATAACGCATGGTATCGATGTTGAGGAGAATATGAAATACCTCCGGATACTGCAAAAGGACCCCCACATGGATGTTGCTCTTTACGCTGGACAAGCACTTGAAGACATAGAAAATTACTTTGAAGAACAGATTGCAAAATCTAGAAATATCAACGATGTAGAGTCCTGCTTGACTATTTACAACTATCTGAAAACAGGCATCCCAAAGGGTGTTGTAAGACAAGACCTTGAAAGCCTTTTACGTTCAAAAATGGAAAACGTAACCAAACGTCTACCAGAATACTACGAAATCATGTACTACCTCGAAAAAGATGAAAATTACTTCTTAAAAGGATATGAGGTAACAAAGGAGCCAAGACTTTTGAAAAAGTATCTTTTGGAAAAACTCAGAAAGAGTGAATACAACGTCGTAAAAGCATACCTATCAGAAACAACCAGAAAGCTCATTTGTGATAACTAAGAAAGCCCTAAAACAATAAAGACTGTTTTGCAAGAACTCATAACCTTCTCTCATCCTTTAGTACTCGAGGTGTTGCCATATGGGGGGAATAAATAAATCCACATTTTTTGATTATCGGTTTATACTAGAGACACTTCCTCCAAGGGGAACAAATCCAGACAAATACTTATCTTTTTGCAAAGAAGCTGTTGAACATGGAGCCCAGATAATTGCAGTCACGGATTTACCCATGGGAAGTGCAAGGGTATCTCCCATAGCACCTGCTCACATGTTGGTAGAAATGGGATTAGAGGTGCTGATGCATTTTTCACGAACTACGAGAAATGCAATCCGAATAGAAGGTGATTTAATCGCTGCACACATGCTTGGTATTAAGAATCTCTTGATTCTCTCGGGAGATGACCCAAGAGTTGGAACCTATCCGTTTTCATCGAGTATTGAGGATTTTAGTATTTACGATGTATTCAAACTAACGAAGCTACTAAACGAAAAGGGTGAAGACCTCGCAGGTTTGAAAATATTTGGTTCTTTTTCGTTCAATGCGGGAGGTGTCTTTAGTCCGTTTGAGAAAGATTTGAACCAGACTTTGGAAAGAATGGAACTCAAAATGCAAAACGGATGCCAATTTTTCGTCTCGCAACCTGTCTTCAATTCCGAGACTATTTTAAAATTATTTGAAAAATCTGAAACTGAAGAACTTTTCAAAAGAACGAAAATCTACATTGCTCTCATGGTTTTTGAATCCTTTCAACAACTTGAGCATTACTCAAAAGTCCCGGGTGTTTTCGTTCCAAAAGAATACTTCTGGCAGAAAGATGATACACATTTAGAACAATACTCAATTAATCAGTGCATCTCCATAATTGAAAAGCTTGCACCATATGTCCATGGCTTTTACCTCACTTCCACAACAAAGAAAATGGAAACGATAAAGACAATTTCTGATGCCGTAGTTTCGCAGTATTGAAAGACCAAGATAGTTAAACAAAAGGAGCAGGTAATGATGTATTACGTTGTAGCAATATCGAATTACTCTGAAAACAAGATGTTCGTATACTCTTCTGCTGAAGACATAACCCTTGGAGAAAGGGTTTTGGTATCTTTTAGAAATAAAAAGACTTTGGCGTATGTGATTCGGAAGTTTGAGAGTATCGAAGAAATATGGAAGAGTAACATAAAAGAGCTTATTGACCTTGAAAAAATAAGATTGAATTCATCTAATGTGCCGAAAATCATTGAACGTTGCGATTATGTTTCATTTATCGACAATGCCCGACTAAATGCATTTATAGACTGCTCACTTGCTTTGGGTTATCCAATAGGTCGATTGTTCGACTTGTCATTTCCTCCAAGCTTTGATAAATACTTCACACTATTTGTTGAAAGTGCTACCCCGTTGTTCAACCTTCCAAGGATGAAGTATGAAGAATTCAAGAAAATAAGTAAAGCAAAAGAGTACATCGAAAATGGGTTGGTTAGAATCTTCCGCGATTTCGAAACTAAAAAGCCAAGACCTAGGGGCAAAGAAGAATATGTAAAGCTTGTAGCTTCACCAGAAGAATTAGCAAGATTACGATTGACCTCAAAACAATCGGTAGTTGTAAATTATCTGCTTTTAAAGGGAATATCAACCGTTAGTGATATACTAGGCGACTTGGAAGACGAAGGTATAGAAAAAAGTGTTTTAGTGCAACTAAAAAACAAAGGTGTCGTTGAAATAACAGAACAACCAATTACAGGCGAAACAAATGAACAACTTAGCATGAAAAGAAAGCTAACAGACGAACAACATAAAGCCGTAGAAAACATCTTAGAAGAACTAACCATTCAAAAAACGCATTTAAAACACCTACTTTTTGGTCCTACAGGGAGCGGAAAAACAGAAGTTTATTTAGATGTTATTAAACACGCTCTGAACTTTGGCAATGTCATTTACCTTGTGCCAGAGATATCACTAACAGAGCAAACCATTGCAAGACTGCGAAAACACTTCCCAGATATCTCCATCGCGGTGTATCACAGCTACCAGACGGATGCAAAAAGGGTAGAGATATGGTCAAAAGCAGTAAAAGGGGAAATAAACATCCTTGTTGGTCCACGTAGTGCACTCTTTGTTCCTTTGAAGAATTTAAAACTTGTCGTTGTTGATGAAGAACAAGACGAAGGATACTACAACAATAATGAGCCATATTACGATGTGCGAAAGATACTCCATCACTTTCCAGTAACCGTGATATTTGGCTCTGCAACTCCACATCTTGAAACTTACAAATTTGCAAAGGATGGAATCTACAAATTCCACGTTCTTACAAAAAGATTCAACGTAGAATTACCAGAAGTCAAAATCATCGACATGAGAAAAGAAAAGAAAGTGACACGTTCGATATCTAAAACACTTCACGAAGAAATTACAAACATCCTAAACAGGGGCATGTCAGCTTTGATATTCACCCGTCGAAAGGGATTTTCAAGGGTTCAATGTGCTATATGTGGTCATATTGTGAAATGTGACAACTGTGATGTGTCGATGACTTACCACTCCGATTCCGAAAAGTTGAAATGCCATCTGTGTGGTTTGGAAAAAGGTGTTCCGAATATGTGCCCAGTTTGTGGCTCTCAACTATTCACAGACAAAGGCACGGGAACTGAAAAGATAGAAAGAGAACTCAGAGAGCTCTTCCCTGGTAAAAATATTGGACGAATAGATGCAGAAATTGTTGACACACCTGAAAAACTGAAAAAAATCCTCGAGGCTTTAAGAGAAGGAAAATTGGAAATCGTTACAGGGACGAAGATGATAACGAAAGGACTAGATATCTATCGAATAGGTCTTGTTGGAATCGTTGACGTTGATGCGTTAATATCTTATCCTGATATAAACGCTCCACTAAGAACTTTTCAACTTCTTGTTCAAGTCATCGGTAGAGCTGGAAGAAAAGAAAAAGGCAAAGCTGTCATACAAACCTACGACCCGAACAATCCTGTAATCGTTTACGCAAGTGCACAAAATGTTACAGATTATTACGAACGCGAATTATCGTTAAGAAAAGAATTGAATTACCCTCCATTCGCAGATGTTGTGCATGTTATGTATTCAAACCAATCGGAAGAAATAGCCAGAGAAACAATAGACGCTGTTTACAACGAAATTTTCAACGCAGAAGGGCTGTATATAGAAATACTTGGTCCTTCTGAACACCCCGTATCTAAAGTTGCAAGCAAATATCGTTACCAGTTCTTCGTTAAAACCAGAAATGTATCTAAAGTTGTTAATCTAATCAGTGAAATCAAAACCAAATACCCGGGGGATTGGGTTGTTCGGGTCACTCCTCCGGAAATATAACATACGAAAATGGGGTATTAAGATGAAGAACGGTGAGCTTACCAAGTTGAGGGGACTAAATCTGTTTGCAGCAATTTTCCATCTTATGCAAGGGATACTAGTATTAGTTCTTGCAAACGACTTTTCAGTAACCATAACAAGGGGATTTTTGAAATTCGATGAAACTACACGCAGTCTAATCCCAGCAGTGGAAAATCTCTTCGATGTTAAGCTCGCTTATCTTATAGCCTCCCTCCCATTCATAACGTTTATTTTCCATCTACTAGTTGCTACAGTATTCAACAAAAAGTACAATGAAGACCTGAGTAAAGGTATTAACCCATTCAGATGGGCGGAGTATTCAATCTCTTCCTCCATCATGATGGTCATCATAGCTATGCTTGTAGGTATCTCTGATTTTGGAACTTTACTACTTATATTATCAATGCAACAATGATACTTTTTATCATCTTGAGCTTTGTTTCGAAAACAATCTTAGTTTGGCAAGTTTTCGCCGGAACGATTCAACCGAAACAATAAAGCACTACAATTTCATCACAGCGTTAGAAACGTTCACTTTGTTTCACATACTTTCTCCAGTCTTCCATCTGGAGATGGGAGTAGTCAGGAAAATCTTTCCAAGTTCCACCCCATTCTAGTCCAAGACTGAGAGCTATTTCACCACATTTGTTCCATAACTCATAATCATCCCAAATAGCTTTTCCATTAACAACCGGAACAAAATCGGCTGCCAACCCGTGATTGTGAGCAGAATCAAGCAAAGTCGTGACTATACGGTTTTCGCTTTCTTTTATCAGTGGTAGTCCCACCTGAGCCCTGGCTTTGTTAACTTCTTCTAACGATGCTCTTCCCTGTAGATAGAGAGCGTACTGCTCTTCCTTTGTCCTATAAGCATAATAAACTGAAACATTTATTTCCTGTTTTTTACACATATCTATGAATTTTTCTACAAATACTCTGAACTCGGGTCTTAGCTTTCTTAACCCTTTTTCTACCTCATCATTTATCGTCAGACTTATTATTTCCCTTTCGAAAGGTACTACAACAGGAGGAATAACCTCTACAGTAGATGGGTCTGGGTCTATCGTAACTGATACCGTTACTTCGTTTGCGTTTCCAGCTTCATCGTATACAACTGCTCTAACAACAGTATTCACGTCTTTCACATCTATCGTCAAACCGTACGTTCCTGTATTCTTTTGGTTTCCACGGAAGCTACACCATGTGCTTTCTGAGATTCCCGGCGAATTTGTTTGAATAGCGTAAATGTACCCATCGCATCCTCCAAAGTAAAGGACTCCATCTTCAGATATAACAGGAGAAGAGACTATTCCACCATCAGCTCGGAATAACCATTTTATTCTTCCGTCAGGGGATAATGCATGTATGTGCTTATCTAAACTGCCAATATATACTGTCCCGTCTCCACCTACAACAGGAGAAGAATATATCCAATCACCTGTTTTATATTTCCATTTCAAATCTCCGTAAGCTGTAACTGCATATAGATAACCATCGAGACTTCCAACATATATCGTTGAATCAGGTCCTACTACTGGAGATGAGAATATAGGACCTTGTGTTTCGAACTTCCATTTTAAATATCCATTAGGAGAAACTGCGTATAAATACCCATCATCACTTCCGAAATATACGGTTCCATCGATACCTATCGCTGGACTTGAAGAAATACCACGGTTTGTTTCAAATTTCCATTTAAGCCTTCCATCTCCTGTAACTGCATACAAATTACCATCCCTGCTTCCAAAGTATATCGTCCCACTGGAATCTACAGCCACTGATGAGAATATCTTCTCATCAGTCTTGAACTTCCACTTCAATGTTCCGTCAGGGTTAATAGCGTACAGGTAATTATCCAAACTTCCAACGTAAATTGTGCCATCGGGTCCTATCGCTGGTGATGAGAATATCATACCATCAGTCGGAAATTTCCAAAGAAGTTCCCCACTTGGTGCAACCGCGTACAAGTTTTTATCCAAACATCCGACATATATTGTACCGTCCGGACCTATTGCCGGAGTAGAAAACACCAAATCTCCAAGTTCGAAAATCATCTTTAAGCTTCCATCTGGCAAAACACCGTACAAATTTTTGTCCCAACTTGCGAGGTAAATTGTGCCATCGGGATCAATAGCTGGAGATGACACGATATCCCTTTGAGTTTTGAATTTCCACAATAACACACCTTCATCGTTGTTTAAACTTTCTTTGATTGTTCCATAATACGTGAAAATATACTCGTAGCTAAAGTTGTAAGGTTCGGACGTTTTGACATCTACTTTTTCGTCATCAATGTACAATTCAACTCTCTCTATCCTATAGTTATCGTAAGCCGAAACACTAATAACACCTGTGTTGGGTATAACGCTACCATCTTCTATATTATTGAACAATACTGTAGGCGGTGTTCTATCAATTACGAAAAGCTTTTTAACTTTGCGAGTATTTCCAAAGTAATCACTTGCAATAACATGGATAAAGTGTTCACCCTCTTCAAGTTTGTCAGTATCTATTTGCAAAGAACAAGTGCCGTTTTTTAAATCAGCTTCTAATTGCGTGTCGTCTAAATATACCTCAAACTCCGATATCCCACTCATATCATAAGCTGTCACTATCAGGTTTACACATCCTTTAACTATCGCTCCATTCTTCATTTGTAGGATTCTAACAATAGGGGGGGTCCTATCATACCTCAGTTCAACAGTGGCCTCACTTGAATTTCCCGCATAATCATACGCTATAGCCTTGAGTGATATTCTTTCCACAATATTTTGAACTGTGTCCAATACTGATGCTGTGTTCTGTAGGTTACCATGGAACTTAGGCCAGTTACTTAAATCCAATCCCTTTGAAGAAGTTTGAAGGGCGTAAACTGTGCCGCTTTTATCGGCAAAGTACAGGACACCGTTAGGCAACAATGCGGGTGATGTTGAAATTCCCCTCTCAGCTCTGTATTTCCATTTTAAATCCCCATCTGGTGTTATTGCGTAAAGATTACCAGCTTCGTCTCCTACATAGACAACACCATCTTTTCCAATAACAGGGGATTTGGAAATTCCTTTTTCAGTCTTGAAATTCCATAAAATCTGTCCATCTGAAGAAACAGCAAATAGTCCTTCTTTTATACTTCCAAGATATATAACTCCGTCTGACCCTATTACAGGGGATGATGTTATTGTACTAGCTATCTTTCTTTTCCATACTAACTTTCCATCTTCTGAAAGCGCATACAAATTGCCGTTCTTATCAGTAACATAGATAATTTCATTTAATCCTATCGCTGGGGAAACAGAAATAGCTGATGGGACCCTCAATTTCCATTTTAGTTTTCCATCAGAAGTTAATGCATAGACGTAGCCATCTGCACTTCCAAAATAAACGGTTCCACCGAGCCCTACCACGGGTGACGACTTAATGCCACCATTCGTTCTGAATCTCCATTTTAAATTTCCATCGTTTGTTATCGAATATATATAGCCGTCTGCATTACCTACATAAACTGTGCCATCAAAACTAACGGCTGGAGCTGTTGGCAATTTTCCTCCAACATAAAATTTCCATTTTATTTCTCCATCCGAACTGACCATATACAAGTAGTTGTCCGTGCTAACAACGTAAACTGCTCCATCCGAAGCAATAACAGGTGTCTCAATAATGGTACTACCTGTTTTGAGACTCCACAGTATTTCGCCAGCAGGAGATATCTTATAAAGGTTCTTGTCATTCACACCTATATACATTGTTCCTTTACTATCAACTGCTGGGGATGATGTAACTACAGAGGGAAGTTTTATTTTCCAGATTTCATTACCTTCGTTTTGAACATTTTCCAATTCAAATTTAGCTAATTTCAAAAATTCCTCTAAATTCAATGTAAATACGTAAGGGGAAGAATAACTCTCGGCAACTTTTATATTGTCAATGTAAAGTTCAACTTTCTCTATATCATTTTCATCCCAAGCTTCCACACGTACTTCTGTTGCTTCTTTAAAATAACCACCATCAGAAGGTTTATTAATAGACACTATCGGTGGAGTATTGTCGAGTTTTATAACTGTGGTAGCCTCCTTTGTTTCGCCAACCTCGCTATATGCGACAACTCTCAAAATCATGCTTGATGTTTCCAATTTTTTAGGCTTTTGTGATACATTTCCAGTGTTTTGCGCGTCCGCCATGAACTTTGGCCAAGGGCTGCTGGAAATTCCAAAAGAAATCGTTTGGATAGCGTAAATACCATCACTGCTTCCGACAATCAACGTCCCATTGTTCAAAATTGTCGGTGAGGATAATGCATCCCCAGATAACGAACTCTTCCATCTTAGTTTTCCATCTTCTGTCAAAGCATACAAATTTCCTCTCATACTTACCACATATATGCTTCCTTCGGAACCTATTATTGGTGTTGATTTAATATCGCTATCTACTTTGAACTTCCACTTCAATTCACCATACGGCGAAACTGCGTACAAGAAATTGTCGTAACTTCCAAAATAGACCGTTCCATCTGGTCCTATTACCGCAGTTGCCCCTATGGTACCTTGCGTTTTGAATTTCCACTTCAACGTTCCATCCGGTCCTATTGCATACATACTCATGTTTGAACTTCCTACATAAATGGTACCATCTTGTGCAATAGCCGGAGACGATAGGATAGCACCATCTGTTTTGAATTTCCATTTTAGCTTCCCATCAGCGGATAAGGCATAAATGTAATTATCGTTACCACCAACATAAATGGTACCATCAAACCCAATAGATGGAGAGGAGTTCACAATACCGTCTGTTTTGAACTTCCACTTCAACTTTCCATCCTTGCTAACCGCGTATAAGTGTTTGTCTCTGCTTCCAAAATATATCGTACCATCTGGTCCAACGGCGAGAGATGAAGTAATACTATCTCCAGCCTTAAATCTCCAATTCAAACTGCCATCAGGTCTGACAGATAAAAGATAACCTCCTGTGGTACCGAGATAAATAAACCCATCTGCGTCAATAACAGGGTAAGATGAAATAGAAGCCGGCGTCTTGAACCTCCACTTAAGTTGACCATCCGGTGTTAATGCGTACAAGTAGTTATCTTTACTTCCAACGTAAATTGTCTCATCAATTCCTAAGGCTGGTGGATATTGATTACCATCTAATTTGAATTTCCACTTTACTTGCCCTTCATTAAACGAAACTAAGAATTCGTACGGTGCCTCGGTATCTTCTGATATTTTCAAGCTATTTAAATAAAGTTCAACTATTATACCTGTTGTATCTGTCGCTGATACCGTAGTCTTAAAAGGTAAGCGAACAACTGAATTGTTTGATGGATACTTAATGTTTAAGTCAAGTGCAAAGGTTAATAAGTTCATTACGAGAAATACGATGGAAAAATAAAAGGATAACTGAGCCTTTCTCATGTTTAACCCTCCATAATAAAGAATATTCCATTATTGTGCTTTTAATAGGGTTTTCTAAGAACTTGGGTGAGTTAATAAAACCTCCAATTAAGGAATACCGTTAAAATTACAATATTGAAATCTGTCTCACGAGTCGGTTTTTAACTTTACATTTTGTACGTACACCATTTCTATTAAGTTTTTAATAGAAGAACTTCATTCTAATTCTCGTCAACCACATTTCCCGTGTTTTGTAAGTTTCTCCCAAACTTTGGCCAGGAACTTTTCGCTATACCTAGTGACGACGTATGAATTGCATATACATTACTGTCCCGACTACCTATGTACAGTGTCCCATCCAAAGAAATTGTTGGCGAGGAAGAAATATAAACGTTGGAAATTGGAATGAAAACCCTCCATTTTAGCGTTCCATTAGGATTTAGCGCATACAAATAATTATCGCCGCTTGCTATGTAAATTACGCCGTCATTCCCAATCACAGGAGCTGAACCTATTTTACCACTAGTTTTGAAGTACCATTTTAGTTCCCCATTTAAAGTGATGGCATACAAACAACCAGCGTTATTTCCCACATAGATAGTATTACAAGCACCAATTACTGGACTAGAGTTCACTGCTTCCCCTGTGTAAAACTTCCACTTCAAAATTCCATCGGGCCCCACTGCGTATATATATCCGTCTGAGCTCCCAAAGAAAACCGTACCATCAACACCAACCGCCGGAGAAGATTTAACAACCCCTCTTGTTTGAAACCTCCACCTCTGTTTTCCATCCGGATTCAGAGCATATAAATAACCATCCGCACTTCCAAAATAAATCGTTCCATCAAATGAAATGGACGGTGATGAAACCACGTATCCGTTAGTTCTAAACTTCCATTTTAGATTACCGTTTTCGCCAACAGCGTATAAATAGCCGCTTACGTCACCCACGTAAATACTACCATCGGTTCCTATTGCTGGACTAGCATGTATAGCATTACTGACTTTAAACTTCCATTTCAAAGTACCATCTTGCTTTATAGCATACAGGTATTTATCCCATCCACCAAAATATATTGTCCCGTCTTTTCCTATTGCCGGTGATGAAGAGATACCCCAGTTCACTTCGAATCTCCATTTCAGTTTTCCATCAGAACTGATTGCGTAAAGATAACCATCGTAGCTACCTATATAAACAGTACCATCGCTATTTATCGCTGGAGAGGAGTAAACTCCGGAATCCGTTTTAAACATCCACTTTAACGTTCCTTCTATCGGAACTTTTTTTTGCCCCTCTTGAATTCCCAGTTGCGTCGAAGTTTCTGTAGATTCTGTCAATTGTAGTGTTTCCCTTAACCCTTCTTTTGGCACAGTTTGTTCCTTAGATGGTCCTAATTGCTGTTTAGAATCCAGAAAGACTGTAACACTTTTTTCCTCTCTCGTTCCAGATCTATTGTAAACCTTCACTTTTAATTCTAAGGAAGAAACTATTCCGTACTTATCACCAAAACATGAGGTATTAAATGCGTTTCCTCTGAACTTTGGCCATGGACTATCCGCTAATCCGAATGATGAAGTCTGAATAGCTTGAAAGGTTCCATCATTACATCCGATATAGAGTAAACCTGTTGATGATAGCGCCGGACTGAGACTTGTCCACTTACACGAACCTCCAGTTCTTATTTTCCACTGTAATTGTCCATTTCCCCCTACTGCATAAATATTTCCATCTTCACTCAAAAAATAAACGGTGCCATCCTTCCCAACTAATGGCGAACTATTAATTTCTCCATCGGTTTTAAACTTCCACTTTAAACTTCCGTCTGGATTAATAGCGTACAAATTTCCATCCCTGCTACCTACATAGACCGTACCATCTGGACCTATCACTGGAGAGGAGTAAACCTGCCCATCTGTTTTAAACTTCCATTTTAGATTAGCATCTGGACTTATAGCATATAAATGTTTATCGTGACTTCCAAAATAAATAGTACCGTCAATTCCTATTGCAGGCGATGAATAAATCTGCGAACCTGCTTTGAATTTCCACTTTAGTTTTCCATTTGCATCTAAGGCATACAGATGATAATCCCTACTCCCTAAGTAAATTGTATCATCTGGTCCTATTGCCGGAGAAGAGTAAATTGCATCTCCTAAATAAAACTTCCATTTGAGCGTGCCTTCAGAACTTATTGCATACAAGTATTTGTCCACACTTCCGATATATATGTTTCCGTTAGTATCTATGGCAGGTGCGGCAACTATACTATCTCTTGTCTTAAATTTCCATTTCAATTTTCCATCTGGCGTTATAGCATAAAAAGTTCCATTTTCTGAACCAACGTAAACAGTACCATCTTTACCAATTGCCGGTGAGGATGATATTGGACCTGTTTCATACTTCCACAGACTAAATCCATCAAAACGAAACGCATACAAAAAACCACTACTGCTTCCAAAGTAAACCGTACCATCCTGACCTACTGCTGGAGAAGATGTGATTGCCTTTTTCTCTTTGAAGGTCCATATTATTTGACCTACGTTAGATGGAAAACGAAATTCATACGGTGGTTGATTTTTCTCTTGCACTTTTACACCATTAATATACAACTCAACCAACCTTACATTCTGTTCCTCTGATACAACCACTTGAAAACCGTGAAGAACGACATCACTCGCAGAAGGCAAGGTTATTTTTATTTCTTGTCCCAGTATCATAACAGAAAAAAACGAGTAAATAATGATAACAATAACAAAACTATAGAATTTCATATTCCTTACTTTCATAACTCAACCTCCTACGTAAAAATATGGTGCAAATATTTCGGTCAAAAAAAACAGGCATTCAAGACGAGGATATTTCATTCAATTATTAATCTTTCCAAGTGATTGAATGTGGCAAACTTCCTCCAGTCTTTCATTTGAATATGTGGTTTATCAACAAGTCCTCTCCAAAGTCCTCCCCATTCCATACCAACGCTAAGACCAATACATCCACACCTTAACCACAGTTCAGCACCATACCACTGAGGCTTACCTTCGGCAACGAGTACAAAATCTGTTGCAAGCCCGTAATTATGAGCAGAAACTTGTAGTCTAGTAACTTTGTATTTATTACCTTTCTCATCAATTGGCTTGAGACCTGCGCGCTCTCTAAGTCTATTAACTAGTTCAAGAGGCTCTCGTTCCTGAGAATATAGAGCTTTCTGGACATCCTTTGGTCTGAGGGTATCATAAATCCAAACATTTATTCCTTCTTTTGAGCACTCAGTAATAAATCTCTCTACATATTATCTAAATTGATAATTTAGATTGCTCAAACCAATTTCTAACTTAATCTTCCAAGGATACGGTTCTGTAAGTGTTGGTAAAAGTAGGAAAAACATCATAAAAGGCATAAAACAACTTAATATTTCTGTTCTAGGTTGTGCTCTGGACTTATACAGTAAAGAAACCTCGTTTTTTTATTTTTTCGCTAAAGAAAAGCATTTATATCACCTTTTATCCTAAAAGCTATCTTGATTTTTAATATTCCAGCTCCTCTTTGTTAACACTTCCATCACTGATAATTCCTTACAGCCGACCCAAGCTGAACTAACATAACACCACATAGCTCTCACTTTATACATTATAACGCACAGTATTGATATTAACCAGACACGTCATCACTTTCCATTAGGGTAGAAGACTTGTGAAATTATTTCTCTATCAAAAGAGAGTATAAATGGCATATAGTTAAATCAAGCCGCCTTTGTAAGGCGGCTTGTATATGTTTGAAGTTTTTATTTTGCTTTTTTTGAATTCTTTAAAATTGTCCCTATTGCAGCTATAGAGAGTAGACCTATGAATCCCCAACTGGTAAGCATAAAAATCAATGCGGATGTGCTCATTATTTCTCACCTACCCTGTTTTTCTGCATATTATCTAGAGACTTATAAACCAATATAAAACTAAGCACGAATATGAAAACCATAACTGACCTTGCAGCAAAGACCCATGGAATTAAGTTTGGATAATTTTTCGCAAAATCTGGCACTATTTTTAGATAACCATTTTTGGCGTAATCGATGGTCGAAAATACAAGCAATATAATTATGAACGCTGGAGTTATCAATTTCATGACTATTGAATAGAACCATTTTGGCACTTTCCAGTAACTCCCATTATTGATTTCTTCTAAACCTTTCTCTTTGAATAGCCAAACAGCTGATATTATTTCAATCAATCCTAAAACAACTAACAAGTAAGAACCTACCCAGTTGTCCAGTTCTGTAAGATAGAAAAGTTCACTTGTTTTTGTAATTATTGGCTCCAGCGCGATAGGTAAGCCTGCGACTATATAAAGTGCGAATATCACACACGAACCTTTCTTGCGTTCAACTCCAAACTGTTCCTCTAAGAATGCTACCAAGTAGTTGAACATCGCTATAGAGCTTGTGAGACCTGCAAAGAAGAGTAGCAAGAACCAGAATGTTCCAATCACATTACCCCCCACCATCGTTCTAAATACGTTTGGCAAGGCTATAAAAGAAAGTCCAACACCGCTCTTCAATCCTTCCGGTCCAAGGAAAGTAAAGGCGATAGGTATCACTATAGTACCGGCGAGGACTACTTCTGCGAATTCATTTAGCGAAGCAGTAGCAACCGCGGAAGTTACTATATCATCGTCTTTTTTCAAATAAGAAGCGTAATTTTGGATTATACCCATTCCAAGTGAAAGGGTGAAGAATATTTGACCTGCCGCAGCAAGTGTTGATGACCAGTTCAGTTCATTCCATCGAGGTGCCCACAAAAAGTCCAGCCCCTTGAGAGGTGTCCATTCAGGTTTAACAGGTGAGCCGAGTGTGAGTGCTCTGATGAGAAGAATCAATGCAAACACGTATATTGACGGCATTGCAATTTTTGCCAATCTTTCTAAACCTTTCTGAACACCGCCTCGTGCTACATACCACAATATCGCCAAGGTAATTATCCAGAAAGTGAAAACCAACGAAGGGCTTTGAATATAATGAACAAAATACGAAACTGTATCAACTGAAGGCTCCATATATCCGCCAGTTGCTGTCAACCATGCATAACCAAGCGTCCATCCTATTATATGATTGTAGTAAGAGTTCAACAATACAACAACAGAGAGTGCAATCGCTCCAGCCAAAGCACCAAGAACTAAGGCTACTTTTTTGCTTGCCCCTTCTTTGGCTTGCAGGTAGACCATAGGTCCTATAGTTCCATATCCGTATCGTCCACCATATCGTCCCATGGACCACTCTATTATTAAAAGAGGTATTCCCATGAACAGTAGGGCAGTAAAATACGGAATCATAAAAGCTCCGCCGCCGTTTTTGGCAGCTTGATATGGAAACCTCCAAAAGTTTCCCAAACCTATCGCGTTACCTGCCATCGCAAGGATCAGCCCTAACTTACTGCCCCAGTGTTCCCTTTCGTGGAAAGCTAAGTTGTTAGAATCCTTTGTCTTACCAGTAGACCTTTTGTCACCCATAGAAAAACCACACCTCCCAAAGTTTTGAGGATTAAAAAGAAAGAATAACAAAAAATTCAAAAGGCAGAAGTTCTATCTTGAAGGATAATTCTATAAAAATCATAATGTAAGTAATACGAACTTTCAATTAACAACAAAGTTTTACTTCGCTAAAAATTAAAGATTTAGACTTTTTTCCAGATGATGATTTTTCACCTCAAAATTAGCATGGATAAAAAAAGACCGCCTTTCACAATTTTTTGACGAAAGGCGGTCTTTCTAATTTTTGCTTCTTTTTATTCCTTTTTTATCATTTGCTCATGAGAAAGTGTTATACGAAAATTATCGTAAAATAAAGCATTTAAACAACAAACCAAAGTAGTCGTGCACAAATTTAATAATCCAAATCACTTGATTTTTCCGAATGTTTCATTTAAATACTGGATAATATATGATTTTCGTTGTTTAGCAAATATTTTCATCCATTCCACACGTCGTTCCCACAAGTTCATATCTGGTTTTCCCCAACGTCTGGAGTGTAAGGCTATCTCTGTCCTTATCCGATTTGCATGTTCGTCTATGATTTTTACGACCCTGTCCTCATCAAATACTACGTTCAGTATATAGTCGAACCTCTCCAGGAATTTATTCTTAAAGTCTTCATTTTCTAATAGCTTTCTGAAAAGTAGTGTCGACGTGGCCCCCACCGTTACAGTAACCCAAACATTTGGGTCACCATACATTGCTACTTTTAATGTGTTATGTGTTGGCTCCCAGAACGAAAGGTCAGTGTCGTACATCATCCATCTCCATTTACCGTCTCCAAAAGGCTTGTCCTCAGGCTTCAAAACTCGCCACATCCGTTCGTTGTTACCGGGCCAGTCCATATTTCCGGCTATGATTTCAGCAATTTTGTAGTCTATATAGCTGTCAATATCTATCATGCCCGCAACATACGAATAATTTTCTGGTTTTGATAAATCGTTGTTTCTAACAAACTCGGCGAGTTTGACAAAACTTTCCTGGTTGCCCTCTTTTCCGTCTTGTATACTCAGATCGCCATTTATAATCACCGTGTTTTTCTCATTAACCCCGTGTTTTACTTGCAGGTATCTTTGGTCGTAATACTCCATCAGATAGCTTATACCCCAGTATTCTCCGTTGATGTAATGAACAACAGGATAATTATCTTGTGTGTCAAAATTTAACCCCTTAAAGATTTCTTGCACTGCCGAATCTCGAATATACGTTGCTTCCCAATCGTTGCCAGAGTTTCTCAAAATAAGCTTTTTGTAACCTTTCCTTCCAAAGAATGGATAGGTGAACTCTCCTTCTTTGTTTCTTGCATACAGCCTGAGAGATTTTATCGGGAAATTCCGAGTGTATTCACCATGGATCCTCAAACCTACATCCGTCCGGTAAACAAGTTTTCCATTTTCGAAATATTCCATAATAGCCTTTCTTTCCCACTCGCTTCCCCTTTGGTGGTAGTTACCACTCCACTCAGGGTTCGCGGAATCAAAGAGTTTACCAGGAACGTAAACACCCTTTTCTTCATCAAAAAGGTTTGACGGGTCTGTAATTATCGAAACAACTGGTAAGTCGTGGTGTATTCCTACGAAGTATGTTCTAACAGCAGCTATCGGTAACCTTTCCATTCACAACTTCGACAATTTTTAGAACTGTTGCTTTTTTGAATTCTCCTTCGGGTTTTTTCCAATATAAAGGAGATGTTGGAATATAAATGAGCGTATTATCATATCGTTCAACTATAGGTATAGTTGTTTCATACTCAACAGTCCCTTTATTACCAATGACTGGGTCAGTACCATCCATGGTATAGTAAATTTGCCCACCGACTGTTGATTTGATTTCTACTTGGAATGGGCTCTCGTAAAATCCCGACTCATGGGAAATGATGAGTTGGGAAAAAGCTATAGCCGAAACCAATACAGCTAAAACAATCACAGCAATCCCCCTATTTCTCATTTTGCTTCCCCCTTTCCGCAGAAGTGGGTCCAGCCTCTCACTTTTATCGTGAATTATCATCCACCATTATCTGTACGCTCTTATCCAAAACTCATACACTACACTTTGTCCATCCAACCGAATATTAGGTTTCCCAGCAAGTTCTTCCAAAACGTTAACAGGAATTTCGTACTTTGGTTTAATGAATATGGTGTACCCTTCTCCGGAAAGCTTGTAACCCACCTCGTATCTTTCTGCCAAATACTCACCCATGTAGCCTTTGGAATAAATCGACTGCGAATTGAGAGTTGATATCTTAAAACCTCCACTTATATATTTCCTAGCAGCCTGTTCAACTTCTTTCAATTCATTATATATGTCCAGAGCTGTCATGTTGGTAGCTTCCGTTGCGGTAGTTACAAGCGGTATCAACAGTGTGTCCGTTGTATCACCGGTCTTCAAAGTTTCAGCACTGGTTGTTGAGTGTTCTGTGTCCCCGGTATATCCGGCGGGTCCGGCTGCATCTTGCGTGCTAACTTGAGAACTTGTGGATTGAGCGTAAGTTTCTGAGGCTACTGAGGATTGTGGAACTTTTTCCGAACTTTCAGATTGCACGCTTTGTGCAACATTTGGAACCAAAGTATCGAGACTTTCGCTAACGTGTTGAGAGGTCTGCCAACCCAATGAAATTTGCCTTTTAGAATTTACTGAAATGATAAAGACTAAAATTACCAACAACAGCACAAAAATCAGTTTTACTATCTCTCCCAAACTTATCCCTCCCTCTTTTCATTTTTAAGGCTTATTCTCTTTTCTCAAATTGTCAACTCTCTTTTTGGTGAAAACTCTTTTTTAATGCACACGATTGATAATGCAACAAAAATAGACGCACCTACGATGGAAAAAAGAAGATTTTTAAATATTAAAACCTTGAAATCGCTTTCTGTTGAGAAAAGCTGTGCTATGCGAAGTAAGTAGACTGATTTATATATGGGAATAACATTCAAAATCTTCTTTCCTATTTCTGGTAAAGATGATACAGGCATTAACGAACCGCTGGAGAAAAGTAACAGAACGCCCAAAATTGCGGCGATAAGATTTGATGACATGGTGTTTTGAGAAAATGCCGATATCGCTATTCCTAAGGCTGTATGAAACAGAGCATTTGATAAAATAATGATTAAGACAACTAGAATACTCATGGAAACCCCATTTATCAGAAAGATAAAGTAAGAAACCAAGCCCGCAATGAAAGATATAAGAAAAGTAGTCGTGAACTTAGCAAGGTAATAATGGTAAGGCTTTATCTTTCCAATGGAATAATACAAAAATAGACCACGTTCTTTGTCACTAGCCACACTTCCTGCGCCTATCAACATTGCAGCAAACATAGTTATCAAAAGAATCAAACTTGGTGCAAATACTTGACTAAAATTCACTTCTTTGTCCGTAACAAGTTTTGGAGCAGGCACACTCGATGAAGTATACATCTGTTGGAGTACTTTTGGATTGAAAAATGGACCTCCACTTAAATCTTCGAAGAGTTTTTTAAAAACAAGGTAAGCTGCTGCTGAAAGTTGTGTATCAACAGGACTTGGAACATACCTAATTTCCGTCTGCCTTGCCGAAAACAAAGATGTAGTAAAATCACTTGGGATTATAACAACTGCATTAAGCTCCCCGTTCTTAAGTTTTTCAACATAATCTGGACCGACGTATTGAATTGTCCCTCCATGGAACAAAGACATGACAACTCCAACAGTGAACTTGGAGAGTGGCGATTTGTCTTCGCTATAAACCCCTATTTTCAAACTATCTGCACCAAATGAATTAAAAAATACGCCGCCGAGTAAGATAAAAAGTATCGGCAAGCCTAATAATACTATATACGTAACAGGACGTGAGATAACTCTTTTAAATTCCAATGTAATCAGGCGCATTTACACTCACCCTTGACCAATATCTAGTCAACAAATCAAGAAGTTAGAACTTGTAACGTAAAGCCAATCCGAAAGAGAGGTTGCTAAATGCTCTTTCATACTCTCCTTCGATATATTCGAAGTTAGGTGTAAATGGTCCAAAAAGACTTGCACCTATGTTGTATCCAACATGCACTAACATATCCGGAAAGTGTTTAAAATCCATTGGTAGTTGAACGAAAAGTTCTATTGAACCAATTAAGTTTACAATTGATGCGGTATTATAGTGTTTTAAATCACTCGTTGTAAAATCATCAAAATCTCGGGAGTTCCCTACGAGCAGACTTACCGTTTCATAATCAACTCCAAGCTTTCCTGAAAAACCCAAAATGATGCCTTTTTTCATATTACCAATTAACGTTTCTATCAGCTTTGCAGAAATGTCATAACTTGCTCCAACAACACTGTATCTTATCGGAGATATCGGTAAATGGTTAAGAACTGTACTCTTCAGAGTAAACCCACTAGAAATTATCAACGGTTTCCTGGGATTTGCATTTGATTCGAATGAATAATAGACAACCAAGTTGTCAAAAGGTGTCAGTTCATGAGCAGAATTATCTATAAACTTTTGCGCTACTAAGGAAGGCTTGATGTACGACAAACCATACCAATCAGCAAACGAATTTGTATATGCGTAAACATAGATAAAGAGCGATAATATTAAAAGAGCAAGTAACTTAGCGAAAGAGGTAAAAGAAAGTTCAGGCAAAGCAATGTGTTTTCGAAACCCCATAGTTTTTTCCCCTCCTACACTTGATAAATAATCTTAAAAAATATCAGCCCTTGATTTTAATTATACCACAACTTCTTCTTTGGCACTTTCCCCCTTGAAATTTTTTTAGTATGTGGTACAATCTTAACGCAAAGATGCTACTAATCAGTTACGATTATGCGGAGAGATGGCCGAGTGGTCGAAGGCGCTTGCCTGCTAAGCAAGTGTGGAGGTTTCTCCACCGAGGGTTCGAATCCCTCTCTCTCCGCCAACAGTGAAAGTTTGGGTGATGAGTTTCAAATGTCTCATCACCCATTTTTGAATGGTTAGAGAAAAGACGTGCCCGTAGCTCAACTGGATAGAGCGTCAGACTGCGGATCTGGAGGTTGTGGGTTCAAGTCCCGCCGGGCACGCCAAATAGAATTTGATAAGTCAAAAAGCTACACTTAAGGTGTAGCTTTTCTTTTTTTATGGTATAATTCTTAATGGCTCTTTTTGTTTAATTTTAAATCACTCACCAATCGAAGCGGGGGATGTATCTGAGGAATGCAATAATATTCTCAATAGGCAACGAACTCGTCGAGGGACTTATCGTAGATACGAATTCGAAATACCTGAGTGAAAAACTAAAAGCCTTGGGATATTATGTCGTCCGCATAGAAACTCTACCTGATAAACTCGAGATACTCGTTGGAAGGTTCAAAGCAGGTCTACTCGAAGCAGACTTGCTTATTACCACTGGCGGATTAGGACCTACTGAAGATGATTTAACAAGAGAAGCAATGGCTCAGGCTCTTGGGCGCAAGCTTGTTACAGACGAAAAAATTGCGCAAGAATTGGTGGAGAGGGCTTTGAAATATTACGGCAAAGCTCCAGAAAGTGTGAGAAAACAAGCCATGGTTATTGAAGGGGCGACCGTGTTAAACAACCCCGTTGGAACCGCGCCGGGTCAAATGTTAAAAGTAAATGGAAAAATCGTTCTCATTTTACCAGGTCCACCCGCTGAAATGATACCTATTTTCGAAAGCATTACTCAAACAATAAAAAGTGATGATGCGCTTTACACAAGAAGAATAAAGACGTTAGGAATTCCAGAAGCTGTGCTAATGGATGAATATAAAGACATCATCTATTCAAACCCAAATATTACGGTTGCCACGATGGCCTCGTATGAAAGAGGTGTCGAGGTTAGACTCACTGGAAGTATAGACTTGAAAGAAGAGATAGACAGAGTTGCTTTTGAACTTCTAAATGCCTTAGGCGAATACGTATATGCGACCGATGACGATAGTATTGAAGATGTGGTTTACAAACTTTTGAGTGAGAATAACCTGACTATTTCTTTTGCTGAATCTTGCACCGGTGGTATGATTTCTTCTAAATTTGTTGATATCCCCGGGGTTTCAAAAGTTTACAAAGGTTCTATTGTAGCCTATTCAAACGAAGTTAAGACCACCCTATTAAAGGTCCCAGAATCTATAATCAACACATATGGAGCTGTGAGTGAAGAATGCGTAAAATCGATGGCTGAGAATGTCAGAATCCTTCTTAACAGTGATTTCTCAATCGCTGTTTCTGGCATAGCAGGTCCAACCGGTGGAACTGAAATAAAGCCTGTTGGAACTGTTTGTTTTGCCTTTTCATCCAATTCATTTACCCACACTTTCACACATCATTTGAGAGGAAACAGGGAAATGATAAGAAAGAGAAGCACGCTTCTTGCATTTGATATCGCGAGGAGAGGGATATTGGAATGGCTAAGACAAAGAGAAGTTTCCAAAGAGTAACCATAAAAGATGTTGCGGAGTATGCAAAAGTTGGGGTTGGGACTGTCTCAAGAGTTCTCAACAACAGCCCCCATGTTGATCAAAACACAAGGCAAAGGGTGTTGGAAGCGATAAAAATCCTTGGGTATTTTCCAAATCCACATGCTAGGAGATTGTCAACAGGCTCAAGCCAGCTTATAACCGTGATAACCCCAGAAATGAAGGGTGATTTTTATCAAATATTGATGTCAGCTATTGACGAAGTCTTATTCAAATATGGCTATTCCTCACTTTTGTATCCTCTTTACAACGAGAAAAAGTACGAGGCTCTAAAGAGGTCTTCCGACATACTTCTTTCCACAGATGGGCTTATAGTAGATGCTGTAAATGCTGACAGGGTGTTAAGTAATATCATAAAGCCCCAAACCCCTGTTGTGTGTATTGAACAAGATTCAGACGAATATGATTCAATAATGGTCGACAATTACTACGGTGGAGTTATTGCTGGAGACTACTTTGCAGATTTCGATATGGATATATTCGTAGTAACCCACAGAAAGACCCACGAACTTGAAAGTACAGTTTTTGATGAACGCCTCGAAGGATTTCAGGAATCGCTTGAAAAAAAAGGTAGAAGTATTGATAAAGTTTACTACGTGCCTTTGGACTGGGAAAGCACGTTTGAAGTTGCACGACGCATATTCTACAGATTTAAGCGATGTGCCATATTCACAACAACTGATTACTTAGCTGTTCCAATAATAGAAGTCGCAAGAACTATGGGGCTGAAAGTTGGAGAAGATGTCCGAGTATGTGGTTTTGATGACCTCCCGATTGCCCAAGTTCTGGAAATTACAACTGTGAGACAACCTATCGCAGAAATGGGGCGTTTGGCAGCGGAAATGTTGATAAAACGAATTTCCGGAAAACTTAAAGAAAAGCCGAAAAAATACATATTGAAACCCGAACTGGTAATCAGAAGTACATAGTCGACGATAATATTAGATGGTGCACAGCTACACCAAAATATCTGGAGGTTGATGATAATTGAAAATAGCTGTTCTGCTTGGCGGAATATCAAGAGAAAGGGAAATCTCAATAAGAAGTGGAAAAAGAATAGCTCAAGCACTCAAAACCTTTGGACACAAAGTAGATGAAATAGACTTCACTTTATCGCAAATGGATAATTTGAGGCAACTTAGAGAATACGATGTCATTTTCAATATATTGCATGGCACTTTCGGAGAGGATGGGCATTTGCAAGCAATTCTCGATTCAATCGGAGTACCTTACGCAGGTTCAGGTATGGAGACAAGCATTATCGCATTCGATAAATACATCTGCAATCTCTACGTCCAGGATATCGTCTCTGTTCCAAAATTTATCCTTTTGTCAAAACAGGAGTTCATCCAAAACGGTATCCAAAGAGTGAAAGAAGTAGTAGGAATACCTTGTGTAATAAAGCCGAGAAAAGAAGGTTCAAGTATAGGAACGCATATTTGCTTTTCGGAAAAAGAGCTGGTAGAAGCTTTAACTTTGGAATTCAATAATTATAACGAAATGATTGTTCAAGAATACATAAAGGGCACGGAAATAACTGTATCGATAATCGATATCGAAGGGAAACCCACGGTTCTGCCTATTCTGGAACTTCGCCCAAAAAAGCTTTTCTACGATTATGAGGCCAAATACACAGATGGTATGACGGAATTCATAATTCCAGCCCAAATTGGAGAGGAAATGACAAAAAAGGTTGAAGATATTGCATTGAACATATACAACAAACTCGGCTGTAAACACTTCGCGCGAGTTGATGGAATTGTGAGTAATGGAACTTTCTACTTCCTTGAGGTGAATACTTTGCCTGGAATGACTGAACTGAGTGACTTACCTATGTCTGCCAAAGCCTACGGCCTCAGTTTTGAAGAATTAGTAAATACGATAGCTATTGAAGCTTACAGAAACCCACCTTTTGAACAATGGCTGACTAAAAGATAGTAGAAAGGATGAAACAATGACTAAATTAGCTGAGATAAAAAAAACAAAACTAGACCGAAAGCTATCAAATACAATCTCCATGTATATTGTTATAGTGATATTCATTACACTCAGCATTTTACTCGGTCTCATATTAGATAAACTTTTAAAAACTGCAGTTGTATTTACAATCGTTTTCGGGTTATTCTCCTTGTTGCAGGTCCTTTTTGGTTTGTCTGTTGTTGAGAAAATAATTATCAGGCTCATGAGTCTCAAAAGTTACAACAAAACAATAGATGTAGAAGTAAAAGTAGCTAAGGATTTGCTTAACGAACTAAAATCTTCTTTGAACATCCAATCTGACATAGAACTGATGCCTATAAACTCCCCATCTATTAACACACTCGCCGTTGGACGTGGAGAGCATACACATACAATTTGCATTACAAGTGGAGCGTTAAAAAAACTGCAAACCGAAGAGCTGAAAGCTTTATTGCTTCACGAACTCTATCATATAATCCATAAAGATACAGATTATTTGACCACTGTAAGTGGAACGTTTGGAAGCCCAATGCTAATTTATAAGCTTTCACGCGAAAAGATAGCAAAACTCCGAAAAGCTTGGAATGAAGGTAAAATAAACAGGCGAAAGATTGCAAACGGTGTAGTCCTTCACTCTACGATAATGGTTGTCTCGACTCTATTTATTCCTTTGAGTTTCCTTTCAAACGTCTTTGTAAGTGTGAGTAAAGAATTCGATGCTGACCTTTTCGCAGCAGAAATTCTTGGAAAAGAGGTTATGATTAAATTACTTTCAAAGGCAATGGAAAATTGCTATAAATTCGATACGGAATTTTCATTCATAAGATACCACTTCTTCGTAGACCCAAATTGTACAGATGCACAAGGTAAAATAAACTTCATATCGGGAACATACCCTTCTATCGAAGAAAGAATAAAACATTTAGAAAATACACTGATGTAATGAAAGAGAGGTTCAAACGATGCCAAACCTTACGACACATTTAAGGATAGGTATGATTTCGTATCCTGTTTTTTTATTCATATATGGTTTTGTCTCAAAACTCCTGAACAAAAGCTTTTCCCCAACCCCTATAGAAATTTCCATCAGCTACGCTGTGTTTATTCTTGGAAGCGACTTGCCAGATTTGGACAGTTCTAATGCCCCCCTAAGGAACTTTACAAAGGCTATTTCACTTGCCTTTAGCATATACGTCTTCACAACTTTTATATACCAAAAGTTGCTCACCATCCAACAGTTGAATGTAATTACAAAAGAAGGCATATTAGCACTCTCGGTTGCGATATCTATGATAATAGGTATCAGCCTCATCAATCTATTTCTCTCGCTCCCGATATTTTCCCATAGAGGATTTGCACATTCAATTACATTCGCCGCAATTTATGGTCTTTTGGTTTACTTATTTGCATCTCCAAAGAGCAATTCGGCCGTATTCTTCGGAATTAGTGCATTTTCTGGTGTTATGGTCCACATGATGGCTGATTACATCAAAAATCCATTGAAAATTTTTAAACTGTATTAATCCAAAGGAGGAGAAAAAATGAAGTTCTTAGATGGTGTGAATGTTACTTACGTGCACAAAGATGAGAAGAACAATCTTGCTAAAGTAATGAATCAACTTTCTAAATCCCAGACAAAAATCGAGCTAAAACCTGTCAATAGTAAGTATTACGGTAATTTCCGTATCGAGTTCTACGCTCCCATCGAAGCGATTCCCACAATAAAGTTAACAGGATTCCTTGCCTCAGATAACCCCATCGAATGGCTTATGGAAAAAGATGACCAGTCTGCAATTGTAATTGATAAAATCTTCCATGTAGTGGATACGGAGATAATCGAAATTGACGAAACCAAACCGATCGTTGCCGTCGTTATGGACCAGTACAAAGTATATGCTATTGTGAACGGCGAACTCACAAAAGATTACACACTCAACCAACTTGTCGAAGCAGCACTGAAAAGGTTATTCGAAGTTTACTTTGACAGTGAGTTTATTCCCGAAGACTATGAGCTGGAAATCCATCCTGAATTGACAGATTACTTCATGTAATCGTATTTCAAAAATCTGGGATTTTATAAGATTAAAGGAGATTATCGACGTAAGGTGAAATATCATCACTTATTTGGCTAGTTATGACCATAATTTGACTTTTTCAAGTTTTTGGTGTAAACTTTATCCTGGTATTTTGCTTTTTTTAGAACTTGAATTGGAACCGGTTCAAAAAAGCTATAAGGAAAGCTTTAAAAATGAAAAATGCTAGTGAAGAGGGGTGCAAAACAGTGCCAAGAACAGCAAAGTCAAAACATATAAATGGCAAGTTGGTAGAAATTCCCAAACAGTTTGAATACCATCTCAATCATACACTTGCAGAGCACAAAGAACATTCCACACTTTTTCAAAAATTCTTAGCCTTATCCTATTCCATTAGGGATTTAGTAGCAGAAAAGTGGTTGAATACTGAGGAAGTAATACTGAAGAGAAAAGACCTACGGATTGTAAATTACCTTTCGATGGAGTTCCTCATTGGAAGGCTTTTATACAACAACATACTCAACTTGCAACTCGAAGATGAAGTAAAAGAATTGCTTGCTTCATATGGTCTTTCGCTCGACGAAATTGCACTGCTCGAAGAAGACGCAGCTCTTGGTAACGGAGGACTTGGTAGACTTGCAGCTTGTTTTCTCGATTCGTTAGCAACACTTGGTTATCTTTCTTATGGTTACACAATAAGGTATCAGTATGGATTATTCAAACAAGAAATCGAAAACGGATTCCAAAAAGAATTACCAGATGACTGGCAAAAGAACGGCTATCCTTGGGAATTTCCAAAACCAGAAGAAGCAGTGACTGTAAAATTCTTTGGAAAAAGCGAGGGTTACATAGATGATAAGGGGCGCCTGAAATTCAGGTGGGTTGACACATACAATGTGTTAGCTGTCCCTTACGATATATACATAACAGGCTACAACAGCGATATTGTTTCTGTGCTCAGACTGTGGCAACCAAGAGCAATAAATGAATTTAATTTCGCAGAATTTGAAAAGGGTAATTACGAAAAAGCCGTGTATGAGAAAAACCTTGCTGAGACATTATCGAAGGTATTGTATCCAAACGATGCATTCTTCCAAGGTAGGGAACTGAGATTAAAACAAGAGTATTTCTTTGTAAGTGCAGCAATACAAGATATCATCAGAAGGCACAAACGAAGATTTGGCAACGATTTGAGTAACCTTGCGCAGTCAGAGGTTATCCAACTTAACGACACGCACCCGACATTAGCTATTCCAGAATTGATGCGTATACTCCTGGATGAAGAAGGATACGGTTGGGAAGAGGCTTGGGAAATAGTCAAGAATACAATAGCATACACAAACCACACCGTTATGCCTGAAGCTCTGGAAAAGTGGGAAGCTCCGCTACTCCAGAATATGTTGCCAAGGCATTATCAGATTATTGAGGAAATCAACGCAAGGTTTTTGAAAGATGTCAGCGAAAAATTCAATGGAGATTTGCAGAAAATAATCAACATGTCTGTTTTCGAAGAGGGGAACATAAAGAAAGTGAGAATGGCAAATCTTTGTTCAATTGCCTCGTTCTCCATAAACGGCGTTTCAGAATTGCATACCGAAATACTTAAAAGAACCGTGCTAAAAGATTTTTACGAAATGTATCCAGAAAAATTCAACAACAAGACAAACGGTGTGACGCAAAGAAGATGGTTACTAGAATGTAACCCACCACTAGCAAAACTCATAACTGAATCAATAGGTGATAAATGGATTGTGGATTTGTATGAACTAAGAAAGCTTGAAGCGTTCCTTGATGATTCTGAGTTTTTGGAAAAACTTGACCAAGCAAAGATGTGGAATAAAGAAAGACTTGCCAAATACGTACAAGACAAAATCAATGTTAAATTAGACCCGTCTTCGCTTTTCGATATTCAGGTAAAAAGGATTCACGAATACAAACGACAACTTTTGAACATACTACACATAATACATCTTTACAACGAAATCAAGGAAGGAAAACACCTGAAAGTTCCAAGAACGTTTATCTTTGCAGGTAAAGCTGCACCTGGATACAGAATGGCGAAGTTGATAATCAAACTCATCAACAGCGTTGCAGACGTTGTGAACAACGACCCTATTGTTAGCAAACAACTAAAAGTAGTATTCATACCAAATTACAATGTCTCTGCCGCACAAATAATAATCCCAGCGGCTAACGTGAGCGAGCAGATATCGACAGCTGGCTTTGAGGCATCAGGAACCGGAAATATGAAATTCATGATAAACGGAGCATTGACAGTAGGAACACTTGATGGTGCTAACGTAGAAATGCTTGAAGAGGTTGGGGAAGAAAATATATTCATTTTTGGTTTGAAAGCAGAGGAAATAGAAGAAGCGAGAAAAAAGGGTATCTACAACCCATTCGGTATCTATTTGGAAAACGAAAAAATACGAAGAGTTCTTGACATGATCAGAAACGGTTACTTCAACAAGGATAATCCAGAACTTTTTGTAGATATATACGAAAACCTGCTTTACGGTAAGTTTGCACCTATGCCAGACCAATACTTTGTGTTAGCAGACTTTGAAGCATACGAACAAACACAAAAAAAGGTCGAAGAATTGTTCTTAAACAAGATAGAATGGAATAAAAAATCGCTACTTAACATCGCAAGAAGTGGGAAATTCTCCAGTGATAGAACTATCGAAGAATACGTAAAAGATATCTGGAAAACCAAAAAGGTGTGAGCTGTTGGATAAAAATCCATGATAGGTAAAAAGCGGGGAGTTCAACTCCCCGCTTAAACTTTGTTTTATAACTTTGTATTGAATTAATTACTTAAGTTTCTTGTGGCAGAACCACCAGTCGTAACAGTCGTATTCTTGAGGTCTTTTCGCGGCTGTTTGACAATCAGTTGCGGGTGGGATAATAACCTCGTCACCTATCAATTCGTTATTTGGCCAATTCGCTGGAAGCGCAACACCATGTTCATCGTTCACCTGCAATCCTTTAACCATTCTCAAAATCTCGTCCATATTTCTTCCAAGTTCCTGTGGGTAGTAAAGCATAGCCCTCAGAATACCCTTTGGGTCGATTATGAAGACTGCTCTAACTGTGTTAGTGCCTTTTCCAGGATGAATCATACCGAAGAGTTCAGAAATCTGACCCCTGTCATCTGCAATTATCGGGAACTGGATTTCAATACCAAGTTTTTCCTTTATCCACTGTACCCACTTAATGTGTGAGAAGACTTGGTCAATGCTCAATCCTATAAGCTCCGTGTTGAGTTTTTTGAACTCTTCATACCTTTTCTGGAATGCTACAAATTCCGTTGTACAAACTGGTGTAAAGTCCGCTGGATGGCTGAAAAGCACAACCCACCTGCCCTCATAATCTTTCGGGAAGTTTATTACACCATGCGTCGTTTTTGCCGTAAATTCTGGAACCTTATCACCTATGAGTGGAAAACCCATAAAAACACCTCCTTGTCCAACTTTTTTAGTGTTCTTTCACTTCTACACTTTCTTCACTTTCTCAATATTCGGGAAGTCCATTCCTTCATATTTATTTATATCGATTATTATTTTATACTATGTCTAACTCTTTTTCAATTTCGTTAAAGTTACAAGAAAGTAAATGTCTTGTTGCTTTACCTATCCTTTGTTACTTGATAACCTTGATATTTTATAGGTAAGCAATCAAGTTTTGGATAGAAACCTTGCACTCTTCTGGGAGCTTGTCGTAGCCCTGGTTTTCAACATCTTTGTTCTTCAAAAATTCCAATCTCTTTTCGAACGAAATTTTTAGTAATTCTCTGTATTCGTAATCGGAAGTTCTTACCTCAAAGCCTGGTATTTCTAATATTTTCAAGCCACCGAACCAATCAACAAAGTTAGCTTTTCGCTCAACTATGAGTTCCAAAATTTCCAAGGTCAGCTCCTTCGGAACTTTCTTATTCAAATAAAATCCTGTATTGATGATGTAGCATTCTACACCTTTTTCAAATAGCACCTTGAACTTTTCATAATCTTCCGAGAGTGGATAGGTCCTAAACGGGTTGGCATAAGGTTCAAAGACAAGCGCTTCAGGGTCAACACCTGGAAGTAGTTTCTCAGCGGATGTTCGTTTGGTTGCAAGAGTTGCTCCCATTGTTGAAGCAAGAACGGGGTCTTCTATCTTTACGATTGGTGGGAGCACTGGGTCTTTCATTATCCAGAAAATGGCGTTAACAGGTTCTTCTATCTTGTCAACTCTGTTTGGCGACCAAAGCTTTGATTTTATTGCCCTTCCATTGCCGTTTCGGATGTCTTCCATAACTGGCACAACTCTTCCTTGTTCGTCAACTGTTGCACCACAATTTTGGATTGTCAGTAAATATTTGTTATCGTCGCTTGTTAACGGATAATCAGAAGTTTTATCGAAGTATGACGGTTCCAATGCTATGGAGGACAGGTCTTCAAGATTTATCACCAATGCATCGTCGTGAACAATCGTGATTTTGTATTTTCCATTGTGTTTGGCATGTGTCAATGTGGATTTTCCAGAACCCGACAACCCAAAGAACGCTGCAACGTATTTTTTTCCATCGAATTCATATTTCTTCAAACCACCATGGCAAGCAACGTAACCTTGCCTATTTCCAACGGACCATCCAAGTGTAAGCGTACCTTTTTTAAACTCGCCAAAATATCTTAGACCTAAGAGCGCAGCGCAATTGTTCTTTGGGTCAAAGAGTGCAAGCCCACCAGGAAAATCAGGGTGGGACCAATCAGGGTCTGTAAAAATGTAAATATCCGGCTCATTCAAAAATTTGGACCTTTCATACATAGCAGCATACTCTGGTGTTAGGTCTTGGAAATTCAAAAGCCAGTTATACACCGTATTCTCAAAACCTTCGGGGATAAGTATGTGGTTTTTTACCATAAAGTCTTCATGTAATCCTGTGTAACTAATCACATGATACATCTTTCTGTAGCGTGTTCCATAAACTGCTTCTCTAAGCACTTCAGCAAGTGCATCCTCGTTAACCCCCGGCATTCCTATAATCTTCCTCGCACCAGCAAACCTACCTACGGTTGCACCATCGTTGAATAAAAGAATACGTGTTCCTTCATCTAAGTTCAACAATTCAGGCTTGTAAACGGGTAAATCGGTGACTATGGTCCCTGGCGATTTCGTAGCCTTTTTGTACGCTTCTCGGCGCGATGTTAGAAGCTCCACGTTGTTACCGTAAAACGCGGCTTCAATCGTTGACCTAATCTTAGAAAAATTTGTCTTATTTACCTCCGACCACTGCCACCTTCCCTTGGTAGACATCAAGAAGCCCTCCCCTCTGAAATGCGAAATGTCTTAAAATTAAGTTTCTACGGAGCATATCAATTTTAGTACTCTTTTTGTGAAACTATAAACATTGCATACTCAAAGATTCGAAAGATAAAACGAGCATACCAAAACTTTTGCAATTTAAACAGAGCTATCACATATTTTCATTCTGAGAATAGACTAACCAACGATAGTAGCGCATGCATTTCGGAAAAATCATTAAAAATTTAAACGATTTAAAAAATAAATGGTCTAAATATATGGATGACAGATTACAGGGTAATCAGGGAGGTGAGGTATAGTGGAGGGTAAATATTTTGAAGATGACTCTTTCAATACAGAAAACATTTTGAGAAATATCGTTGAAATCGTAACTGGGATGGTAAGTCTTATACCCGAGATACCTGAGTTAGAAGGTATGAGCACAACAGAGCTTTATGTGTTTTTATTCTCTGCAACGTTTGATAACGTCTCCAATGGAACATTAGCAAAGCAACTGAATATTTCAAAGGCCGCAGTTAGCATTGCCACAAAATCACTCATAAAGAAAGGGTTGATTAAAACTATTCAATCCGAAGAAGACAGAAGGCATTTTTACATTGTTCTATCCGACGAAGGAAAAAGCCTTTACAAAAAGTTATTGAAAGCGTTCGAAGATATCTTCAACAAAATTCTATCCTCTCTTTCGAAAGAAGAACTTTCCAACCTCCAAGTCGGCTTTGAGGTTATGGTGAAATTCTCAAGAGTGCTTAATGAGTACAAAAGGCTTGATAGAGGTGATTAAATATGGTCTTAATCACGGGCGCAACGGGTCATTTAGGAAATGTGTTGGTAAAGAAATTGGTTCAAAAAGGTGAAAAAGTTAGGGTTTTGATTCAGCCGGGTGATAATCTATTTCCGCTCCAACTTGTTCCAGTAGAGGTTTTCTATTCAGACGTGCGCTCAGATTTTTCACATGCACTTGAAAATGTTGATGCAATATTCCATCTCGCTTCAGTTATAGCGATAACCCCATCGAAAAAGAAACTGGTATATTCTGTAAACGTTGGAGGAACGAAAAATGTTATAAACCTTGCGAAGAAAAAGAAAATACCGTTGATTTACGTAAGTAGTGTTCACGCATTTGCCGAAGTTGAAAAGGGGAGTTTGATAACCGAAGACACACCAGTCGATGAAACCCGTGTTGTTGGGGATTACGCAAAATCAAAGGCTGTAGCCACCAAAGAAGTTGAAAATGCATTTTCCGAAGGTCTTGATGGTTTTATCATCTTTCCAACAGGCATATTTGGACCCTACGATTACAAACTATCATATTTTTCAAGAGTACTGCTGAAATACAAAACTGGAAAATTGCGTTATACAGTAAATGGTAAATTTGACTTTGTCGACGTGCGAGACGTTGCCGATGCCATTTTTAAGCTCTACAGTATGCTCAAATCAAATAACTATAACAAAATTTCAAGACAGCGCTTCATAGTCTCCGGTAACGACATTGATTTTGCAAAACTCCCGCAACTATGTGGTCTCAATTCATTCAAGATATTGGATGATACTTCTGGAGATATACTCAGTGTAATTTCATTGATTGCTAATGTTCTCTTTTCAATACCAACAGAATTCGTTCCTTATGCACTCCATACATTGCGTTTGAATTACACATTTTCAAAGGAGAAAATCTCATCCACAATAAGTTACACACCCAGAAAAGTTGAAGATTCAATACATCATTTTTTCAATTGGTTAAACGAATTGAACAATCCAAAGGATGTGTGTTATAATATAGTTTGAGTTAAACAGGAGGTGGATTTTTTGGCACGACTGAGGGTTTATGAACTTGCAAAACAACTTGACATGGATACAAAAGAATTGCTCCACGAATTGGAGGAGCTTGGTATTGAAGTAAAAAGTCACATGAGTTTTATCGATGAAGAGACTGTGAATATCCTCCTCGAAATTTACAAAGAAACACTCGACGAGGAGGAAGATGTAACATTAACCAAATCAAAGGAACCAACAAAGGAAAAAGTAGAGGCTAAAAAACCTCCCGTTCATATTACAGAGGAAGACCTAAAATTAGATAAATTTGCGGAAAAGATAAAAGTTCCGCAAAACAGAATCATTCAAGACTTCTTCATGAAAGGCGAGGTTCTCAAACCAGGACAGCCAATCTCAGTATCACTTGCTAAGAAAATTGCAAAGATGTATGATGTTCGACTCACATTTGAAGAAGAGGAAGGAAAAGAAGAAGTCAAGTTGGAAAATCCTCTTGACGAGCTGAAGAGGCAATTCGAGATACTTTACCAAGACAAAGAAAAGTTAGTTCCAAGACCTCCTGTTGTAACTGTGATGGGGCACGTTGACCATGGTAAGACCACTCTTTTGGATTATATAAGGAAGACAAGAATAGCTGAAAAAGAAGAGGGTGGAATTACACAAAGTATAGGTGCATACCAAGTTGTGGTCAATGGGAAAAAGATTACTTTCATCGACACTCCTGGACACGAAGTCTTTACCGAAATGCGAGCCAGAGGAGCCCAAGCAACTGATATCGTTGTTCTCGTGGTCGCTGCAGATGACGGTGTTATGCCACAAACAATAGAAGCTTACAACCATGCAAAGTCTGCAAATGTGCCAATTATTGTAGCTATCAATAAAATAGACAAACCAAACGCAAACGTTGAACTCACAAAACAAGATTTAGTCACAAAACTGAATCTCATACCTGAAGAATGGGGTGGAGACACTATCGTTGTCCCCATATCTGCAAGAAACGGAACCAATGTTGATACTTTGCTTGAGATGATTCTATTGGTCGCTGAAATGCAAGATATAAGGTGCATACCTAATAAACCTGTAAGAGCTGTAACGATAGAAACGCGTCTTGATAAAGGATACGGACCTGTTGCAAATGCGATAATCAAAGATGGTATACTCAAAGTGGGAGACTACGTCGTGGCTGGGAAGGTTTACGGAAAAGTAAAAGCGCTTATAGATGATAAAGGAAAACGCATAAACCAAGCGGAACCATCAACTCCTGTTATGATAGTTGGTTTCGAAGAACTCCCAGACCCGCACAGTATCATTTACGTTGTTGAATCAAAAGAAAAAGCGGAAGAAATTGTAGAAAAGGTCAGAGAAATCGAAGCACGTGAGTTGAGAAAGAAAAGACAGATAAAACTCGAAGAAATTTTGAAAAAGATGCAAGAAGGCGAAAAGAAGGAACTGAAACTTATTTTGAAAGCAGATACGGTTGGTTCACTCCAAGCCTTGCAAAATGCTATAGCAAAGCTTAGAACAAACGAAATTGATATAGACATCGTCCACGCGGCAGTGGGTGCCATAAACACAAGCGATGTTATGCTTGCATCAGCTTCAGAAGCTATCATACTTGGTTTCAGAGTGAAAGCTGATTCCCAAGCTTCGAAACTGGCAGAATCTGAAGGTGTTCAGATAAAGACATATACTATCATCTACAAACTCCTCGAAGACTTAAAGGCAGCCCTTGAAGGTATGCTTGAACCCGAGGAAGTTGAAGAAAAGACAGGAACAGGAGAAATTAAAAAGGTCTTTAAGATTCACAAATATGGAAACGTAGCAGGAGTGCAGGTGTACGATGGATTTGTAGACAAAAGCGGTTTCGTTCGGATATACAGAAATGGTTCGTTGGTTTTTGAAGGCAAAATAGAGAGCTTAAAACATTACCAGCAAGATGTTAACAAAATTAGCGCCCCGCAGGAATGTGGTATAAAGTTCCAGAATTTTGATGACATAAAAGAAGGGGACGAGCTGGAATTCTACATAATCAAGAAAGTTCCAAGGAAACTGACAGCATTGGTTGAGCAACCATCGGAAAGTGAAAAAGAAAATGAAAATCAATAAATAATAAGAAGCCACCTGAAGGTGGCTTTTTTTATTGTTTCAAATGAACTATGAATTCCGTTCCTATCATATGTTGTGATTTGACTTCAATTTTGTAATTCGCAATATTTGCTAGGTGCTTAACCACAGCAAGTCCTAGACCCGAGCCCGAAGCCATCTTAACACCCGTTGATGTGCGGTAGAATCTGTTGAATATTTTGGGAATTTCTTCCTCTGGAATTCCAACACCAAAATCTCGAACAGAGATGTAACCTTCAGTAATTTTGATAATAACTTTTGAATTTTCGAAAGAATACTTAACCGCGTTGGAGAGGAGATTTTTCAGTATGGTCCTAATTATAAACTCATCAGCCTCCAATTTTTCAACATCTATATGCTTTTCAATCTTTATTGATTTTGTCTGGACGAGCTCTTTTACATCGTCTAAAACGGTCTCTACTAAACTTCTTACATTAATTGGAACAGGCTTAGGTGTGTAAAGCCCTAGTTGCGCCCTGGTTATATACTCGACCTGTTCGACGATTCTTTTAAGCCTAAGTGCTTGCCTCTCAACTGCGAGTAACTTTTTTAAACTTTCCTCGTCATCTTCATCCTCAATCATTTCAGATATAGTGCTTAGCAATACACCAAGCGGGTTCTTGAGCTCATGGGCTATTAAAACGGACATATTATCCTTAGCTTCTTGTAGAATTTTTTCTTGAGTGATATCACGAAGAATTAAGGTAGAAAGTTCTTTTATATACGAGATATGAAAATAGACCCATCCACCTTTTTTACTGGAAAAAACCCTGTCCTCAAATTCTAAAGTATTTTTGTAGTTATCAGAGTGTATTGCATCAACAAGCAAGGTTCCCTTTTCTAAGATGAGAAGTTCAAACAAATCCAAACCTTCGCATTCTCCAAAAAACTCTTTTGCTCTTTTGTTTGCGTATATAATTTTTGAACCGTTTAAAACAAAAACCGCTTCTTGAACATGGTCCAGAAGTTTCGTTGCTAACTCGGTATTTGATAACCTATTCTCTGTTGGATTCATCTGATTCAAAGGATGTGTCCCCTTTCTTTGAGAATTTGTATCCAACTCCACGAACGGTTACTATCCAATTCTTCCCGAGTTTCTTTCTCAGACTGTTTATATGAACATCAATCACTCTATCGTAGACTTCGAAATCGTCCTTCCACAACTCTTCCAAAATCTGCTCTCTGGAAAATACCCTGTCTGGACGTTGAGCAAGAAGTCTTAAAATTTCAAATTCCTTTGATGTCAGTTCTATTTTCTTACCGTCATAGAAAACTGTGTAATCTTCTGGATATATCTCTAGCTTTCCGTAGCGAATAACCTCTTTTAACCCTTTTGTTCTTCTGAAGAAAGCTTTCACACGGGCGACAAGTTCTCTTGTGTTGAAGGGTTTACCTACGTAGTCATCGGCACCAAGTTCAATACCTATTATCTTATCCAAATCGGTGTTCTTTGCGGAAATGATGATAATTCCAACTTCTGGGAGTTCAGTCTTGAGCTCTTGAATTTCGTTCAACGCATTGCCGTCAGGTAGCATTAAATCGAGCACAATTAGTTCTGGTTCGAACATCTCAATTTTTTTGTACATATCAGATATGCTGTATGCAATTTCAACCTCAAACCCTTCGTTTTTGAGCATCTTGCTAATACTTTCCGCCAGCAAGCGTTCGTCCTCAACGACAAGCACCCTCATAGCAGTTCTTTTAACTCCTTTCCTGTTTCTATAAATACTATCTCTTCACATATGTTAGTCAAATGGTCAGCAACACGTTCTAAGTCACGAGCGAAAAGCACGTTCAGAACCAACGTGTGAGGTTCGAAACCTTCAACATCGTTGGTCACTTTCCTGTCTAATTCATCAATAATGTCGTCCATCTTCCAAGTTTCTATGGCAAGTTCAACGTCCCTTCTGGAGAACGCCAAAACCGTTTTTTGAAGCATATTGATAACTTCTCCAAACATTTGCTTTACCAAGGCTGAAGGCTTAAATTCAGGCATGTTGTCCGAAATCCATAACGTCTTTTCGGCGAAGTTACACGCATGATCCCCTATTCTTTCAAGGTTGTTAGCAAGTTTCATTGCAGCTATTGTATACCTCAAATCCTTTCCAAGAGGCGTAAACCTTGCAATGATATCTATCACAAGGTTTTCAATTTCTCTGTTGAGGTTGTCAATCTCATCATCGAGTTCTAAAATCTTTCTTGCAATTGAACGGTCCAAATTCTCAAATGTCAATGACGCCATTTCTATCGAATCTGTGACTAAAGAAACCATCTTTGAAAGTTCCGCTCTAAGCATCGAGAATTCCTTTTCGAAATGGTGCTTTTCGTCTGTCATATGTGTTCCTCCCTTCATTTATTTTCCCTTATCCTATTTTACCACTAAGGAACTGCTGAGTGATTTCATTTTCTGGATTGGTTAACAGCTTTGAAGTTACGTTCTGTTCGATTATCTCACCTCGATACATGAAAACAACGTAATCTGAAATTCTCGACGCCTGACCTATGTTATGTGTAACAATGACTATAGTAAATTTCTCTGCAAGCTCTTCGATAAGAGCCTCTATCTTCTGTGTAGCAACTGGGTCAAGTGCACTTGTGGGTTCGTCGAACAATATTACTTCTGGTTCTATTGCTATCGTTCTTGCTATACAAAGTCTTTGTTGCTGCCCACCAGACAGTTTTAAAGCACTTTTCTCAAGGTCATCTTTAACCTCATCCCACAAAGCAGCCATCTCAAGTGCACTACGTACTCTTTCTTTGAGTTCCTTTTTGTCAGTTACACCTACCAACTTCAACCCATAGGCAATGTTTTCAAAGATAGACATCGGAAAGGGTGTTGGTTTTTGGAAAACCATCCCTATCCTTCTTCTGAGCGTGTATACATCAACTTCTGGGTCGTATATATTTTTATCATGAAATAGTATCTCACCTTGCACCTTGAATTCAGGTATCAAGTCATTTATTCTGTTGATGCTTCTAAGCAGCGTTGATTTACCGCAACCAGATGGACCCATTATTGCCGTAATTTTGTTTTTCTGTATTTTCAAATTAGCATCCTTAACAGCTATTTTTTCACCGTAGTAAGCGTTAAAATTCTTAATCTCAATCACTGTATCCGTCATTTCTTTTCCCTCCTGAACATAAATGCTATTGTGTAGACTAAAATTACAAATAGTATAAGAACAGAAGCTGTTCCTTCAGCCATCCATCGAGCGCTGCTTCCATATGCAGCAGTTAAGAAATATATGTGAGTTGGCATCGTCATAACTGGAGAAAGAAGATTTCGCGGTAGCTGAGTTGCATAGAAAACGGCAGCCGTAAGAATGAGTGGCGCTGTTTCACCAATCACACGACCCGCACTGACAAATGAAACAGTAAGGATGGTATTCTTAACTGAAGGGACTAACATTTCAAATATTACTTCGCTCTTTCGAGCCCCCAGAGCATACGCTGCTTCCCGAAGTTCTCTCGGTATTGCTTGCATCACTTCGTAAACCGATGATGATATAACCGGCAAGACCATCAATGAGAGTGTTAAAGCACCGGCCAAAATGGAAGTCCTCATATTCATTGTGATACAAAACAACCCCAATCCGAAAAGCCCATAGACAACGGAAGGTATACCGCTCAAAATAGTAACTGCGAACTTTATATAGGTCAAATTATATTCCGAAAGCACAATTCCCAACAATACACCAAGTGGAATCGCTATCGCAAGTGATGTTACAGTCAGCAAAACAGAACCAAGAATGGCTGGAAATATACCTCCACCGGTCATGCGCTCTTTTGGAAATTGAGTGAAAAACTCCCATGACCAATATTTCAAACCTGGCATAAACGCAAGTAGAAAAAGAGCAACGATAAGTGAAGAAATTATATACGTAAGAATTCGTAAAGCGATTCTCGTCTTTCTGTTTTCAGCAACACGTGATTTATCTATTTTTCTCATCTTCGGCTCCTCCTTAACAACATAACCGATGTGAGTTCAAATATTGTCGAGAAGATTACAAGCACCAAGCCTGCAAAAAATAGTGCACTGTAATGTATCGAAAATTTAGCAGCTTCTGGCATTTCACTTGCAATCGCAGCTGTCAATGTCTTAAACGGGTCAGTCAATTTAGTAGGCACCATCGCAGCGCCACCACCAAGGAGCAACACAACAATCGTCTCACCAACTATCCTGTTCGCTGTTAAAACTATAGCGTTCATAACGCCTGGCAGCGCAGCTCTAGTTGTGACTTTCATGTAAGTCTTCAACGGAAGTGCTCCGAGTGCCGCACTCGCTTCCTCTAATTCTCTTGGAACGCTGTCTAAGGATTCCAATATTAAAACCGTGCTTATTGGTATTGTTAAAAAGAACAAACCTATTAAAGCAAGTAACAAATTCTGAGGAGAATATATACCTATTGCCGGAAAAATAGGACTGAGGTATGTAAGAAAGACAAAAGCAATGATTACAGATGGTATACCTGAGAGATACTCGATCAATCTTCTTACTATTGATTTTTCCCTCTTTGATGCAAAACCATGTAAATAGATGGCTATAAAATATGCGACAGGAACAACAAATAACGTCCCCAACACAGTCACAATCAACGAATTTATAATTAGTGCTCTCATGCCATATTCTCCTGGTTCCCAAACGGGATACCATTGGTCAGACAAAAAGAGCTCCGCCCCAACGGAGCGGATAGCTGGAAGTGACTCTTTAACAAGGTAATAGTATATTCCAAAGAGAGCAGCGATTGCTGTAACTGAAGATACTACCATCAATGCTTTTCTTGCCTTATCTTTTATTTCTCTATGCACATCGCATCCCCTTTCTTGTTCAGCAGGACCTTCTCTTTACTTTTTGTGACTCTCTTTACTGTCCAAGAGCAGCGACAAATCCTGCTTTTTCAACAAGTTCCTGTCCTTTCTTTGACATTACGAATCTTAAAAATTCCGCAACTGGTCCTTCTTCGGGCCAACCTTTGGTTATATCGATGAAAATGAAGAGTGGTCGGGAAAGTGGGTACTTTGCAGAAAGTATATTTTGTTTTGTCGGCATAACTCCGTTTACGGAGATAACTTTAACACTCTGGTCAACGTAGCCAACACCAAAGTAAGCTATAGAATATGGAGTTTTGGCAACAGTTTCAAGCTCTGCCATTGATGATTCGAGCATTCTTACCCTCGGGGACATCTTTTCATCACCGAGCACTTTTTCTTTGAAGACTTCGAACGTTCCGGAAGCTGTGTTTCTGGAGAAAGCAACGATATCTCTTGCTGGAAGGTTTGGATCAATTTGGTTCCACCTTGTGATTTTACCTGTGTAGATATCCTTTATTTGCTTGACGGTGAGGTTCTTGACAGGCAAATCCTTGTGAACTACTACTGCGATACCATCCCAAGCAACAAGAACAGGAGCAAACCACTTCTTCATCTCAATCATCTTTTGAACTTCTGATTCTTTAAACCATCTACTAGAGTTTGCAATGTCCGTTGTTCCATTGAAAAGTGCTGCAATCCCGGTTGAACTACCCGCACCCTCAAGTGTAACTTTGATGTCAGGGTTCTGTTTGTTGAACTCTTCGACCCACAACTGCGCAATGTCAAGCATCGTGTTCGAACCTTTTATAACCAACGAAGCCGAAAAACCAAATACTGCAAAAAGTGAAACAAGCGCTAACGTTAAAATGAACTTCCTCATACTTTCCACCTCCTGTTTTAAAGTTCGGTTTTATTTTCTCAGAAGTCTATTAAGTAAAATTTTTGCTATATTAAGAATTGTTAAGTTCCGTTATTCAAGGTGTGCTCGCACTCCTTTTTACTGGAAACATTTCCAAAACTTTGTGGAAAAAAATCTTGGATAATGTATAATACTTTGGGTGCAAAATAGTTGTGCAGAAACACCAACCTAAGGAGGTGTCAGGGTATGTTTAGAGATTCAAACAAGGGCTTTTTCAAAAAGCTTTCTGTATTATTACTCATCGTATTCGCATTGTCGATAAGCTTTGCGGAAACAGAACTGATTATCCATTATCACAGGTGGGATGGCAACTACGACGGATGGAACCTCTGGATTTGGTGGGTTGAACCTATTTCAAAGGAAGGGGCGGCCTATCAATTTACGGAAAAAGACGATTTTGGGGTTGTTGCAAAAGTTAAATTCCCAGAGACATTGACGAAAGTAGGAATAATAGTTAGACTTGGAGAATGGAGAGAAAAGGACGTAGCCATGGATAGATTCATAACAATCAAAGATGGTAAGGCGGAGGTGTGGCTCTTGCAAGGAATCGAACAGATTTACACAACAAAACCAGATACGAGTCCTCGTGTGCTCTTTGCTCAGGCAAGGGACCAATACACAATTGAAGCATACCTAACCGGTCAAGTGGACACTACAAAGGTCGGAGCGAAAGTAACAATCGATGGTAAACCTCTCAGAATTGCTCGTGTTGAGAAGGCAAATCCGACAGATATTTCCAGAACAAACCATGTGAAAGTGGTTCTTGCTGAGCCTATCAAACTTGAGGATGTTAACAAAGATGTCCAAGTAGAAATAGAGGGATACAAACCGGCAAGAGTGGTCATGATGGAAATCCTGGACAAGATTTATTACGATGGTCCACTTGGATTCGAATACACCCCTGAAAAGACAACGATAAGAGTTTGGTCCCCCGTTTCAAAGACCGTTGATGTACTACTTTACAAAAATTGGGATGATAAAGAACCAACGCAAGTTGTTCCAATGAAATACATAGGTAACGGAGCTTGGGAAGCAATTCTTGAAGGGAACTGGGACGGATGGTTCTACAAAATCAGGTACTTCAGCTATGGAGAATATAGAGAATCTGTTGATTACTTCTCAAAAGCAGTAACTAAGAATTCTGCAAAGAGCGCTATCATCGACTTCAGCAAAACAAATCCAGAGGGTTGGGAAAAAGTTGCAAGACCACCATTACTTGCCCCAGAAGATGCGATAATATACGAAATCCACATTGCAGACATGACCGGACTTGATAATTCCGGTGTCAAAAACAAAGCACTTTACTTGGGACTTACAGAAAAAGGCACAAGAGGTCCCAATGGTGTAACAACCGGTCTTGACCACCTCGTTGAGCTTGGAGTTACGCACGTTCATATTCTTCCAATGTTCGACTTCTGGACAGGCGACGAAGCTGATAAAGATTTTGAAAGAAGCTACAACTGGGGATACGACCCATACCTCTTTACGGTTCCAGAAGGCCGCTACTCAACAGACCCAATCAACCCATACACAAGAATCATCGAAGTCAAACAGATGGTTAAAACACTTCATGAAAATGGTGTAAGGGTCATCCTCGATATGGTCTTCCCACACACTTGGGGTGTTGGTGTAATGTCTCCATTTGACCAAGCAGTTCCATATTACTTCTACAGAATCGACAAAACAGGTGCATATTTGAACGAAAGTGGTTGTGGTAACGTTATTGCAAGCGAAAGGCCGATGATGAGAAAATACATAATCGATACACTCAAATGGTGGGTCACAGAATACAAAATCGATGGTTTCAGGTTTGACCAAATGGGATTGATGGATAAGGTAACAATGCTTGCAATAAAATCAGAGCTCACAAAGATAGAACCTTCTGTCGTTCTCTATGGTGAACCTTGGGGTGGTTGGGGAGCACCTATTAGATTTGGAAAAGCCGAAATCGGTGGTACAGGTATTGCTGCGTTCAACGATGAATTCAGAGATGCACTCCGTGGTTCTGTTTTCAATCCAGCAGTGAAAGGTTTCTTGATGGGTGCACTTGCTAAGGAAACAGGTGTAAAACGTGGAGTCGCAGGTAGCATTGAATACGATGAGGTAATTCGAAGCTTTACGAAAGACCCACAAGAGACCATAAACTACGTTGCATGCCATGATAACCACACACTTTGGGACAAAAACTACTTGGCAGCACAGGCAGACACAAATGTAAAATGGACTGAAGAAATGCTCAAAGATGCTCAGAAACTCGCTGGTGCAGTATTGTTGACATCACAAGGTATACCATTCCTACATGCAGGTCAGGATTTCGCAAGAACGAAGAAATTCGACGAGAACTCTTACAATTCACCAATCTCCATAAACGGGCTTGACTATGCTAGAAAAGCCGAGTTTATAGATGTCTTCAATTACTATAAAGGCCTTATCGAATTGAGAAAAGCACACATTGCGTTTAGGCAAAGGACTGCGGAGGATATAAGAAAGAAACTGACATTCTTACCAACGCCGAGAAAGATGGTAGCATTCGTGCTTAAAGATGAAAATGACCCATGGAAGGAAATACTCGTAATCTACAATGGCGACACAAAAGACCAACAGTTCACACTTCCAGAAGGAACATGGAATGTCGTTGTTGACAAAAACAACGCAGGAACAAAGGTTCTTTACCAAGTCAGCGGTAAGATAAACATTAAAGCTACATCAGCCATGGTAATGTACAAAGCTAACTAACATAAATTTGTTATCGATGAGTTGAAATAATAACAGTTCATATGGTATAATATCCCCGAGAAAGGGGGTAAGAGTATGCCCAAAAGAATTCTCGTAGTTGAAGATGAACCCAACATGAGATTACTAATAGCCGAAGAACTAATGGACGCCGGCTATGAAGTAGATGAAGCTGAAAATGCTGATGAAGCGCTAAAAAAATTTGCCGAAAAGCAATACGATCTGGTTACTATCGATATCGAGATGCCTGGAAGTATGAACGGATTGGAACTTGCAGGTAAATTAAGAGAAATCAGGCGTGAAACAAAGTTGGTTCTATTGACTGCTTACTCTCATTACAAGAGCGATATGGCTTCATGGGCAGCTGATGCTTACATTGTAAAGTCTGCTGATTTAACTGAGTTAAAAGAAGTAATCAGCCGTTTGATTAACATGTGAATGATGCCCACACCTTTCAAAAAAGGGGTGGGCATCACCCCTTTTTTTCTATTATAAAATAGCTGATAAGATAAAACTGCATTAGGAGGTGCTCAAATTGGACTACAAACCAACACTGAACTTACCACAAACAAACTTTCAAATGAAGGCAAACCTTGTCAACAAAGAACCGGAGATGTTGAAGTTCTGGGAAGAGAAGGAGATTTACAAAAAGACTTTGGAAACAAGAGCAAATGCACCAACATACCTTCTCCACGATGGACCTCCATACGCAAATGGAGATATCCATCTTGGCACGGCTATGAACAAGATACTGAAAGATTTCGTAACAAGGTACAAAACCATGCGCGGTTACAGAGTGCCCTATGTTCCCGGCTGGGATACACACGGATTACCAATTGAACACAGAGTTACAACATCACTGGGAGAAGAAGCTAAGAAAAAATCACCCGTTGAAATAAGAAAGCTTTGTAAAGAGTTTGCTCTGAAATACGTAGACATTCAGAGAGAAGAATTCAAACGCCTTGGTGTAAAAGGTGACTGGGAACATCCATACATAACACTCGACCCAGATTACGAATACCACATACTTGATGTATTCAAAACGTTGGTGGAAAACGGCAACGTCTATCGTGGCAACAAACCAGTTTACTGGTGTCCAACGTGCAGAACAGCCCTTGCGGAAGCAGAAATCGAATACCATGACCATGAATCACCATCCATTTATGTAAAATTCCAAATGGTCGATAAACCAGACACGTATATTGTTATCTGGACCACAACTCCTTGGACTATCCCAGCGAACGTTGCTATCGCACTCCATCCAGATTACACATATGTCAAAATAAAGGTCGGCGAAGAATACTGGATTGTTGCGGAAGGACTACTTCAAAAATTCGCCGCAGATGTTGGTATTGATTTTGAAGTTGTTGAAAAATTCGTGGGTAAAGAACTCGAAGGCAAACTTACAAAACACCCACTTTACGACAGAACTTCCGTTGTTGTTCTCGCCGATTACGTAACACTTGAAGACGGTACCGGTTGTGTTCATACGGCTCCGGGACACGGTGAAGAAGACTATCAAACAGGTTTAAAATACAATCTTCCAGTTCTCTCGCCCGTGGATGACGAAGGCAGGTTCACAAAAGAGGCAGGAAAATACGAAGGATTAAAGATATGGGATGCCAACAAAGTTATAGTTGAAGACTTAAGAAACTATGGTTCTTTGATTAAGGTAGGAAAGATTAGCCATAGCTATCCACACTGCTGGCGTTGTAAAGGACCGGTTATGTTCCGTGCTACACCACAGTGGTTTATCTCCGTTGATAAAAATAACTTACGAGGTAAAGTGCTCGAAGAGATAAGGAAAGTCAAATGGTATCCTGCCTGGGGAGAAAATCGTATCACCGCAATGGTTCAGGAAAGACCAGACTGGACGATTTCACGTCAAAGGGTTTGGGGAGTACCAATCCCCGCGGTAAAATGTAAAGACTGTGGCGAAGTTACACTCGACCCAAAGGTAATCGAACACTTTGCAAATATAGTCAAAGAAAAAGGCACAGATGCTTGGTTCGAGCTCGACGTTAACGAACTGGTCCCACCAGATTTCAAATGTCCAGCTTGCGGAAGTAAGAATTTTGAAAAGACACATGATACACTAGATGTTTGGATAGATTCTGGATGTTCATGGGAAGCGGTGATACGCTCCAAAGGTGAGAAGTTCCCAGTTGACCTTTACTTAGAAGGTGATGACCAACACAGAGGTTGGTTCCAAAGCTCCATATTCTTGTCCACTGCGAAAGCGGGAACTGCACCTTTCAAAGCCGTCGTCACTCACGGTTTCATCAAAGACGAACAAGGAAGGAAGATGAGTAAATCTCTCGGAAACGTAATTGACCCGATGGAAATAGTCAATAAATATGGTGCTGACATATTGAGATTGTGGGTTGCAAGCACGGACTTTTTCGATAACATCAGGGTTGGTAAGAACATAATAGAACAGCAAGTCGAGGTCTACAGAAAACTTAGAAACACTTTGAGATATTTGCTCAGCAACCTTTACGATTTCACAGAAGCAGACTTGCTGCCATACGAAAAACTGCTCCCATTAGACAGATGGGCACTTGGCAGACTCCAAAAATTCATCGAACAGGTAACACAGTACTACGAAGAGTTCGAATACTCCAAGGTATACAACGCAACTGTTAAATACTGTACCACAGAACTAAGCGCTGTTTATTTAGATATACTCAAAGACAGACTCTATGTCGAAGCAAAAGATTCCATTTACAGAAGGTCTGCCCAAACCGTTTTACACTACATACTTGAAGCACTGATAAAGATTCTTGCACCAATTATCCCGTTCACGGCAGAAGAGGCATACCAAGAAAGCCATTTGAAGAAATACGAAAGCGTGCACCTTGAATACTGGCCAGAAGTTAAAAAAGAATTCATCGATGAAGGGCTTCTTGAGGAATTCAACCATCTGCTACTCATAAGAGACGATGTGTTGAAAGCACTGGAAAACGCCAGGGCATCTGATATTATCGGTCATTCACTCGATGCCCATGTAATAATTGAAGCAAAGAACGAAGAATTGAAAAACTTGCTCAGAAAATATGAGTCACTGCTTGAAGAATTCTTCATCGTTTCAAAAGTGACTTTGTCTGAAAACATATCTGGATTAAACGGTCAGTTCGCAAACGTTTTAGTCCAAAGGGCAGAAGGACAAAAATGCCAGCGCTGTTGGAAATATCATCCAGATACCGGTAAAGACCTAGTACACCCAGAAACATGTCCACGCTGTTCAGCTGTGCTTAGAGGGGAAAGGAAATAAAAAGTAAGAAGAGATGAGACGATGGGAAAAATTGTGAAACATGTTTTCAAAGAAACACGTTCAGTAACATTAGTAGTTCCGGCTTTGTTAATTTTAATCATCTTAACCATCCCGGTAGTCATCGCGACTGCCGGGGTTTTGGTTCCCCAAAAATTGGGGATTGCAAAGGTTGAACTGGGAAAAGAACTCAAAGTTGATGAAAAAAACTTTCCTTTTACATTTCTTGATGGGATGCTCTTAGCTGACGGGAAGAGAACCGTAACTTTTAATGGTCAAAAATACACTGTCGAAGTAAAAACCTCTCCCGACCAAATTCGACTGAATGGAATTACGGAAGTTTATACTTATGTCTTTGACAGTACGGTCACGTTTTACGACCCAACGGTAAGAGCCCTAAAAGCTATCGATAAATCAAACGAAATCAAACTTTCTGACAGATTCTATCTGGCAGTTTCTAGTGATGATTTTGGTAATGTAGCGGATGTTGCTTTTGTTCCGCCAACACTTGAGAAGCTTGACATACTCGATTCACAAAACCCGATTACAAATATTTCTGGTAGGAAGTTCTTACTTTCTTCAAAATCACCTTACAGGATAATCAGCAAAACCATACTCCCTGAGAAAAGCGCTATTATTCTAGAGAGTGGAGTTACGATAATTCACGCTCTTAATGCTGAATTGAACATAAAAGGTGCTCTTATCACAACAGGACCTGTTAACTTTTTGGGAAGTGGAAAACTCACAGTTTCCGATAACGGTTCAGCTTATGTTAGCGCCATTGGTCCCGAAATTGATATTACCTCGGACAGAGGCGCGCTGATTTTTGTAGATGGTTCAAATCTTCGAAATATTGATGCCAATTTAACTAACTTTGTAGTAATTAGAAAATCTTCGCTTAATAGAGTATCAATCAGTGGCGTTTATGCGGTATACATCATAGATTCATCTATTGAAGAACTTGAAATCCAAAATTGTGGGAATGTTGTGATAAACAACACAGCTGTTAATAACGTAAAAGTGGGATTAGTATCAAATGTTCTTTCTTACGATTCTCGTTTTGAAAAATTTTCGGTCTCCGACCTTTCAACGGTTGCGTTTGTTTCTTCTAAAATTACAAATTTACAAGCATCCAAAGGTAGTGTCTTGAAACTTAAAAACTCATCTTTATCAAACGCAAAACTTGAAAATTATTCCATTGCCTATTTATTTAAAACCGCTATTGAGCAACTGAACATCGGAAATGCAAAATACTACCTATTAGAAAGCAAAATAAAGAAGATTACAAAAATTCAAGAACAATAACTTTTTTAGTAGTTTCGAGGGGGGTTGGATATGGCAGATTGTGTGTTCTGCAAGATTATAAACGGAGAAATCCCTTCAGAAAAAGTATATGAAGATGAAGATTTCATAGTCATCAAAGACATTAGACCTGTTGCACCTGTCCATCTACTGGCGATTTACAAAAAGCATGTGCCAACGGTAAGCGAACTTTCTGTTGAGGATAGTCAAAAGATGTGGAAACTCTTCGAAGTTATAAAAACCGTAACCAAAACAAGTGGTTTGGAAAGCTACAGAATCGTTCAAAACAACGGCAAAGACGCTGGACAAGAAGTGCACCATATTCACTTCCACATAATCGGAGGCAGAAAATTAGGACCTCTTGGATAATCTAAATCAAAAAGCGAGGTGGAGAAAATAAAGGCAATAGTATATCTTCCTATCAAACCGGAAGTTGCAAAAAAGTTGAACTTGCCGGTTAAGTTACCCATACTTGCTGAAGACCTTCTGCTTGTAACAGACCAAAATAATATACCAATCGATGTGATACTGAGAGGACTTCAAGAACAATACAAGGTAGAAAAGAGCGAATACTGGAAATCGTATTTGCTTTACTTTTTATATGAAAAGTTCAAAGTACTAATCAACGAAAGAAAATTCGAAGAAGCAGAGCAAATTCTAAAGACAGCTAAAGAACTCCAAGAAGATTACCGATACTACTTCTACAACGCTATCTTGCAAGCCAAATTAGGAAATTACGACCTCGCAGAAATAGAACTTAAACAATCGTTGGCTCTTAATCCAAACTTCTCACTCGCTTATTACGAACTTGGCAACGTGTTGTTCGCCAAAAAAGATTATGATGAAGCAATGGAGGCCTACACAAAAGCTTACCAAAGTGACCCGAACTTCTTACTTCCTCTTCTAAAAATCGGGGACATATACATGGAACTTGGGCAACTGAGTGACGCAGAGGTAATTTACCGTTCGATAATTCAAAAGCTGGAAACACGCGAATTGTCCGCCGAAGGCATAAGATTTGAACCTATGCCAGAAGCATACTTGAGACTTGGGGTCGTATATAACCTACGCCAACAATATGAAAAAGCTGAAGAAGTCTTCACAAAAGGTTTGGAGATTTCCAAAAAACCCGAGATTATGTATAACCTTGCCTATACTCTGACAAAACTTGGGAAGCATTTCGAAGCTTACAACCTCTTACTTGAATTAGCTAAACAATACGAAACTCCTGAAGTAATCAACGAGCTTGGCATACTCCAACGTCGACTCGGACTATATGAAGAAGCTTACGAAACATTTGAAAAAGTGCAAGAGGATTTCCCAGAAAACTTCGAAAGAATCCAGTTCTTTGTTGGTAAAAAACATTACGATGCCGAGTTCGAAAATGAAATGAAAAAATCAGAAGAAATACTCGAAAAAGCAGAGTTCCCGTTTGAAAAAGCCTTGGAAACTATTATACAATCAACCGATGATAATGGAGAAATAATCATTGAAGAATTCATAAAGTTAATGAACATTCAACCTGTATTAAAAGATGTCAATAAGGCAAGCACCGATTACTTCCCCTATATCCTGGCTGGTATCTACATAGCAGGCACTGAACCGATAATTATGGAAAAGAACGCTACTAAAATCACACTAACAACCATGGGTGCAGGACTTCCACTTGCGTGTTCAACAGCGATACTGAGGCTATACCAACACATACTCTCTGGCGATAAGAATATAGACCACATCATTGAGGATATCCACAGTGAAATCGAAGAAATTCACTTCTTATTTTCAACAAAATTAATCTCTCTACTGGAATCGCCTTTGGACGATTTCTTTGATACCGATTGTTCGGATTATGAGACATTTACGATTAATCTTTTCAAAACAATTGGTTATCAACCATCTGAAGAGGAAATGGCACAAATAAAAGATGAAACTCTCAGAAAGACTACGAAATTCATCTTGGAAATCATGACAAAAATCTGAGCTATATTAAGAGAAATTATAAAACAAAAGCGGGCAAAATCATGCCCGCTTTATTCTTGCTTTATTGTTTTATACCGTCGTGGAGAATCTCAAGGAACGCAATGAATTTACTAACCCTCGCTTTTATTATCAAGTCCCAATACAAACTTTTCGAATTCTGTTTCTGCGATATCCTCTAAGTTCCCTTGACTAACAACCACCGTTTTTTCTGTCGGCAGTATCTTGAATCTTTCCCAAGGGAATTCGTATATTTCTCTTATATCTCTTAACTCATCTGGAACCTCAATTAGTTCTATCTCCAATTTCGAATCTTGGAAGACCCAATCACCTATCTCATATGTGCCGTAAACTACAACAAACTTCGTTCCGTCTTCCCACTTATACCAATGTGGGATAAACTCTCCAAAAGAATACAAGTTCCATCTTATCATCCTAAAACCTCCTGACTAACAAAAATAGGCTTCTCAACGAATCCTCTAACCTCTAAAAAAACTTTTTGTAGCGACCTGTTTATTTTACCATAGCTCCTCACATTTTAAAAGTGCAAAGGAGTATCACAAAGTAATGAATTAAAAGAATTACGCCGTATAAATCCTTTTGCACGTTTTTCTTCCGCTTAAAACACGTTCCGTTTCTTCAAACAGCCCGAGGTAGACTATATTGTCAAGAATTCCTTTATACGTCTTCAACTCAAGTAAATTGTAAGCAAGGACCACTTCATCAAGAATCTTGAATAAGTACTCCCTAACCTTAGGTCTAATCTTCTCAGTAAACTCTTGAATATCCATCCCATGGGTAAATCCAAACTGAATAACCAATGGATTGTAGTTCCCTTTACTAATATCCTTTTTCAAATCATCGAACGCATCAAGCACGTATATCCATTTTCCAACATGCCTGGCAAGATGTATTAACACCGTCCTTTGTTCGGAAGACAGCTCACTCAAATTTTCAAAAAACAGAGCAACGATACTACCAAAAATCTCAGCAGGCTTATCAATGGTGGGTTCACGTTTTCTTTCTGTCTCACCAAGTTCTACAATGAGAGCTTGAAGGCGAGATTCTAAAGTCGCGGAGCTCCCTGGGATGTTTTTAAAAAACTTCAAAAGCAAAGCTTTGACGAAATTCCTTTCGTCTCTTACATCGTCTAAAAGTTTGTATTTCAGCAGCAAAAGAAAATTACTTGCAGCAAGACTTATCTCATCACTTTCGTAATACAAAATATTTCTTAACTCAACCCCACAAAAACGCTTCTTGTATCCAAGTATCTTGCCTCTAATCGAAGTTAAAATCAATGCGAAAAAAACGGCATCATAGCTCAGAAACAACTTTGCAAGGTATCGCGATTTATGTAAACTTGTGCAAACTCCACAATAAAACGCGCGAAATTCGTTCAGTTCCCTAACCTTTAGTTCGCTTTTTTCTGGTTTGACGTATCCAAACATAAAAGCACCCACTTAAAAAATCCAAGAATTTACATACACGAAATGCAATCTCCACCCATACACTCACAACAAGTATCGCCAACCCACAAACAGCCAATACACTGACAAACATCGTCACAACAACCGTTATTTCTTCTGTAATAATATCCAGGTCTGTATCCTTTTAATATAGAATCTGCATAACCACCAAACTTTGAATATTCAACTGGTATTATTTCATTACCCTGCCCTCTTTTGTATACTTCATAGGCTTCAATCAGCTCATTGTATTTTGCCATAGCAATCGGCTTAAGTGGACTATTTTCGTATCTTTTCGGATCATACTTTTCGAGATACTCTCTGTATAGCGTCTCAATCTGTATATGTGGTGTATCTGGTTCTACATTGAGCAGCTCATATATACTACGCGCCAAGTATAACACCCCCAACTTGTCAATTATTCATTTCACAAATACCTTTTCAAGCCATCTTTTCATCTCTTGAACAACTCTTTCAAAAAGATACTCATATGCTGCAAAAAAAAATATTGCCAAAAACAATTATACCATAAAATACCAAAACTTCGCTCACTGGTATCACTTTTGCAATACCTGTTGCTGTTTGTGAAAGTATATCGATTCCAAGTACCTTGCCTTGGACATAAACCCAGCTGAAAAATGCGATATTGAAATAAACGTATTTAAAAATCCAAGAAGGTAGTGCTGATAATTTCTTTGTTAAATATCTCACCGGAACATAAAAAGAGATGAAGGTAAATGTAGTAACATATGCAATTCTTGGTATAAACAAGTAAGCAAGTATATTTAAACCGACAACAGTCCAGAATCCTGAAAAAAAGCTATCAAACAAAATATACGGAGCGTAAGCCAAGTAAGAGGAAAGTATAAGAAATGTCCACTCACTTGGTGTTGCATGACCGAGGTAAATGAACACGAAGAGAAAGCCAAGGATTACACCTAAGTACGCTATCTTCTTTGAACGTTCTTGTATTTTCGCACCACTTTTTTTCAACCTCAACCGCTCCTTTGTAACTTTACGTGTTTATAGTATTCTACCATACAATTGGCAAATGGAATTAAATGCAATTAAATAAAAATCCCTGTATACTTTACAAGCATACAGGGATATAACTTTCTATACGTATGAAATCTTATCTAATACTCCTCAACTTTGACTAACCTAAAATTCTGCGTGAGCTCATCAGAAAAGTTTTGAACAGTTTCTTTCACTTGTCTATCGGCATCTCTAAGATATGGCAAAAGTTCGACAACCTCTCTTATTTCTTCACCAAGTTCGTTCATCATTTTGATAATTTCATTGACACTATCAGTTGCAAATTGCATGGCCGTACTTATCTCCTCGGCAGAGGCGCTTTGTTGTTGACTTGCCGCAGCAAGTGCATGTGCCTTTGAATTTATTTGCTCAGTTAGCTGGTAAATGTTCTCAAAGACTTCCTGGGTGTTCTTCACGCTCTTACTTAATGCTCTCAGAACCTCTCCACTCTTGACAACAGTTGAATTAACTTGCTCCACGCCTTCTTCTATACTCTTAAGTATATTTTGTATCTCAATTGTTGACTTCTTACTTTGTTCGGCAAGTTTTCTTATCTCACCAGCCACGACGGCAAATCCTCTACCCGCTTCTCCAGCTCTTGCTGCTTCAATCGCTGCGTTCAGAGCTAACAAATTAGTTTGCTCTGCGATAGTGTTAATTGTACTTACTATTCTTTCGATCTGCGAGGAATAGCTCATAACCGTCTTAGTTACTTCTATTGATTCCAAAGTTGAATCCATTGTCTTTTCTATTTCTCGAACAAGCTCTTCGATTAAATTAGTAGAAGACTCTATCTTTTCAAAAGTCACATTTGCAAGCATTGAAATCTCCTCGGAACTATCTGCCACATTCTGCGCAGCGCACACGACCTCTTTAACTCCCATATTAGTTCCCTCGACCGATGCTGAAACGGTGTTTGACATCAGAAGCACGTTATCAGAAACAGTTTCTACTCTTTCTATCAACTCATAGATACGTTCGATTACTGCTGAGCCTTTGTTGATTGAGGTCTTTATATTCGTGAATTTATCAAGACTATTGGATAAAGTTACTCTGAGCTTATCTATTGCTTGTGAAATATGCCCAACCAAGACGCCGATTTCATTTTCCGCTGTGACCGGGAACTCAACAGTCAAATCTCCATTCGCAACTCTTGCTATACAATCTTTTGCTACAAACACCTGTTTTTCAACTGTTTTCAACAAAAGAACTACTAAGACGAGTAATACACCAAGTACGAATAACTGGACGAAAAAATTCACCAGGTTAGATCGCGTTTGTTGAGCGATTATAGCGTTAATTGGTACTTTTGAAAGCAAAATAGCGATAGTTTGGTTATTCAAATCTTTGAAATGATGTGCAATGTAAAGCTGTGCATTTTTGATCTCATAATATTTCTCATTTTTTATAAATTTCTGGAGATCTATCTCTTCTGACAATTTTACCTTTTCGTCAGCTCTTATAAAAATTGGCTTATCAAGTCTTCCTTTCTCGTTATAGAGAAGGACAAGTTCGTTTACCCCTTCCAATTCTTTCAAAAATCTTTGATCAATCATGACTCCAACCTCTAAAATGCCGACAAATTCGCCAGATTCTATCGGAGTAAGTTTCCTCAACCCCAAACCACACAGGTCAATTTCATACCCTGTAACGGGCTTTTTCGTCTCCATTAACTTTTTAACAAGTTTTCTCGATGCTACACTATCACCCGACTTATCTATATCGTGCATTCTAAGTAGCACTTTCATATCAGCGGTAGTGATTTGAAGAATACCAAGACCATATTGCCGATAGGTGTCATAAATATGTTCAAGATAATAATGGAGCAACTCTTTGTCGTAGGTGTAGATGGTATTTACTAAGTTCGGGTCATTAACCAGAAAATCCGTCAAAATAGAAAAAATAGGTGACTTACTTTCCACCTTCTCTTTAAGCACGTTAACAACAACCTCATTGTACCTTTCTGACCAATGCTTTATAATCTGATTGGAGAAATATTGGTTTACAAAATACATTACACCAAATGCGATTATTAATATAACAACAAGAAATAACGGTAGGTCCTTCAATCTCACTGTCATAATTCCCAGACCTCCTACTTTTTTTGTTTTAAATTTTATTCTAACTGGAATTTTATGGGGTGGATAAAAAGAAAATATTAAGAAAGGTTAGAATTTTTTTGTAGATTTACTTCCGAAACGTGAGGTAGCAAATCACATCAGTAAGGTAGACATAATCTACATTTAATAAAATGGGGGTAAAGGGGTAAAATGTTTTTTCTATTTCCAAAGCTCATCATAGCCTATCGCGTATCTTTTCAA
>CAYVMA010000073.1:0-2532 GCA_964452455.1 uncultured Fervidobacterium sp. | reverse complement strand
TATCACGAAGTAGGAAAAGTGTATGTGGATGGTTTAGCTGGTTCGTTTGCATATATGGCACCTGAGGAATTTAGTGGTTATTTTGATTTTAAGGTCGACTGGTGGCATTTAGGAATGGTTTTGTATGAGTTAATAGTGAGAAGTAACCCGTTGAAAGGTTTAGACCGAGAGATTGTTATGCACTTTCTTTTTACGAAGAATGTAGAAATTCCAGAATGGATACCTCCGAAGTATGTTAACTTGCTTAAGGGATTGCTAACAAGAGATCCTAATAAAAGATGGGGATATGAGCAAATTGAAGCCTGGTTAAAAGGTGAAAGTAACATTCCTGTGTACTATGAAGTTCCTGAAGGAACTTCATTTAGAAGTTCGTTTGAAAATGATGGTGAACTCGAAGAATGGCAAAGCACAGGACTTGAAGAACATACAATAGAGGTTTTTAGAAGAAATGGGTTTGACGCTCAATCAGCTAAGATTTTTTGGGACATGTTAAGGTGGGAAGGGAGAATAGATGAAGATAATATACTTGGATGGGTTGAGGCGGGGTTTAAAGATGCAAGGGATGTTTTGAAGTGGGTGAGAGCCAATTTCGAGCCATTTGAAGCAAAGGTTTTTTATGATTTGAAAATATCCGTAGCTGATGCTTTGAGGCTAAAAGATTTAGGTTTGACAGCATATGAGTTACATGCTGCTTGTCGAAAAAAGGGTAAGAGAGCGGATGATATAAATATTTCCGAACTTATTGGCGAATTATCGCAAGGTTTAAAACCTTTTGAACTTAAGGAATGGGTAAATGCAGGGTTCAGTCTTGAAGAAGCAAGAAGGTTGACAGCAAACGGATGTTATGTTGATGAGGCAATAGAGTGGAAAAGAGAGAATTTTAGTGCTATTGAAATAGAAAGTTGGAGGTCGGCAGGTTTCAATCCATATAGTGCACGTTTGTGGCGTGATAAAGGTTTCAATCCTATAGACGCTAAAGCATGGAAAATTACTGGTTTTGGTCCTGATGAGGCTTGCATGTGGAGAGATGCTCAGTTTTCACCAAACGAAGCTATAGAATGGAAAGATGCGCACTTCGATGTCACCAGTGCGCTTAAATGGACAAGACACGGTTTTGATATCACAAGTGCAAGTATTTGGAGAGTTGCTTGTCCCTCTGTGGTTGATTTCGAATTAGCTTCGCGATGGAACAAGAACGGATTTAAACCAGAGCAAGCGCTTGAATGGATGAAAAGTAAGTTTACACCAGAAGAAGCAAGAGAGTGGATAGATAATGGATTTAGTATTGAAGCACTATCAATGATTTCTAAATGGAAGGATGCTGGTTTCAGTGCTTCAGAAACGAGGGAGTGGTTAGCTCAAGGCTTTAATGTGGAAGAAGCAAAGCCTTGGCACAGTAAACATCTTAGACCAGATGAAGCAAGAGAGTGGGCAAATTTTGGATTTAATCCTGAACAAGCCGATAAATTAAAGAAATACGAATTTATACCTAAGGAAGTTATTAGATGGAAGAAAGAAGGATTTGATTTATTTAATGAAATAGCTGAGATTGAGACGAGAGATTTAAAGAAGATAAAAGAAGAGCTGATTAGGAAAGCGCAAGAATACAATAAGCTCAGCATTGAGGAAATTAAAGCAGAGGTAGTTAAAAAGCTTTCACAAATTCAGATGACGAAAAGGGCGAGAAAGTATGTGGAAAAGTTAGATGATTACGAGAAGATGAAAATTATCCTCGCAAATGATAATAAGGCACTTGTTTTGGCAGGACCTGGTAGCGGAAAAACGCAATTGATAGCTCAAAAAATCGCGTATTTGATATTAAACGGAGTAAAACCCTCTGAAATATTGATGGTAACATTTGGGCATAAAGCTGCGGATGAGATGTTTGCAAGGGTTAGTGCGATAGTTAACCAGAGTGTAGAAGGTCTAACTTGTGGAACTTTCCATCAAGTGCTTAATGATATTGCTGAAGAAATTCAAAAGATGCAAGGGGAAGCACGTTTGAAAGAAACTCTCACTGAAACAGATGCTGTTACTCTAATGGAGCATGCGTGGGGTACTTTAGGTCTTAGAAGAAACTATCGCAGGTCAGTGATAAGTGGTCAAGAAGGTTTTAGTGATAGTGAGTTAGCAGAAGAGCTCTACAAAATATATTCTTATTCAAGAAACACAATGATGTCGATTAAAAGTGCAAAGAGAGCGGTTGAAAGTGAGTTACTTTTAGCACCAGCTCAGATAAATGAGATGATTGAAGAATACGAAAGATTGAAAGGTTTGCAGGGAGTTATGGATTTTGACGATATGCTTCTAAAGACTTTGACTATACTTGAGAATGATAGTAGATTAAGGGAAGAAATTAAAAAGAAATACAAGTGGATAATCGTCGATGAATTTCAAGATACAAATTTGATTCAGTTAAAGTTTTTGAAATTGATATCAGGTGAACACAATCGTTTACTTGTTATTGGTGATGATGCGCAAAGTATATATTCCTTCAGAGGTGGGAATTTTGATTCAGCCATAGGGATTTTG
>CAYVMA010000072.1:0-3576 GCA_964452455.1 uncultured Fervidobacterium sp. | reverse complement strand
AATGCGGAAGATACTGAAAGCGGAGCTAAAATCAATAAAAGCGTTATTAAATTTGGTGAAAGAGAGTACAAAACAAGAAGTGGAGATGCTATGAAGACCATCATTTTGACAATCTTGCTCTCCTCGTACTTCTTTGTGGCTTTTCCAACCAAGAACCCTTGCGCGAAGACAAGAACAAGTCCAATGTGAGCAAGTACATAACTTGTTGTTGAAAGTGGGAGATTAAGTTTTCTCATAGCAAAGAGTGCAAAGGAAGATTCAACCATTATAAACCCGAGAGAATAAAAGAACTTCAAAAATATTAGTGCTCCAACATGAGGTATGGTTATTGTCTTTCTCAGTTCGTTGAATGTAAATAGGACTTTCTTTGAATCTTCTGTTGACTTTGAATCAGGTAAAAAGAAGATTATATTCAGAAGATTAATAAAAGAAAGCCCAGTAGCAAAAAACGTTGGAACTGAAAATTTCCATCTGCTCAAAAAACCACCAAAAGCAGGTCCTAAAATGAATCCCAATCCAAATACCGCTCCAATGAGCCCCAAACTCTTAGTCCTGTTCTTCTAACCATAGACAAAAATCCTATCATCAAATCGCTTGCACCAAAGCTGTTCTACGTAGTATGGCAAAAGAGGTATTATAAGTCCAAATCCAAACATATCTGCAAGCACAATAAAAAATAGAGTAGTTATAACTTTTTTTCCTTTCAATCTCGTTTTCCATTTTCTATTCCTCCTTTTGCTCAAACTTCGTTTTACCTAATCACACATACTCATCTCAAAAAATCAATATACAAAATCAACATTATATTTATTCCTGTATGTAATTAGCTAAGGTCATTACGACTGTGCTGAAAGTACTATTAGGGTGATATAATTGATTCGAGACGCAATAAATGAATCTTAAGTCTTATGGGAGGAATTTTGATGAGTGTTCTTGCCATCGATTGTGGTACGCAAAGTTTAAGAGCAATCATCTTTTCAGAAAAAGGCGAAGTTTTAGCAGCTGAAAAAGTTGACTTTGAACCATACTATTCACGTAATATCGGCTGGGCAGAGCAATCTCCCAAAATTTATTGGGAAAGCTTAGCGAAAGCTACGAAACAACTAAAAGAAAAATTCCGGAACATATTTAATTCAATAGAGGCTGTGACACTAACTACGCAAAGAGCGACAATAGTTGTTGTTGACCAACATGGTAATCCTTTAAGAGATGCTTTCATTTGGCTTGATGAACGGGAGGCTGTAGGAAAACCAAAACTTTATCTTCATGAGAAGTTAGCTTTTTGGCTTATCAAAAAACTTCCCACAGCTGAAATGGCATACAGAAGAAGCAAGGCTAATTGGATAAAACAATTCGAACCTCAGATTTGGAGTAAAATTCACAAATATCTACTGCTTTCCGGATATCTAACTTACAAACTTGTGGGTGAATACATAGACTCAACTGCTTCCCAAGTTGGATACATTCCATTCGATTACAAATACAAATGTTGGATTAAAAGTCCATATCACTATAAGTGGAGACTTTTTGGTGTAGAAAGAGAAAGACTCGCCAACCTTGTTAATCCAGGAGAAATTTTAGGTTATATAACAAAAACTGCGGCACAATTCACGGGATTGAAAGAAGGCATACCGGTCATTGCTGCAGGCGCGGATAAGCAATGTGAGACTCTTGGAGTTGGTTGTCTTTCACCAAACGTTGGAAGTATAAGCCTTGGAACAACAGCAACAATTCAAACAACTACAACAAAGTACGTCGAAGTAATACCGTTTATTCCACCATACCCCTCGATACTTCCGAATGCCTATAACCCCGAAATCGGAATATCCAGGGGCTTTTGGTTGGTTACCTGGTTCAAAAAAGAATTTGCACATAGCGAAGTCAGGGAAGCCGAGGAGCTTGATACGTTTCCAGAGAAAATACTTGACAAATACCTGCGCGAAATTCCAGATGGAAGCGATGGATTAATTATACAACCTACTTGGACAGCAGGACCCGAACGCCCCTTTTCAAGAGGAGCAATTATAGGATTTTCAGACAGACATACTCGGTTGCATGTTTATAAAGCAATTATAGAAGGTATCGCTTACGCTTTGCTTGAAGGAAAAAAGAACATAGAAAGAAAAACCGGTGTTCGAATGGAAAAAATAGGTCTTTCTGGTGGAGGCTCAAAAAGTGACGAAGTGTGTCAAATAACCACAAATATTCTTGGTGTTCCAACATATAAAGTACAGACGAACGAAACTGCCTCACTTGGTGCCGCTATAGCAGGATATGTTGGTATCGGAAAATATAGAACGTTTCAGGAAGCTGTTCAAAACATGGTTAGAATTGAAAAAATCTTTTATCCAGATTCCAATAAAAACAAACTCTACATGGAATACTTCGACAAGGTGTATACTAAAATGTGGAAACGCATGGAAAAATTATATCATGAGCTTGGGAAAATAACTGTCAAAACATCTTCTGCGCAACCAGAACTTTGAAATAGCATTTTCTTTGGTAAGTTTTTATTATTTTTTTATCAAAAACCACAGACTTTTTTCTTGACAATGGCACCATAAATTTTGTATAATCCAGTCATCCATTTAACAATTCAATACTTCTGGATAGGAGGGGTTGCAGGATGAAGAAGTTTGATTTACTTGCATTGATTTTGGCAGTTTTGTTAGTAACGTTCAGTTGTACCAACTCATTTGAGCCAAGATTTGAACCACGCGCACAGGGCGAGTTTATGGTTTCAGAAAAACTTGGTGTATCCGGAACAGAAGAGGATTACGTTCCAGGGGAATATGTTGTCCAGTTCGAACCAAGAGAGGATGCTGTTAAGACACTCTCAAGCGTTGGTGCAGAAATAGTTAGAATGTACTCCTTCGACGATGTACAGATTGTCACGGTTCGTACAGAAAAACCAGAACTTCTTAATTCTGTCCCAGGTGTCAAGTCAGTTGATAAAAACTACATTTATAGAGCTCTTGCAACGCCAAATGATACATATTATCGATATCAGTGGCACTACAATAATATCAAACTCCCACAGGCATGGGATATCATGAAATCTGCCAACATCGTTGTAGCAGTTATCGATACAGGAGTCAGCTTCACACATCCAGACCTTCAAGGCATATTTGTCCAAGGTTACGACTTTGTCGATAGAGATTACGACCCAACTGACCCTTCGCAAGATGTGAGCCATGGAACGCATGTCATTGGAACAATAGCAGCTGTTACAAACAACAGCCTTGGTGTTGCTGGAGTTAATTGGGGAGGTTATGGAATAAAGATAATGCCTATCAGAGTTCTTGGCGCAGATGGTTCTGGAACGCTTGACAATGTTGCTGCAGGTATCAGATGGGCAGTTGATAACGGTGCAAAAATAGTAAATATGAGCCTTGGTGGAGGCGGAGCGCAAGTTTTGATGGATGCTGTCAAATACGCTTACAGTAGAAATGTAACTCTTGTTTATGCAGCTGGAAATGAAAATAGATCCTCACTATCTTAGCCAGCAGCATATGTTGAAACGATAGCGGTTGGGGCAACAAGATACGACAACAAACGCGCTCGATATTCCAACTA
>CAYVMA010000071.1:0-4159 GCA_964452455.1 uncultured Fervidobacterium sp. | reverse complement strand
CTTCACTATACTTTTTCATCTCTTCGTCTGTTAGATAACATGGGATTGGATAGTAGTAATATGGCGTCAAGTATGTTCTCAATGTGTCAGGATTCACGTTATTCACAGCTTGGCAAAGTGAGAATTCAAATACGACTTCTCCAAAGTACTCGTGAAGGAAACTGTTTCCAACTTCATCATACATACGTTTCGGTGTTGCGCTTAACCCGAGCCTGTTTTCGAAGTGGTTAGAAAGATTTTCCCTTCGCATTTTAGAACCGATGCCATGTACTTCGTCCGCAACGATAGTTAGTTTCGCGACTTTATCAAGAGCAATTTCCTCGATGAGATTGTTCATTTTTTCTCCTACAATGGTATTGTGCGTAGAGAGAAATATAACGTTCTTGAAGATACCGAGTTTAACTTTTCGAAGAACCTTTAGTGCTCTTTCGTACCAATTTGGAATACCTGAGTGGCATTCTATAACTGTATCGGCATTCAAATCATAGCGTTCAATTGAACTTTTCCATTGTGTGACAAGGTGAGAATACGGAGCAGAGATAAATACTGCATTCTTTTCAATCTCCTTAAACAATCTATCCACGGCACCAATTGCAGTGAATGTCTTTCCAGTGCCCGTCGCCATCGAAATTATCCCACGGCAGTTATTATTAAACCACGCGTCAATTGCTGTAACCTGATGCGAATGAAGGTGTATTTTCATGCAAAGTAATTCTCCCCCATTATAGTAAAAAGAAAATCTGAGAATTTCATATCTTTTGGGTCCTACTTTTAATATTATACCTCATTTTCTTATTCATGTAACACATCTTTTCGCAAAAAGAAAAAATCCCACTAGCGTTTTGATGCCTTGTGGAATTGATTACCACTTCTTTCATTTGCATTGTTTTATTTACTATACGTGAAACCACTTAAGCCATAATGAGAGCGATTGACGAACGGAAAGGGGGAGAAATATAAAATATTAAGAGAATGGCTCTGGGGGAGTTCCAGAGCCATGGTGGATAAAGAGAATATGCTCAATTTTATTACCAAGAGTCACTTAGCTAAGCTTTGATTAAACTTAATTACTTTCCAACATATTTCACGTTCCCAGTGTTTGAAATACCTCCCCGGAATTTGGGCCATGGTGTGTCAGCCAGTCCACCAAATGAGGTGGTCTGAATTGCATAGATACGTCCGTCCTGGCTACCAAAGTAAAGAACACCACTTGCAGATATGGCAGGAGAAGAAGAAACACAATTACCAGTTGAAAACCACCATTTCAACTTACCATCTGGTGTTATGGCATAAAGGTTTCTATCATCGCTCCCAACATAGATGGTCCCATCGCTGCCTATTGCGGGGGGAGAAATTACTCTATCACCAGTTGAAAACTTCCATTTTAACTTACCATCTGGTGTTATGGCATAAAGGTTTCTATCAACGCTCCCAACATAGATGGTCCCATCGCTGTCTATTGCGGGGGAAGAAGTTACTCCATTACCAGTTGAAAACTTCCATTTCAACTTTCCTTCCGGTGTTATGGCGTAAAGGTTTCTATCACCTCTTCCCACATATATAGTTCCGTCACTACCTATTGCGGGGGAAGAAATTACTCTATCATCAGTTGAAAACTTCCATTTCAGCTTTCCTTCCAGTGTTATGGCATAAAGGTTTCTATCGTTGCTTCCCACATAGATGGTTCCGTCACTACTTATTGCGGGGGAAGAAACAATACAATCACCAGTTGAAAACTTCCATTTCAACTTTCCTTCCGGTGTTATGGCATAAAGACTGCCATTTGTACTTCCAACATATATAGTTCCATCGCTGCCTATTGTGGGGGACGAGCGCTCCCACCAATGAACATGCGAACTTCCAATATTCACTTTCCATTTTAGCCTTTTGAGAAGGCTCTTTGTATCGAGCGCATATAAAAAGCCATCGTCACTGACAAAGTATAGTGTTCCATCTGGGGATATGGCTGGAGTGGAACGGATACACCCAGCAGTTTGAAACTTCCATTTTACTGTTCCATCTGGATTTAGCGCATATAGATTCCCATCATCACTACCTATGTATACCGTCCCGTCAGGTCCTATCGCTGGCGATGAAAAAATAGCTCCATTTGTTTTGAAACTCCACAAAAGTGCATAAGGAGTTTTCTCTATCACCACTTTTGATACACCCGATAAGGGCATTTTCGGTTTGAGAATAGACTGGTCTATTCTTCCTGACAAAATAAAGGTTGATTGGTTGTTTGTAAATAGGTTGTATAGTATGTCTCCGTTGTTTAGAACTGTCGTAAGTTCAGGACCTCGAACTATGTTTGTCGAGTTTGCTATCTCAACTATATCACTCAGAGGTATTTTAATAATTTCTTTAAACGGGTTTTCGATAACTATTTCATTTCCATTCATTGAAATTATCTTACAAAGGATTTCTGCCACTGAGTATATGTCGTTGAATCCACTTACAAAGTCTTGATTTTTGAGCTTCACAATGTATGGATATTCCTTTGAAAAGTCATTCGGAAGGTATATTGCTGCAATCCACTCAGGACTTCTTTCGTAGACGATGCTTCTGTATTTCATCACAAACTTGTTACCGATTAAGTTCACACTTTCCCAAAATGTTACCCCCTGGTCGAACACAACAACCCTGTAAAATCTATCTTTACCTACCGTCACTGTTCTATACTTTATTAATTCATATCTTTCACTCTCTCCAGAGTCACCAAATAAATTACTGTAATTTATCGATTTAACATCACTAAGTTTCAAACTTACTGTGGCCTTACTTGAGATTATTATGCCTCCGTCAACACTGATATCAAAAGATTTTGGCTTTATCTTCATTCCGTTACTCAATACTATGCCTTCATCTTGTGGTTTAGAACCATCAAACGAAACGTAATATATATCCTCCGCAGGAGCTGTTGCAATCTGCTTCTTTCCAAGTTCTATGGTTACTTCCTTTTCTGTCGCCCTGATTAATTTACCTGTAACTATAGTGTTATCTATTAGAACTAAGGTCTCGGCAAAAAGGGATAAACTAAGAACTATAAAAACAAGCATTAGTATTCTTCTTTTCATCGCAGTTCCCCCCTTAATTTTCCAAGTTTAGCTCTATTCTTTCAACTTCTTTTCCGTTGTAATATAGCTTGTCTGTTAACACCCGTATTCTTAGCACATTTCCATCTACAAACGAATCTACCACTTCAAGTCTGTGACTAACTATGTTAGAACGCACACTCATTAATTCGGCATTCACTATCCTTGATACATCGCTGAATTTCACTACAAGTCTATTTTCATACCCATCATCTATAATTACGCTTTCTTGAGCAAATGTTAGTTGACCGTATAACAATACACCGTTTTTTAGTTCTACAAAGAACCTGCCTTCTATATCTTCTCTTGGATACAACAAGACAGATATATACCCTGGTTTCAATATGTATGTGATATTTCCTGATGTTATTGTGTATATTATGTCAGTACCGGATATGTTAATCTTTACACTATCTGCGACAAAGCTTGTGTTGTTAGCAAGATAGACTACAACTTTGTCCATGTTAAAATCTGAATTAATGAACATATCTGCATATTTGTATGCTGAAAGGTTCCTCATCAAGTCCTCAATATCTGTGTTTTTTTCGTATGTGAAGTAGACAACGTTATCAAGTGTAAGTTTGATTGTGCCGTATGGATTGGTGATTAACCCGTCGTTGCGTGTAATGTTTGAAGGTTCACCATACACAATAGAGCCGTTATTTAAGACTATGCCCTTCGTTCCAACAAGGTCGGTTCGGCTTTCATCTAAGAGCACGTACTTGACGTTTTCTGGCTTGATAGTTCGTGTTGTTCCGTTGATTACAACGGCAACTCCTGACTTGTCAATCAAAACAACCTCTCCTACCAACTTTCCTGCGTTTGTTGTTTCCACTATAGCAGCGAATGAAATGTTGATGAAGAATAAAAACAAAAAGAGCAAAAAAAACCTGCTTCTCACACACGCCACCTCCTGAAAATTATAAATTTTTTAAATTGTAAATTTTTCCTGTTCTAAAAGGCATGACACAGAGAAATTGTCTTGTGCATCGGTTCTAAGTACCATGTATAAAATTACTAACCTTATTATAACATATTTTTATGGTATAATTTTTATTGTTTAG
>CAYVMA010000070.1:0-35777 GCA_964452455.1 uncultured Fervidobacterium sp. | reverse complement strand
GAGTCCCGCCGGCCGCGCCAAAAGGAAAAATCAATAAAACAACTATTTGTGGTGGCTATAGCTCAGCTGGCAGAGCGCCTGACTGTGGATCAGGTGGTCGAGGGTTCAAATCCCTCTAGCCACCCCAGTTTTTTATATAGTGTGTCTATTAAGGACGCGCTCGTAGCTCAACTGGATAGAGCGTCGGACTTCGGATCCGATGGTTGCGGGTTCAAGTCCTGCCGGGCGCGCCAAATTTTGAGAAAAATTCCTGTTCATTTTTTAACAGCGGTTGTAGCATAAAGTACGTCATTCTCCGGTGCTTAGAACAAACTACTGAGCTATCAAGCGCCAAAGAAGGGGAGGTAGAACTATGGAAGTACTAAAAGTCTCTTCAAAATCAAACCCAAACAAGGTTGCGGGTGCGTTAGCAGGTGTTATTAGAGAAAAGGGCAAGGCGGAAATTCAGGCTATCGGTGCAGGTGCTGTTAACCAAGCAGTCAAGGCAATCGCAATAGCAAGAGGGTACCTTGCGCCAAGTGGATACGATCTCGTCTGCGTTCCAGCATTTACAGACGTAACAGTGGAAAATGAAACAAGAACAGCACTTAAGTTTATAGTCTTCCCAAGAGAATAAGTATAAAATTGAAAATTAAAAAACAGAGCGGTCCAGAAATGGACCGCTTTTTATATTTATCATATTTGTCTGATATTAGATACAGTACTTTATTTAAGAGAGCTTGCTGAGATTTTTGTGAAAAAGTTCATTTCGTTGTTTTTTACGACAAGAATAACAATGTCTTTCGTTGCGTTTCCCATCCTGTCTATAGTAATTGACCCAGTTACACCGTCGTAGTTCTTGATATTCCTTATACCAAACGCTATCTTTTCCGGATTTGTGCTTTTGACATTCTCAATAGCCTTCAAAATAATCATATAAGCATCGTACCCTAAGGCTGAAAGTGTTGAAGGCTTTTCTCTGTATTTCTTTTCATAAAGCTCAACAAACCTTTTTCCAGAAGATGATACTGCTGCATCTGGGTGATAATGATCCGAGAAATACAAACCTTCAACTGCTTTACCGCCTATTTTAAGCAATTCGGGGGCATTTGCACCATCCCCAGCAAGGAAGTATCCTTTAAAGCCTAAAGCTCTTGCTTGATGTGCAATTAAAGCTATCTCGTTGTAATAACCAGCTATAAGAATAGCTTCACTACCAAAAGAAATTGCTTGGGTGATTTGGGCACTGAAATCTATGTCTCCTGTTTTATACTGAACTTGTAGTACTTTTCCACCGTATTTTTTGAACCTTTCGATGAAATAGTTTGAAAGCCCAACGCTATAATCCTGCTCAATATCTGTGAACACTGTAATTTTTGTTAATTTCAAATTCTTTACCACAAATTCCGCCAAAGCAGTCCCTTGCACAGGGTCTATGAAACAGACACGTGAAACAAACTTCTTCCCATGTGTAACAAGTGGATTGGTTGACGCAGGGCTCAAGAGCGGAACTTTCTTACTCTCAGCTAACTCACCAGCAGCCATCGAATTACCACTCATTATTTCTCCAATCACTGCTACAACTTTTTCCCTGTCAATAAGCCGTGCCATTCCATTTGCAGCTTCTGTTTTCTCACTCCTAGTGTCTATGTAAACAAGTTCAACTTTTTCCCCCAACACTGAATCTTTTTCGTTGTGAGCTATCTCAATACCCTTTTTCACTAAATCCCCAGCGGCGGCTAACGGACCAGTTAATGGTAGTAGAACCCCTATTTTAACGATAGCAAAGGAGCTTGTATAACTCAAAAAAATGAGTGTAAACAATAGTGTCTTCAATGTTTTCCCCAACATAGTTCGCACCTCCCATAGACAATTTCAAAAGTTTCTAAAGTTCTCGTTTAAAGAACTGACGTACGCATTCAAATCAAAATATCCATGTCCGGAAAGTGTGAAGACAATTGTCTTTTTCTCATTCTTTTTCGCTTCCTTAATCACATATGCTATTGCGTGTGCCGATTCTGGTGCAGGAACAATTCCTTCCACTTTTGCAAAAAGCTTTCCGGCCTCGAAAACTTCATCCTGACTGACAGCTGCTGCGGACATCAGTTTTTCGTAGAGTAACTTTGAAACAATAGGAGCTGCTCCGTGGTATCTTAACCCACCTGCGTGAATCGCTGGCGGGACAAAGTCTTTACCAAGTGTGTACATTTTCATCATTGGTGTCAAACCTGCACTATCTCCAAAGTCATATCGATACTCGCCTTTTGTTAATGATGGACAGCTCTCAGGCTCTACCGCAACAATTTTGATATCTTTCCCATCGAGAACATCAGGAATAAAAGGCAGTATCGTTCCACCGAAATTAGAACCACCTCCATGGCATGCCACAATCATATCTGGCGTAATTTCTAACTTTTTTAACTGTTCTTTTAGTTCGAGTCCAATTATCGTTTGGTGTAGTAATACATGATTCAAAACACTTCCAAGTGCATACTTTGCATTCTGTTCTTTAAGTACTGTTTCAATAGCTTCCGAAATTGCTATACCAAGTGTTCCCGGATGCCTTTCATCGAACATCTGACCAAATTGCGTTAACATGCTCGGGCTTGGAACCACGTTACCGTCAAATATATTCATGAGTACCTTTCTGAAAGGCTTTTGGTTATAGCTAACTTTTACCATGAATACTCGAACTTCCAAGCCAAACTTTGCACCTGCGTATGAAAGTGCACTTCCCCATTGTCCTGCGCCTGTTTCGGTTACCAAAACTTTTGTCCCTGAGATTTTGTTATAGTAAGCCTGTGCAAGAGCAGTATTCGTTTTGTGACTACCTGTAGGACTGAGCCCTTCGTATTTGTAATAAATCCGTGTACGCGTTTCAAGGTATTCTTCCAAAAAGCGTGCTCGTATAAGTGGTGTAGGTCTGTAGACTGCGTATTCTTTTAAAACAGGTTCTGGAATAGAGATAAATCTTTTGTCACTCATCTCCTGTTCAAGTAGTGGTTCTGGAAATATCTTGAGCAACTTCTCAGGGTTCACAGGTCGCCCTGTTTGAGGGTCAAGTGGTGGGTCCAGTTTGAATGGCAAATCTGCAAGCACGTTGTAGTAACTTCTTGGCATTTCCTCGGGCTTCAAATACACAACTTCCCTAAACATACAGTCCCCTCCTCCTTTTCTTGTTAAATAAAAAAGCCGGGTACGTTTTTACACGTACCCGGCGATTGTCCACACTTTGCATTTTTGTTGTTGCCTATTTTCTCCTTATGTACGGCAACAACAAACTGGTGGACAACCACCGGTTGTCCACCACCAAGAATTTGTTGAACTCATTTGATATTGATTAACATTCAAAGAAAATCTAAATTTACTCACCAAAATCACACACCGTCCGTTATCTTCCGGTTTTGCAGTATTCTATCACAAATTTTTAGGAATAGTCAAGAGAAAATTTTTCCACTTATATTCTATGTTTCAACTTCACTACTGCGCTTTGCATTTTTCAATCAACTCAGTCATATATTTATCCATCATCTCTTCTACCTTTTCCTTCATTCCAGGCATCCCGAGGAATGAAGAATCAACAGTAATTATGATTTTGTCTTTTTGAACTTCAATTATTCCTTTTCCGAAGATACTGACCTTTGCTTCAAAGACGTTCTCACTTATTCTTGATATCTTCACGTTGAATTTAGAGATGTACGGCTCTGCTTCTTTCATAGCGACCTCGTAGAGTTTCTCTGGTTCGCAAGAATGCACGTATTCCTTTCTTATCGTCATCCCTCTTCCCCCTTTAAAAATCGTTCCCAACTTTGATTTTCATATTTTGAACAGCCTTTTTGGCAAGTTGTTCTTGTTTCAACCAATATCCATCGAGAATACCTTTTGAAGCAAGTTGTCCAAGGAATTTGTAATGGTAATCTTTCAAAACACCAGGTCCAACGTTTGAAAGAGGTGTACCTGGTAAAGGCATAAAGGTGTGGGCGTGAATCTTTGCATTGTACTTCTTAACAATCTTCTCGATGAAATTGAACGTTTGTTCTACGTCTTCTTTTGTTTCAAACGGGAATCCAAATATGAAATCTACTTTCGCATAAAAACCGTTGTTAGCCAATATTTCGAGCGCTTCTTCTACCTTCTCAACCGTGTGTCCACGACGTATAAGCTGTAGTATCCTATTGCTTCCACTTTGTGCACCTATAACGATGTAATCGTGGTTCACATATTTTTTGACAACTTTGACCATCTCATCGGTAACACTCTCAGGCCTTACATCGGATGGAAACGTTCCAAAGTATATCTCCTTTACACCAGTAGACTTTATCCTAAAAAGCAATTCGTCAACAACTTCCGGTTTAGGAGTAACTCCATTCTTGCTACCATACCCAAACGCATTTGGTGTAATAAATCGTGCAACTGTTTTGCCGTTCTTTACAGAAATCTTTTCGTATTCGACAATTTGTTCTATACTTCGATGTCTGACTATCTTACCAGCCAATCTTGGCGTTTGGCAATACCCACAATCGAAAGGGCATCCGCGAGTAATCTCTATGGGCATGAAGAGTTTCTTCGTCTCACATATAGGAGGGTATTTATTCAAATCGACACGATTTTTTACCCCGTCGAAGATTCTATTCTCCGGTAATTCACCTTTCAAGAACTTGATGATATTCTCTTCCCCATCACCAATAAAAACATAGTCAAAACCAAGCTCTAACAGTTCAAAAGGCAGTGCCGTTGCATGTGGACCACCGGCAATTACAGTGTAACCATGATTTTTCAATACTCTAAGTTCTTCTATTACAGTATCCAAATCGAATGTCATAAATGAAAAAGCAACTGCAGTATCCGATACCGGATACTGCAAGATATCAGCAATGTTTTTATTTTCAAGAATCTCAACATTTTCAATCTCACTAAGCACAGCAGAAACAAGTGCAGTAACACTGTAACGATTGTGCTTCGTTGTTCTGAATATGAGCCTTTTAAACATACTTACCCTTTTCGAGATTACCTCCAATTATCTTTAACCCCAAATCTTTTTTCTTACTTCAATGGCAGGTTCGGCAAGTAGTAAAGAATGGCCACTATCCATAAAGACTATAGATTTACACTCTTTACCGTAAGATAGATTGACCATTTTTCCACCAAGCTGGATGCTTGCTCTTATACGCCTTGACATCGTTGACGTAACCGGAACAACCGCAATTACCCTGTCTCTTACAATATACACGTTCTCGTTTATTCTCGCAACCGCTTCAGACATATTTCTAACCCCCTCTTTGTTACGTTTCTACTTTTATACGTTGAACCTTATTGTTATTATATCACCATCTTCAACGATATAATCTCTCCCAACAAGCTTCATCAATCCAGCATCTTTAACCGCTTTCTCGGAACCAAGCCTTACAAGGTCATAGTATTTTATAACCTCAGCACGGATGAAACCTCTCGCTAAGTCGCTATGGATAACGCCTGCCGCATCGACTGCTGTTGCACCTTTTCTGAGCGTCCACGCACGTACTTCGTCTTTGCCAACAGTAAAGAAGGAAATCAACCCAAATTGTGTATAAAGTGCTCTGGATAGTCTTTCAATACCCGTTTCATCTGTTCCCAATTCTTTGAGAAACTCCATCTTCTCTTCTTCGCTCAAAGCGTTCAGTTCCATTTCAAGCTTACCACACAGCTCGACATACGCAAACCCGTTGTCTTGACAAAGTTTTATAACTTCATCCTTTGTTTCATAACTCTTTGCAGAGAACTGTTCCTCATCAACATTTACTACTACACCTATCGGCTTCAAGGTAGTAAGTGAAAAACCTCCGAGCATCTTCTTTTCTTCATCCGTGAGCCCAATCTTCGATAAAAGTTGCTCGTTCTCTAACGCCTCTTGTATGCGTTTTAGTAACTTTAACTCTATCTCTTCCTTTGGTTCAAGTTTTCTCTTTGCGTTTTCTAATCTACCAATCCTATTTGTCACTACGTCAAGGTCTCTGAAAAGGAATTCATCCAAAGTAGCCTTGAGCTGGTCAATAGGCTTTTCTACCTCAGGGTATGGAACACTATCGCTTTTAAATGCTCGAACCACGATAAGCATAGCTTCAACATTTTGAATCGCGTTAAATACCGCTGTTCGTTCCTTAATATCTTTTATCTTCAAAGCTGGCGTATCGAAAAATTCAAGAGTTGCGTAAGTCACTTTCTTCGGTTCGTACATCTTTGCAAGAATATCAACTCGTTTATCATGGACCTTTGCAGTTCCCTTTTGATGCTCTTGAGAAAAGAGGTCTACCTCAATTCCTGTGAGCAAAGAGAATATTGTCGTCTTACCAACTTGCGAAAGTCCAACAATGCCTACCTTCATTTCTACTCCTCCTTGAACACCTTTATCAGCGTTGCGATGCGTTCGTTCCTATTGTGTTTTTTGAGCGTCTCGATGAATTCAGAATTCCTCTCAGCACGAGCTACTGCTATTAATTTTCCGCCATGAAAAACTTGGATTATCTGGTCCTTTTTGAAATTCTCGTATTCTACAAGGTCTTCAACCTTTGGCTGAATACCGTTATAAATTTTCTCTTGGTCGTTCACAATTATTTTTGGAAAATCGAGCACTTTTTCCAACGGAATTAGGTTTTTAGTAATCAACTCACGTAAACTCTCAAAAACTTGAGTATCTAAATTCTTTACCTCCGGTATCATTATTGCATCATCGACTACAAATCTTCCAACAGATAACCTTCTAAGTTCTATTGCAGTTGCTCCACAGCCCAACTTGTAACCTATATCCATGCACAGACTTCTTATGTAAGTGCCAGAAGAGACTTTAGCAACAAATTCAACCTCAGGCAAATTTATCTTTATGTCCCATATGTCGTATATTGTTACCTCACGCGGTGGAAGGTTTATAATCTTCCCTTCGCGTGCAAGTTCGTACAGTTTTTTGCCTTGGTACTTCTTAGCCGAGTACGCAGGTGGAACTTGTTTGTATGTTCCTATAAAAGATTTTACCGCATCCAAGACTTCCTTTTCAGAAAGTTTTGAGATATCATCAGAATGGTCTTCCATTATTTGACCTGTTATGTCAAAAGTGTCAGTGATTAAACCTAATCTGAACTTTACCTTGTAGACTTTGTCTTCATGTTGAAGATACTCAAGTAACCTTGTTGCCTTTCCCACACCAACCACAAGAAGACCCGTTGCGAACGGGTCAAGCGTTCCAGCATGTCCAACTTGTTTTATTCGAAGCAGTTTTCTAATTCTCTCAACAATGTCATGAGACGTGGGTCCTTTTTCTTTATCTACAAGTAGTATTCCTGAAATAGTTGACACAACATCACTCCAAGTCTCGCTTATACTATTAGCAAATTACCAGTTTTCCAAGAACCTGATATCGTTCCTCACCAAGTCCCTGATATCCTTTACACCGTATTTCACCATTGCGATTCTTTCTATACCAAGCCCAAAAGCAAGTCCGCGCCATTCTTCAGGGTCGTAACCCACATTTTTAAATACGTTAGGATGAACCATTCCTGCACCAAGCACTTCAAACCATCTGTTGTTAAAGTATATATCAACCTCAAAACTCGGTTCAGTGAACGGAAAGTAACTTGGTCGAAGTCTTACCTTAGTATTTTCTCCAAGTAATCTTCTTGCAAATTCTTCCAAGAAATACTTTAAGTGCTTTACTGTAACGTCGTGGTCAACGTACAAACCTTCCATCTGTGTAAACATTGGAAGGTGCGTGGCATCGTAGTCTCTTCTGTAAACCCTACCTGGTGCAACTATTGCAAGAGGCGGTTTCCTTGAGAGCATGGTACGTATCTGGACAGGTGAGGTATGTGTTCTCAACATGTACTCGTCGTTGATGTAAAAAGAATCGTGCGCATCCCGTGCAGGATGCCATTCTGGAGTGTTGAGTGCATCAAAATTAAACCAAGGCTGTTCGATTTCCGGACCTTCAACCACTGAAAAACCCATCGAAATGAATATATCTTCTAATTCTCTCTGGACCTTCGTAATTATATGCAGATGTCCACGAGACCTGCGTGCACCAGGCATCGTTGGATCAACCCAGAGTTTTTTGTAAAGCTGTTGTTTCTCACTTTCCAGCAACTGATTTTTTCTTTCTTCAAGCAAACATTCTATCTCGTCTTTTATCTCATTGACAACCTTTCCGAAGTTCGGTCTTTCTTCAGGTGGTAAATCCTTGAGCTTTTTCATCAAGGAAGTAACAATACCCGATTTTCCCAAGTACTTTACCCTCATGTCGTTAAGTTGTTTACTATCTACTGCATTTGAAATCTCGCTTTTTGCATTTTCAAGTATACTTTTGAGTTCTTCAGAGTATCCGGAGTATTCAGAAACCATGTGTATGCCCCCTTGTTCATTTTACAAGAATTTATTTTTCAAATTTTCCGAGAGTGTAAACAACTAATCCGCCAACAACAATCCAGAGAAGCATCCCAAAAACGTTGCCTGACCCATGATAAGCTGGAGTTACGGGATAAAGTGAACCAGCAATCAATCCCAAGATAAAGTTCAAAACAGAGAGCTTAGCTTTTTCAAACCAAATCTTCAGAAGTTTCGAAATAGTTCCTATCCCTATCAAAACACCTATACCAAGAGCAAGTATGAAAAGGAAATCGGAAATCGTGAACCCACCACTGGCAATCTTTGTCAACTTAGACACGGTTTTTATAGCCGGTTCGTAGTACCCCATGAGCATCAGCAGTAGTGAACCACTAACTCCGGGTAAGACCATCGCTGCTCCCACGATAACCCCAGCAAAAGCAATAAAGATGTAGCCAAATCCACCTACCACAGAAGTTACATATGATTGCCCACTTTTAAAAAAATACGGAACCACAACTATCAGAAAACCAACCACAAACTCAAAAAAGCGAAATTTAGAAACCTCTTTCCTGAAATTCCACAAAGAAAACAGTATAAGCCCAAAGAAAAAACTGTAAGTGTAAAACGAATGATTTTGAAATGCCCATGTAAGTAATTTACTCCCAGTAATAACCCCAATAAGAATTCCTAAAGCAAGTGTTGCTATAAAGGCGATATCTTTCCTATTAATCTTAAACCCCATTATGTCGTTTATAACATCGATAAACCTCTCAAAAATGCCCATTATAACAGCTATTGTTCCACCACTGATACCTGGAATCACATTCGCCCAACCCATGAACAAGCCTGCTATGATTGGTCTAAAAATTTCATCGTACATTCTTGCAGTCCTCCTGTATAACCACTTTTTCGTTTACTTCAATCGCTGTCAATTTCCCGCCGTACACACATCCTGTGTCTATACCTATTTTATCTTCATCAAAATATATTTCTTCAAAGGGTGTATGTCCAAAAACGACTATAAAACCCAGGTTATGTCTTTTAAGTATAAACTCTTCCCTAATCCATATCAAATCTCTTGGTTCCTGTTTCTCAACTGGTACGTTTGGTCTAACACCACCATGGACAAATAAATATTTCCCTTCGATGTGGTAGTATTTAGTATCTCTGTAGAAACTCATGTGTTCTTCGTTGGTTTCTAATTGAATAAAATTTCCGTAACTTCTAATTGTTGCCTGTGCTCCGTTTAAGTTCCATAAGAAAATATCGTCGTTATTATCGATAACATCAAGCAACATCTGTTCGTGGTTTCCTCTTAAAAAAACACACTGCGTCTTCTTAGAGAGCTGGAGCAAAAAATCAACAACGCCCTTCGCATCGGGTCCTCTGTCTATGTAATCACCCAGGAAGATTAATTTATCGTGCTCACTTGGTGATATCTTTTCTATCAACCTTTCCAGAGCTTTCAAACAACCATGTATATCACCTATTGCCCATAATCCCATTTAACTGGACTCCTCATCGATATTTTGTTTTGTTATTTTTTCTTTTTAGTTGTCTTTGAATTCGAAGTTTGACCCTTCTTGTAAAATCTTTTCTTGCTGTAGTTACTCGACGAGTTTTTTCTCTGCGTATTACTTTCTTTGTTGGTTCCTTCCTGACCTTCTTGTTCTAATTCGTCCTGTTCATTTGAATTTTGCTCTTTCACCACATAAAGCTTATTACCATCTATAACCCCGAATATATCCGGTTTTAAAGCCTTGTTTGTTTTACAATGTGGGCAATGTAAGTATAAGCCGAACTTTCCAACTTTGAGTTTGTAGTTACCTGAACAATCTTCACACTGGATATCCGTATCAAAATCTATAGCAAAAAACTCATTCTTAGCTTTTTCCATATCTTTGTTGAACTCCTTGAGGAACGCCCTAACAACCTCTTTCCAATCCCTTTTGCCGTTTTCAATTTCATCAAGGTCCTTTTCCATCTCTGCGGTAAATCCCTTGTCCACTATGTCAGGAAATCTTTGCTCAAGATAATGATTTACAACAAAACCAAGAACTGTAGGAACCAAAGTCTTTCTTCTCTTAACAACGTATCCTCTGTCTAAAAGTGTTTGGATAATCGTCGCATACGTGCTTGGTCGACCTATACCTTCCGCTTCTAACGTCTTAACGAGAGAAGCTTCTGTGTATCTATCTGGAGGGGTTGTTTGTGATTCCGCTGTTTTAACTTCAACTGAGTATTCTTCGTTAACCTTAAGTTCTTTATGTTCTTCACTTGGTTCGTTGTCTAATGTGTAAACTTTTTCAAACCCATCAAATATCCGTTCTCTTATACTTGCCTCAAAAACATACCTACCACTTTCAAAATCGTAGCTGTACTGTTTGTAAACAGCACTACTCATTTGTGATGCTATGAATCGCTTCCAAATCAGTTCGTATAACTTATGGTGGTCTTTGTCCAGCAATTCTTTAGCCTTCTCTGGGGTAATATTTATATCAACTGGCCTGATACACTCGTGCGCATCCTGTATCTTTCCCTTTGTCTTTGAACTTTTCTTGGAAGTTCCGCTCGCACTTTCATTTAAGTATTCTTTTCCGAAATTTTTCAAAATGAACACTTCTGCTGCCTCTTTCGCCTCATCGGAAACTCTCGTTGAATCTGTTCTCATGTAGGTTATAAATGCGATGTGACCTTCTTTTGTATCAACACCTTCGTACAACTCTTGAGCTATTCGCATCGTTTTGGAAACTGGAAAACCAAGCTTGCTTGCCGCATCTTGTTGCAACGTACTGGTTATAAACGGTGCAGGTGGATTTTTCTTTACTTCCTTGATATCTATATCCGCCAAACGGACTTTCTTTACATTCTTGACTACATCTTTTGCTATCTCTTCATTTATGTCTGTGGGTTTCACCTTTTTACCGTCTATTTTTGTTAAATAAGCTTTCAATCCTGCGATATCTATCCAGACCTTGAAATACTTCTGTGGAACAAATCTAAGTCGTTCCCTTTCGCGCTCACAGATTATTTTTAGGGCTGCAGATTGTACTCTTCCTGCACTTTTTGCATCCTTTATGATGCGCCAAAGAAGTGGGCTAATCATGTAACCTACTATTCTGTCAAGTACTCTTCGGGCAAGTTGAGCGTTGACTTTGTTCATGTCTATCTCTCTTGGGTTTTTAACAGCTTCCTTTATCGCGCGCTCGGTAATTTCGGTGAACGTAATCCTGTTCTTTCCCTTAACCCCGAGGATTGTTGAGAGATGCCATGCAATAGCTTCTCCTTCCCTGTCCTGGTCGGAAGCAAGCAATACTTCTTTCCCTGAAGTTATCTTCTTTATCTGCTCGACAACACTCTCTTTGCCTGGTATAATCTCAAAATCAAGTTTAAGCGAATCAAGGTCTACACCGAACTGTTTCTGTGGAAGGTCTCGGATGTGACCTTTTGAAGATATGACTTGGTAATCACTTCCAAGTATTCGCTCTATTGTTTTCGCTTTCGCAGGTGACTCAACGATAATAACTTTTTTCTTTTCTTTCTTTGATTCTTCGTTTTTGTCGTGTCCCTCTACACCCTGTTGACCATTTTGTTTCTCTAATTCGTCTCTTTTATCTTTGGTCTTGGATTTTGCCATAGCTTTCACCTACTCCCTTTACTTAAGGAAGAACCTTCTACTGAGATTGGAGTCGTATTCGCTCCAATCTTTTTCTTTATCCTCCTTGTCTATTATCTGCATAACACGATTAATCTTGGAATCCATATTTTCAACAAAGTGAAGCACAAGTGCTTCTGGAGTTTTTGGTAACACAGGTGAACCCCACTCAAATTCACCATGGTGGGATGCGATAAGATGCTTTAATTTCAAGAACTTCTCATAGGATATTCCTCTTGCCTTCTGAGCTAGCATTTCGATTCCTATGACGATATGCCCCACCAATTCACCTTCTGTTGTCACTTCTATACCGTTGTAATTAACTGTGTATTCTTTGACCTTTCCAATATCATGTAACAATGCACCTGTTACAAGTAAATCTCTATCAAGTTGGTTGTAAATCCTACAAACACTATCCACAAGTTTTGCAACGGTCAGTGAGTGTTCCAATAATCCACCTTTATACGCGTGATGGATCCTCATTCCAGCAGGTGAACTTTTAAACATTTCTACAAAATTTTTGTCCTCAACGAAGAATCTTTGAAGGATTGTTCTGTAGTCTTCGTCTCGGATTGTATCAATCAATCTGAGAACTGATTTGTACATTTCTTCAACATTTTCAGCACTCTTAACAAAACGCTCAATATCGTATTCGTTTTCAGAAAGCTTCTTTATCGCGTCATGTTCGTTTAAAATATTTATCTGTACACGCTCTTCGAAATACACAACTTTTCCTCTGACGTTGACAACATGACCAACCTGGAGTTTTTCATCGTTTGCCTCAGCGTTGTACCAATCAACAGCACGAACGCTTCCGGTTCTGTCTTCCAACGTTAAAAGCAGGAACTTCTTACCGTCTTTTGCTTCCTGGAGTTTTTTGCTTTTAATTTTGTATATTCCATCAATTTCTTTGTCAATCCAGTTTCTCAGTTCCTCCACATAAGGAGACCTAAGCTTTTCAAGTGCTTCTCTGAATCCGTTCACAATTCCAACCCCTCGTATTTTCTTGGTACCCGTTCGGATATTCTGCAGGTAACCTCGTAGTTTATCGTTCCTACTAATTTTGCTATTTCTTCAGCAGTAATTTGGTTAGAACCTTGCTTACCAATCAAAACCACTTCATCGCCTATTTTAACGTCTTCCAAATGACTAACATCTACCATGAACTGGTCCATACAGACTCTTCCAACAATTGGACACTTTTCCCCGTGTATTAATACATATCCCTTGTTCGATAAACTTCTCCAATATCCGTCAGCGTACCCAACAGGAATGGTTGCAATTCTCATTTCAGTATACGCAGTGAACGTTCGACCGTAACTTACCGTGTCTCCAGGCTGTATGGTTTTTACATGTGAAACAACTGTTTTCCAAGTGAGCACAGGTTTCAATTTATCGCTCCTAACCGTATCACCTGGTTGTAAACCGTAACTTGCAATACCAACCCTGACGTAATCAAAACAATTAACAACTTTTGATATACCTGCACCACTGTTGCAAACATGTTTTATCTTGACATCCAACTCGAGTTTAGAGAACTCTTCTGCTTGCTTTCGAGTGAATGCCACATCCGACTCTTCCAAACTATCAGCTACAGCAAAGTGAGTGTAGGCGCCTTCAACTTCAAATCCAGCTTTTCGCGCCGCTTCGACAAACTCTGTCGCTTCGGCAGGTGGAATACCCAACCTGCGCATTCCTGTGTCTATCTTCACATGGCATTTTGGCTTCAAGGCTTCTTTCGAATACCGCCAAAGTTGCTCCCAAGAGTAAAGTGTTATGGTTATGTTGTGTTTGTAGGCTATTTGAAGCATGTCTGGTTCTATGTAATTAAAAACCAGGAGGTTAGACTTTAAACCGTGTTTACGTAATTCAAGTGCTTCTTCTAAAAACGCTACCGCAAAATAGTCCATTCCTGCCCGTTCTGCTGCTTTGGATAGCACAACCGCGCCATGACCATACGCATTTGCTTTAACAACAGGCATAACCTTTGCCGGTGCACAATGTTCTTGGAAGAAACGGAGGTTGTCGATATAGTTCCTAACGTTTATCACAGCGTATGTTCTTCGACTTTCCACAAGCAGCGCCTCCCAATCCTTCTATTCAACGATATTTCTTGAACTATTTTCAAAAATCATCTCTACATCCTCGATAGGTGGTAGTTTATACACTTTCCATCGCGTTCTTATCTTTGTTTCAAAAACTCCATCTTCAATGTCAATTATATCACTTAAAGGAACTGAAAAGTATATTGTTGAAATTTCATCCTTTGAAACCTCCAACTTTAATATAAAACTCTCTATCAAAAAGAAAACAAGTCCAGCATAAGCTGATACAAGTGCGAAGAGTATCAAATTCGATAGCTGCAAAGAAAAAAGATAGAGCACAACAGGTGTGCTCAAAATTATTTTTAACAATACCAAAACTTTATACCACTTCTTTACTCTCAAAACCATACTCATCACTCATTCAATTTCAAAAAAAGCGGGGTATATCCCCGCTTTTTATGCCTCTACTGCTACGGATTGTGATTTGCTTACGTACCTTTTGACCTTACCTGCTTTTAAACAACTCGTACAAACGTTCATCCTTTTCACAGTTCCGTCTTCGAGTAAAACCCTTACTTTCTGAACATTTGGCTTGAACCATCTGTTCGTATGTCTGTTGGAGTGGCTGACGTTCTTACCTGCTCTTGGTTCTTTTCCGCAAATTTCGCACTTTGCCATGACCGCTTCCTCCTTTATTTTGATTTTAATTGCTCTATCTAATTAAGTAATAATACAACAGGGACCACTACGTGGTATATTATACCAATTCTCTTTGCAAATTCAAGTAGTTTTTTTTGGCACTTAGGTTAATTTTATTTGATTTCTTGGACTTGGACCGTATTTGTTGTCCCTGGTTTACCCCAAGGAATACCAGCAACAATGACAACCTTATCACCAGGCTGAACGAATCCTAACTCTTTAGCTTTTTTCGTAACCTCTTCTATCATCTCATCCGTTGTTAAACTCTTTTCTAGCATTACAGGAACCACACCCCAAACCAACGATAACCTACAGAACGTTTCATAAGAATTTGTTGCTGCCATTATGGGTATCGACGGCTTGTATTTGGAAACATGAATAGCTGTCGTTCCTGTTCCAGTTGCAGTTATTATGAGCTTCGCGTCGATGTTCTTGGCAAGATTAGTCGCTGCGTAAGAAATAGCACTTGGGAGATCCAAACTTGACGAATACTCTTTTAACCAGTCAAGTCTAAATGTTTCGTACTCCTCCATAAAGGATTCAGTGTTCTTTGCTACTTCATCCATAACCCGTACAGCTTCGCATGGATACTTACCGATTGAAGTCTCTGCGGACAGCATTACGGCATCCGTTCCATCTAAAATGGCGTTCGATATATCAGTTACCTCGGCTCTGGTCGGAGTTGCACTATTTATCATACTTTCAAGCATTTGAGTTGCGGTAATTACGGGTTTTTTATAAAGATTCGCAACTTCTATTATCCGCTTCTGAGCAATTGGAACTTGAGCTATAGGGATTTCGACTCCAAGGTCTCCGCGTGCAACCATCACGGCATCCGCTTTAATTACAATCTCTTCAAGATTATTTAAAGCTTGTGCAGTTTCTATCTTCGCTACTATAGGGATGTCCGTTAGTCTTTTCGCATCTTCAACATCTTTTGCTTTCCTAACAAATGAAAGTGCAAAGTAATCTATCCTTTCCTCATTTCCAAGTTTGATAAATTCTTTGTCTCTTTCTGTGATAGATGGTATAGAGATATCGACGCCTGGAAGGTTGACACCTCTTTTATGTGTTATCGTTCCGCCACGGTCAATTACGCATAGTATAGCTTTTCTGGACTTATCGATGTCCTTAACTGTTAAAGAAACTGCTCCATCATTAATTAATATCTTTTCGCCCGGTTTGATTTCCTCGTAGAGCTTATCGTAGTTTATCCAAAAGCGTTGTGAATTACCAACAAATTCTTCACCACACACAATTTCTACTTCTTTTCCATCCTCGAGTGTTATGTAATCCGTTTCAAACCTTCCTGTTCTTATCTTTGGACCTGCTAAGTCTAAGAGTATGGCAAATTGATACCCTTTTTCTCTTACCCTTTTTAGTCTTTCAATCCTTTCTCTGTGAACGTCTATCGTTTCGTGTGATGAATTCAACCTGAAGACATTAACCCCACATTCCAAGAGTTTAACAATATTCTCTTCAGATTCGCTTGCAGGTCCAATAGTCGCAACAATTTTTGTCTTTCTCACATTTACACCTCCAATCTTTGTTTTTCTTGCTAATACTTTATATTTTCCAAGTGGTGCTTTTTTCATATTATACCACAAAACCAAAAGAAAAAAGCCCGCGACTTGTTGCAGTCACGGGCTTTTTTATCAATTTCTTTTTTACGTGAGTAATTATTCTATGTTCCACTTCATTATACCAACGATAAGAACCACAACGTAAGCCCATGTGATTGAGAAAAGTGGTATAAGGGCAGCGCTCTTCACCCAGAAAAAGTCAATAACGTTCAGGGCAATCATTATCGCACTCATTGAGACTGCTTTTCTCATACCTTGTCTAACTCTCAGCTCACCAAAATCCTTAGCGATAAGGAAAGTAAAAACGGCCAAAATAACGTACGCTACTGGTGATATAGAAAGCCCTAACTTTGAGAAGAAAAGCTTGAAATCTCCTGAAAAGAAACCAACGGAGATAAGTATGTAGACTGCTGAAACAACATTTGCAATGTTCATAGATGCCTTCGCCTGTTGTATTACAGCAAGTAAGATAGGCACTGCTAAAACTATGTTTGCTATGAACATCAAAACAGAATACGCGTTAACATTTGTCATCCCAACCACATCCTCATAACTTTATAGTGTGGCTTTGTACTCATCTTCTGTCAAAAGCTCATCAAGTTCTGCAGGATTTGACATCTCTATTTGAACGAGCCAACCTTCACCTTCTGGGTCTTGGTTTATCAGTTCTGGTGTTGCGTTCACCTTATCGTTGACTGCCACTATCTTACCGCTGACTGGTGCATACACATCACCAGCTGCTTTGACACTCTCAAGTGATACTATTCTTTCCCCTTTCTTAACTTCCTTACCAACAGCTGGAAGTTCTACATAAACAATATCACCAAGTTGTTCTTGTGCGTAGTTTGAAACTCCTACTTTTCCCGTTTCAGTATCAATCCATTCGTGAGTTTTTGTGTACTTTTTCATCCCATCATACCTCCCTTGAGTTTGATTGTGAATTTATCTGCTAAGTGATTATAGCATATCCTGTAAAGTTATCCAACATCCAAAAACCTGATTCGCTCTCCATAAATCTTATATACCTCTCTTATTATCTCACTATCTGGATAATTTTCAACTATGCGCTTAGCATCTTCTCGTGCTATTAACATCAGTTCTGTGTCTGATATAATATCTGCAACTTTAAACTCTGGAAGTCCGTGCTGACGTGTTCCAAAGAATTCACCTGGTCCACGCAATCTCAAGTCGTATTCTGAAATCTTGAACCCATCGTTTGTACTTGCAAAAAATTGTAATCTATCCCACGCCTCCTCGCCTGCTTCACTCACAATGAGGAAACAGTAACTTTGTTTTTCGCCCCTTCCAACTCTTCCTCTTAGTTGGTGCAATTGCGCAAGCCCAAATCTTTCAGCATTTTCAATGACCATTATCGTTGCGTTAGGCACATCCACTCCAACTTCTATAACAGACGTTGAGACCAATACCTTGATTTCTCCCCTCACAAATTTATTCATTACATCGCTTTTTTCTTCATCAGACATCCGTCCGTGGAGCAAGCCCATGGGAATATCGGGAAACGCTTCCTTACTCAAGGTACGGTACATATCCTCCGCTGCTTTCGCGTTGATTGCTTCCGATTGTTCAATCAAGGGGTAAACTATGTAAGCTTGGTCCCCGTTTTCAAGGACCTGTTCTCTAACGAATTTGTAGACTTCTTTTGCCCGAGTGTGCCTCAATGTAAATGTTTTGATTTCTTTCCTACCTGGAGGCATTTCATCAATAACAGACACATCCAAGTCTCCATAAAGCGTAAGAGAAAGTGTCCTTGGGATAGGTGTTGCTGTCATGATGAGTGTATCGACGACCTTTCCTTTCGATATTAGTTCTTCCCTTTGCTTTACACCAAATCTGTGTTGCTCATCAATTATCACAAGACCAAGGTTTGCAAAGTGAACATCTTCCTGAATTAGCGCATGAGTACCAACTACAACATCCAAATCCCCATTTCTCAGAGCAAACTTTATCTTTTCTTTTTCCCTTTGAGAAGTTGAACCAATGAGCAATGCAACCCTGATACCAAGGTCTGTCAAATGATTAAAGAGTTTTTGAAAATGTTGGATAGCAAGAATGGAAGTGGGAACCATAAACGCACTTTGATAACCTGCCTCGTAGTTGTCTATTATTGCAAGTTCTGCAACTAACGTCTTACCGCTACCCACATCTCCTTGAAGTAATCTGTTCATCGGGTCCGGACTTCGCATATCCTCGCGAATTTCCGCATGTGCTCTCTTTTGTGCGTTTGTAAGTTTGAATGGTAATTTTAAGATGAACTTTTCAGCAAGCTTACCGGAAAAGCTCTTAGGAATTCCTCCAACTTGTTTAACGTTCCTTTTGGATAGATATAAAGCTGTTTGAAACAAAAGAAGCTCCTCGTATGCCAGACGCTTTCGAGATATCTTGTAGTGGAAAGAACTCTTTGGAAAATGCATCCCGGTATAGGCTTTCCAAACATCGATAAGCTTTCTATCTTCAAGTATTTCTTTCGGTATCAAATCCCTCAAATTACATATGCTGGGCAAATTATCTACTATAATTTTTCTGATAGTCTTCTGTGTTAGGTTTTCAGTTAGAGGATATATAGGCAATATTGTTCTTTCTGGAGAATCACTTAACGAAATCTCCGGGTTTTGTATCTCCATCGCTCCAAAGAAGCCTCTTTTAACGGTTCCAGTTACATAAACCTCATTACCTACTAGTTGTTTAAGTTCCATTTCTTTAAATTCTTGGTTGAACCACTTCAGAATAACCTGGTTTATCCCGTCTTGCAAAAGTGCGCTAACAATTATCAAGTCACCTTTTTTGGTTTTTTCTACGCTCTTCAAAATTCCCTTAGTCGTAATTTTTTCATTTTCTCGAACGTACATCAGTGGTATAACTTTTCTTCTGTCTTCGTAATCCCTAGGAAAGAAACTTATTAAATCTCCTATAGTCTGAATTCCAAGTTTTTTAAGCAGTTTTTCCCTTGCTGGTCCTACACCTTTTGCATATTTTATAGGAACATCCAACGACTTAGTAGAATTCGATGCCTCACAAGTAACGGAGTATATCAGAAAATTATATTTAAAACGCTCAACCATCCCTCGAACATGGGAAAGCCTTTTTAGAGCACGCTGTGTTGGGAGTTTTTTTGCCTCGATTATGTAGTTCTTAAATTCTTCAAGCTTAACCTGTATTTCGCCGTCAAAAAGAAGGGGATCATCTATCCTTTCGTAGTTGTCCTCGATATATTCTATGAGAGCGTTTAGGGCTTCTTCACTTATTTCTCTTGATATTTCATAGCAATTATCAAGAAATTCTTCGATGAGCAACATACTCACACCCTCTTTTTGAGGTCTTTAATAGTACATAAAAAGGTACGTCCAAAGACCACTGTTTTGAAACCTTATCTTTTTAGTAGCCCTTCCAAAAATTTTCTCAAAATCCTTGTCAGGATGTAGCAGATAAAAATTCGCATTCGGAAACTTTTCTCTCAAAATCTTTATATCCCTAATTACGTTCTCATCATCTAACCTTTGACCATACGGAAGATTGGAAATTACCCATGCTTTTTCGGTAAATACGGGCAAATCTCTAAAGTCCAAGCACGAGAATTCAACTGGTAAGTTTGCCTGAAAGATTCTAGAAGCCACTTTTATGTTTTCTTGAGCAATCCGTATAACTTGACAGTCGATATCGCTTCCTTTGATAATTTTTCGAGAAATTTTTTCAGAAACGTTTTGAAGGTGTCTTAAAGCGTCTTTTTTTGATTTTTCCCATTCCTCTTTTAAAATCATCCAGTTCTCAGAGATATACTTCTTATTTACATTCGGCAAATTTATAGTACTCGCCTCTATGGGAATTGTACCACTGCCACAGAAAGGGTCAAAAAGGGCAGGACTTTCATTGTTATCATTCAAATCCCATCTTGAAAGCGTAATAATCGCTGCGGCTATTGTCTCTCTAAGTGGTGCTTTACTTGTCTTTAAACGGTAACCACGTTTTGATAATGCATCTCCAGAAGTATCCAGAAGTAAGTATGCCTCGTCATCTTTCAATATGAGGATGAAACTGTAGATAGGACCACTTTCGTCAGTTCCACCTAAGCTTTCAACGATTGCCTTTTTTAAGACAGAAGCAACCGCCCCAGTTGCGCTGAGTTTTGAATTTGTTATCTTCAGTTTGTCTATAACAATCCTTGCGTTCTTTTGAACAATTTCCTTCAAATTTGAATCTTTCACATTATCAAAAAGTTCATCGAATGTCTCTGCTTTGAATTTTTTAATCAGTATCAATATCCTATCCACCGTTTTCATATACATGTTCAAAAAAGGCAGGTCTTCCAACCTTGCTTTAAAAAATATCCTCCCGGAGGAGGAATAATAGACCTTGTATCCAAATTTTTTAAGTTCTAATGCCACCGCACCTTCCAACCCCGAAGAACAGAAAGCAACAATCTCAAAAAGTTCACTACTATTGTTATTTGCACCGATACTCATGAGAACCTCCGACTCTTGAATTTTTTCTTTTTCTTATCTCTGAGCTATTGCTATTATTATCAGCCTGGCTTATCATGGCTTTCAAAACTTCCTTTCTTCATATTTGAAAATATTAAACTATCATCAAGGACAACGACTCCAGTCCCTTCAAATACTACACCTTCATCTGCGTTAACAGAAAAGAGCATACGATTGACAACGTTGTTATAGATAATGTGTCCGAAGACGTTCGTTTTCGAAACTTGGGCACCAATCCACATCTGCGCTTTTCTATAGAAAAATTTTGAAGGATAACTTGTTCGCTCGAAACATATGAAAAGATTGGGAGGATTTTTAACATAGTTTTCAATTACCCCTATCTCTGTGCCAATCAGAATACGAAACACCGTATTATCAAACTTCACATCGACCTTTTTATCAACGGTGTGCTTATGTAACGCATACTGATAGATGTAGACCTTGTTCCCATCAAAGTAAAAGGTGTAAGGGACATCAAACTTATACCCGTTTATACTCGTAGTGATTAGTATGTCCACATCATACTCACTCGTTACCAAAGAACTTCCTGAGATGATAATCATTATTCACCATCTCTCTAATTCAAAAATTCAAGATTAAGTGTTCATCATCTCTCGTCTAAGCACTTCATATATGATAATACCAGCACTAACAGAGACATTGAGTGAGTCAATGGAAGTTTTCATGGGTACTGAAACCAACTCATCACACGATTGTTTAACAAGTTGTCTTATCCCACTACCTTCGTTACCAAAAACGAGGGCTAGAGGTCTTTTTAAGTCAGCTTGCCAAATAGGTTTTCCTCTCATGTCTGCTCCAAATACCCAAACGCCTCTTTCCTTGATTTTTTCGATGTATCTAGAAAGGTTTACAGTTATAGCTATCGGTACTCTAAAGACTGTACCAGCGGACGCTTTAACCGCTCCTGGTGTAACGTGCGCACTGTTGTCCTTGGTTAACACAACCATATCTACACCAGCTGCAACACAAGTTCGTACAATAGCACCAAGGTTTTGTGGGTCTTGAACTTGGTCAAGTAAAACGAGAAAAGGGTTCTCCGGCAAATTGTTTTCATCTGCATACTCAAATTCACCGATATCAATCACTACACCTTGATTTTTTTCTTCACCACACAACCTCTTCAAAACATTTTTTGGAGCCACTGAATGCGGTATCTTTCTTTTTTTAACTTCTTCTATGAGACTTTCCAATTCTCTATCACCGCTTTCGGAAAAATAAACCATCTTTATCGGTTGTCTGCTTTGAAAAAGCTCTTTGAGCACATTTCTACCATAGACTATCATTTTTCATTCACTTCCTCAACTTTTTTATATTCCTGCCATTTCACTTTATTCCAGTATTCATCCATCTCTACAACAGTCATGTTCTCCAGTTTCTTTCCATCCTTCTCAATCTCTTTCTCCATTTTTTCAAACCTTGCGATAAATTTTTCCGTAGCTTTCCTAATAGCTCTTTCTGGATCCACGTTTAAAAACCTTGCTAAGTTTACGATTGCAAATAGTAAATCTCCCATTTCTTCTTCTATTTCTTCCTCGTTTTTTGCGTTTTTCAGTTCTTTTATTTCTTCCTCAACTTTGTGCCATACATCTTCGATTTCCGTCCAGTCAAAGCCCACACCAGCTGCGTTCTCTTGGACTCTACGAGCTAATGAAAGACCAGGCAAAGCATGATTCACGTCCCCAATACTTGAACGTTTTTTCTGACCTTTTTCCTTTGCTTTTATTTCCTCCCAACGCGCATACGAATACCCTTGTGCATTACCAAACACATGCGGATGACGTCTCACGAGCTTGTCGGAAAGTGTCTTTATTACATCCTCAATTGTAAATGCCCCTCGCTCTGCAGCAATTTGTGAATGAAAAACCACTTGCAAAAGTACGTCACCGAGTTCTTCTTTAAGTTCTTCATCGTCATTATTATCAATAGCGTTGAGCACCTCGTATACCTCTTCTATCAAATATGGCTTCAAACTTTCATGTGTCTGTGCTTTATCCCACTCACATCCATTTTCTCCACGCAGTGTTGCCATGATTTCCACTAGTTTTTCAAACTCTTTTCCAACCATCTTCTTACTTCCTCCATTTCCAGTTTCAGAGACCTGCTCATCAATGATTTTATCGAATCAATTGGAGATTTTCTATTGTAAATTACTTCATAGACTTCTTTGATTATGGGAAGGTCATACTTGTTTCCGTAATTCTCTACGACAGCCTTACAGGTAAACGCTCCTTCCACAATCTCTTTACTTGCTTCTAACAAGTAAACTGGATCGTACCCTTTTGCAACCATCTCTCCATAACGCCTGTTTCGGCTGTGTTTACTTTCACACGTGACTACCAAATCACCTATTCCTGCAAGCCCCATAAAAGTCAGAGGATTGGCTCCAAATTCCATGGAAAACCTCGCAATCTCATACAATCCACGCGTGATTAAAGCCGCCTTTGCGTTGTCCCAACCACCAAGTCCATCAACGATGCCTGCAGCTATTGCTATGACGTTCTTGAGTGCTCCTGCCAGTTCGACACCGACAACATCATCATGAACATACACCCTGAAGTAATCGTTCGAAAATTCTCTTTGGAATTCCAAAGCCATATCTCCTGCCACAACAACAGCTGTTGGCAACTTAAGCGCTACCTCCTCAGCGTGAGAAGGACCCGATAAAACCGCGTACTTACATCCTAAGGTTTCACGAACTATCTCCGATACCCTCTTACCAGTTAATATTTCTATACCCTTGGACAAATTAAGTACAATACTAACATCGTAATCAATTTTCTCCAGCACGCTCCTTACAAACTGGACGGGAAGTGCGATAATCAGAACATCGAAGTTCTTACCAACAGAAATATCACTAGTTATTGGCACATCCAAATCCACATCTGGAAGATGTGGCATTTTCTTTCGAGTGTTTAATAAGTTTGCATGTTCTTCACTATGCGCCCAAAGCAAGACATCGTGTCCATTATCTTTTAGCATTTGAGCAATTGTACATCCCCAACTACCCGCACCAAGAACGAAATAGCGCATACAAGAACACCTCGAATCAAATGTTAACAATACGGAAAGCTATTTGCCCTGTTCTTCTTCTGATGAAAGAAAATCTGCCAAAACCGATACGGACCATTTAACAGCTGGTGTTCTATAAGGGTTCGAAGCACTATCAAGCTTGATTATCCATTCTCTGCTTCCAGGTTCTTCTGGATAAGCCACCAGGTAATAATGTTGTTGGAACTCGTCGTCTGTAGAAATTACTTTTATTAAGTAAGCATCATTTGCTGTTGATTTGTAAACACCTTTGACAACCACAACTTTCTTGCCTTCTTTGAATACTTTGTTGTGAAGTAGTGGTATCTTTTCTTCAACAACGACGCTCCTAGCATGAGGCATTTCGTGCCTACCTCCTATCAGTCTTTCAATTTCTGTGTGTTTAACTTTTCTTATCACAAGCGAGTAGATATTTCTACCATACTTTATCCATTTCTGCTCGTAACGCGTTTTAATTTCTCTGTCTGGATTCTCCAAAAATTCGACAATTTCGAATCCCATTTCCTTTGCTGTTTCCATTGTCTGTTTCGCATACCATTCAACATCTGTTGCAAGTTCAAAAGTCCCGCCGTCGACAAGCACGTTCGAAAGTGTTTCAAAAAACTCTGGAACGATAACTCGCCTTCTTTCGTGAGATTTTTTGTCCCAGGGAATTGGAAAGTTCATTATCACCTTTTCAACAGTATTTGGTCCAAAGAATTCCCTGAGTCCAAACCTTGCATCGGTTATTACCAATCTTACGTTCTCAAGATTCTCCACCCTCTTATGAGCCTTTTTCATAGAAGTTATTGAAACCTCGAATCCGACGAAATTCTTTTCAGGATGTTTAATTGCGTAAGATTGAAGATATTCACCGCTTCCGAAACCGATTTCAACTATAATTCCATTGTTGTTGCCAAAGATGTAGGACCAATCTATAGGTAAGTAGTCAAATAAAGCGGGACGCACTTCTTTGGAAAAGACACCGTATTTTTCCATGTCCTTCATACATTTACACCTCGTCTGTTTTATTTTACTTGGTTAACTATTCACATCACTTGAAATAAGCACTTAATTCTTTTATATACTGTCCTGACGGATATAATTTCTTATAAACTTCGTACTTCTTTACTGCTTGCTCTTTTTGCCCTAATCTAATATAACTAAGAATTTCGTAGTAGTACATGTCTTCCTTGAAGTAAACGTCTATATCTTCTACACGCGGTTCTATGTAAGAGAAAATCGCTATAGCATTTTCATACTGCTCTTCCACATAGAATCTTAGACCAATCAAGAATAACTCTCTTAAGTCTTTCGTTTGTTTGAGAATCTGCTCAACAACTTCGTTTCGTTGAGACGCATCTACAGTCTTTTGTTCCACCACCAGTTGATTCTGTGAGGTAGAATTTGTCGAAGCATATGTAGGTACCAATGAAGTCACAGAAACTTGTTCAGAAGTTTTTGTGGTTTTCTCTAAGTTGGATAGTTCTGTAGAAGCAACAGACGTTTTATTCTCATCTAAAGCTGAAGAATCAGAACCCTTTTGATTAGAGGACAATATCTCCAATATTTTTGAAACGTTTGATTTTAGAAATTCAAGTTCCTTTTTCAAATCTACTACCTGTTTCGAGATATCATCTAAGTTAGTTTTAACGGAAATTGTCTCTTCTTTTAAGCTTGAGACTTTAGTCTCGAACTCTTTTCGCTGACCGGTAACCTCACTTGTAAGTTCTTTTAAAGCCGTTAAAACATCGTCAACTTTCTTTTCTATCTCCTGAAATCTATCATTATCTACAACAATTTGTTCCTCAGACTTGGTCACAGTTTCCCTACCAGAAATCTCTTTTGATAACTGTTCTACCATTATCAAAAGTTTATCAAACTTTTGTTCAAATTCCACGATTTTTTCTGAGAGGTCCGCATTGGTTTGACTGCTCTGTTCTTTAGCAATTACAGGTTGTTCTTTAATTTGCAACACTTCTGAATAAAGGATACTTATAGACTGCGACAGTGTTTCCAAACGTTTTTGAATTGCATCAAGCGTTAGAGTAAAGCTCTCTTGGTCATTTGTAGATTTTGATGAACTTGCCGATTGGGAACTAAGCTGAGTAATCTGAAAAGAAATTTCACCCAACTTAGCCATAATGTTTTTCATACTTACGTCAAGTTCTGCTTTCACAAGTTCCATCACGCTATCCTCTATCTTGCCCAAACGGGTTTTAACAACAGCAAGTTCGGAATAAATTTTTTCAAATTCCCAAGAAGAAGATGAGGAATTATCCGATGATGTTGCTCCAATACCTTCCAATTTCCCTTCGAGAGACACTATTTTTTCTTTTAGCAACCTTATTTGTGTGCTGAGCTCTTTTAAGGATGCATCGTCATATTTCACAATCGTGGTTTGTACACCGGGATTAGCGGTTAAAAATGCTTTGTTCAAGCTCTTAACAAGCTGGGATATTTCCCGCTCAACACCAGATAGCTTATCGTTTATCAAGGTTAGTTGGTCTGCTAATGCTTTAGGTAAATCACTGTTCGAAACCTGTGTTGGATTTTCAAGCTTTTTGCTTATGTAATCAAGACTGGTTTTCACAATTTCCAAAGTCTTTGACAGTTCTTCGTATTTCTTTGTAATATCGTTTGTGTACCCTTCTATTTCTCCTTGGAGATTGGAGATACTCTTTTCCAATCTTCCAAGTTGCAAACTTCCAGATTTGGCGAAGTTCATAAAGGATACGACTAAGTTTACCAAAACCACAATGAAGATAACTAACGTCAACGCAGGAAAAAGGAACGTGCCAAATGACTTTTGTTTTTTAACTTGGGTGAGAACAGGGTGAGTTTTATCAAGCTGGCTAAGTATTTCGGACAGCAGTTGTATTTTCTTTTTATCCCCACGCTTTAACGCCGTTAAAAGCTCCATAGCGATGATTTCTATAACCTGAGGAAACTCTTTCTTTATTCTCTGAATTTCAGCAATAACTATCGGATAGTTCTCTTCATTAAACTCTTTGAGAATCTTTTCAAGTGCCTCTGAAACTTTACTGACATCTTTTTCTATGCTTTCGACAACATGTATATAGAGCTCTTGCTGTTCTCTAGGCATAAAATTGAATATCTCAACTGCCCTTGCATAATTCCCAGCCTTTACTTCCAGTTCAAATAACAAATGGTTGTATTTCTTACCAAGCGCTTCTAATATGTTTCTAGCAAGGGAAATCTCATTATTTGATATCAAAAATCTTATAAATCGTTCAACAGAATCAGTATTCTTCTCAAAAACATTGCCGAAATCAGAGTTTCTATTCTCCACACCTCTTCACCCCTATTTCAAATACTCAAGTTTCTTATTTATTTTCTCTCAACGTTTTTAAAGCATCTGGGATATAGTTTAAAATGCTGAAAGCACTGTTCATACCTTCCACGGGAACCATTTCACCCGATAAACCAAATACATACACTCCCGTCTTTACCGCTTCGACAGGCTCAAGGTGTTGAGAGATAAGACCTGCAAGTAATCCGGAAAGGATATCACCACTCCCTGCTTTCGAAAGAGAGGTGTTACCAGTTATGTTAAAGTATATTTTTTTACCGTCTGAAATTATCGATGTTGCATCTTTTAAAACAGTTATCACATCATATTTCTTGGAGAATTCGTAGACAAGTTCGTAATTTTGTTTGACATCCTCTAAGGATTTTTTCGTCAATCTGGAGAACTCAGCAGGATGCGGAGTTAAAATCACTGATTTTGAAGGATTTTTCTCCTTCAATAAGTCTATGTTTTGTGACAAGATGTTAAGGCCATCAGCATCTAATATCGTTGTGTTTGAGGTTCGTAATAGCTTTTTTAAGATATAGATTTTCTCTTCCATGTTCTGCGTATCCCAACCCGGTCCAACAACAAAAATAGCGTCTTTATTAACACTCGATATAAAATCTTCCAATCTTTCAACATCGAAATCCTCGCCAATATTCACACATATTAGTGAGGGGTCGTGATTCATAGCACATTGGCACACTTTGGAAATGGAAACCACCTTCACCATACTTGCTCCGCTTCTCAACGTGGCAAGTGCACTCAAAATAGGGGCACCTATGTATTTATTCGAACCTCCGATTACAATTACTTGTGAATACGTCCCTTTGTTTGACCAACGCGGTCTGTTTGCAAGTCGCAATTTCTCGGCGGTTATAAGTTCTTTGTTGATATCGTATGTAAGCATATCTAAACTGGGAATCCCTATCTTTGCAATCTTAAGTTTGCCACACAACTCCCGACCTGGGAACAGAAAGTGTCCCACTTTCGGTAAACCAAAAGTTACAGTTAAATCCGCCTGGACAGCACATCCCATTATTCTTCCATCATCAGCACAAATTCCAGATGGTATATCGACAGACACTACACACCTTGAATATAAGTTCATCACTTCTATCAACTTGGTGAGTTCTTCGTCGTTAATTTCTCTGTTCAAACCCGTTCCAAAAAGGGCATCAATAACGATGTCAGCTTCAGAAATAATCTTTGATGCTTCTTCCAACCCAAGCTCATTGTAGGTGTACACAATTCCGCCATGTTTCAAGTATCTCTCGTAATTCTTTCTAGCAACCTCTGTAGTAGGAAGACCAACAGATATAACCCTTACAGCCTCTGTATAGTTAAGAAGGTCCCTCGCAACAACGTAGCCATCCCCGCCATTGTTTCCAGAACCGCAAACGACGACAAAGCTCTTGTTTGAAAGCTCACCGTACTCGTGCCAAATGGCTTGCACTACGGAAATACCAGCTCTTTCCATTAGAATCTCTTCACTAATGTCGAAATCCATTATTGTTCTTTTCTCTAGTTCCTTCATCTCTTTACTTGTTATCACGAACATGTTCTCATCTCCTGTAAAGTAAACGGTAGATACGGTAAAACCTTAAAACTTTGCTGATGTATCTTTCGCCGGCATCCATTTTCACATCATCAGGTGCATACGGACCTGTATTGTAATGAACCAACGCCTTCTTGAGGTCTCCGTCTTTTTCTAGTAGATAATTCAAATATTTACAACCAAGAGCTATATTTCCCTCTATAGTTGTGTAATCAAAGTTCGTCTTGAATTTTTTATTTACCCATTCTGCCGTATCAGGCATCAACTGCATGAGTCCGTATGCTCCCGCATTAGATTGTGCAGTTGGTCTAAAGCTACTTTCTGCCCGCATTACACTAATTACCAAAAGTGGATCCAAACCATCAGCATATTGGACAACGATATCGTAATACTTCAAGGGGAACAGCTCTACGAAAATCAAAATCAAGAATATAACACTTATGAAGATAAACATTAAAAACACACGCACGCCCCTGTTTCCTCCTATATCACGTACTAAAACACAAAATTCCCAGGTATTACTGGGAATATACAGAAAGCTTTCTGAAGATATTATAGCACAAAGCTCAACTTAAACAACAGCGTCTCAAATAATTAAATATTCAAAATGAGCCTTACAAAAAGAAGTGAGTAACCAAATATTATTATGAACGGACCGAATGGTATAACGCGGTTTTTACTTAAAAGAGAGTAAACTATGCCACCTAATGAAGCACCAAATAAAAGTAACGGCATAAATAAAAATCCAGTTGCGAAAGAGTAAACTGGAAGCAAAAACAAATCACCTTCACCTATACCGTCTTTATACTTGATTCTCAGTCCAATCAATATCACCAACGAAACTAGAGCTCCAAAGATATCTAAAAGCATGGAATTTCTGAAATGAAATACGTTAATCAAAAAAGCTGAGCCAAGGACTGTTATCCACGTATAATCAGGCAACAACATGAGTTTCAAATCTGTAAAAATTGCGGGAACCGAAGCTACAAAAATCGCATCCGTTAATAAAGCAACGTCCATTGGAAAGAGTGTGTGATTAACAAGGAAAGAAATGCCAAAAGCTAACTCAACAAGTGGGTATCTTATGGAAATCTTTGCACCACAATGTCTACATCTTCCTCGAAGGAGAATAAAACTGAAAATAGGTATGTTATCGTACCAAGCGATACGTTTGCGACAATTAGGACATACCGAAAAGCGGGGCTCAGTTAATTTGAGCCCCGCTATTGGTCTGTAAATTAAGACATTTGCAAAACTCCCAAAAATAGTTCCCACAACAAACCAAAACAACAAACTTACTTTATCCCACATAGTTCCTTCTCAGGCTGTGTAAGTAGTTCATCAAAGAATTCACGTTTTCCGTAGAGATACCAGAAGTCGTCCTCTTTTAAGTCCTCAATAATCTTTCGAGCCTTTTCATACTGATTGGTCTTTGCATAAGCAACTGCCAGAACCAGATTTAAATGTCTTGCTTCCGGAGAACTTTTTATGACGTTTTCTATCACCTGTATAACCTTATCGTAATTTCCCTTCTTTAGGTGCACTTTAGCCCAAATCTCTATACCGTTTGGATCACTTCTTGGATCAATTTCCATAATTAAGCTTTCATATTCCTTTCCTTTTTCTTCGTTTCCAATTCTTCTGTACAGCTCTGCTAATTCATAAAGCGCGATAATACTGTTTTCAGAAGTTTCCCTGAATCTTTCTAAAACCTCTATAGCTTTATCTATCTTGCCCATTTTCGAATACGCATCAGCAAGCATAAAGTAGGTGAACGTATTTGTCGGTGAAAGCTTTATTTCTTTTTCCCAGTATTCGATAGCCTTCTCATAATCACCAATATTATAGTAAGCCTCCCCAATCATAGAGTAAGACTGGACAAGCCATGGATCAAGTTCAATGGACCTGGCAAGGTATTTAATAGCCCCTTCAACATCGTTCTCTTCAAGTAACAATGAGCCGTAGAACTCGTATGCAGGGGCGTAATTCTTATCGAGTTTCATTGCAAATTTGAGAATATCCTTAGCAACCTCTGTTTGGTTCTTATCAGCGTATTCGATTGCAAGTTCATACAATCCATCTGCTGTTCCGTGCATAATCTTTTCCGGGGTTATTCCATACTTATCCAAAAACTCTACGACTTCACTCCAAACTATCGGTTCGTAAACAATTTCGTTAAGCGAGGCTATTTTTTCTTCCAACTGTTCTAACTTGTTGATATCTTCGTAAAGTTCTTTATGTTCTTCAAAATCTTTTCTCATGTTACGCCAGTCTCCAGAATAGAAAAGATCACGTAAAATAATTAGCATAGGCGTTTCATCTTTGACGTCAACAACTAATGAGTTTTCTGAGCCCAAGATCAATCTGATAACCATTAACAACACCTCCTAGTTTGTAACTTTGCATTTACATTTTATCATATTTCTTCACAAAAGTAAATACTGCGGTTTCTCTCCAAAATACGCAAAATAAGAAAGTCAAACAAGAAAAGCTTATTTAAAACCTTTTCAAGTTGATTTACGTTGAAAATCTACAACGTCGGATGATTTCACTCACATATTTCAGCTAAAGCCTGATTTTTAAGGAAAAATTAAGCAAGCGTGTGGTATAATTTTTTTGCTTGAGAATAAAGAGCTGAAAGAGGAGGTGCTTGGTATGAAGAACAGTTCCAACATTAAAAAACTAACCTTTGGATTTTTCTTAATTCTTTCTGTCCTATCACTGGCGATTGTGAACGCTGATTATCAAAACCCGATAGTGAACGTTGTTAAAGTTGCTGCTCCCGCTGTTGTGAAGATAGACGTTGTTGTTCAAACAGAAGTGTATATTGACCCATTCATTAGAGAGTTCTACAGGCAGTTCTTTGGAGATATACCAAGGCAGTTTGAGGAATCAAACAGTGTAGGCTCTGGATTCATCATCAGCAAGGAGGGTTATATTGTAACAAATTACCACGTTGTTAAAGGTGCAAAGAAGATTACAGTTACGATGTTGAACGGTGACGTATACGATGCCCAATACATCGGTGGAGATGAAGAACTCGATTTAGCCGTTATAAAAATCAAACCAGCAAAGGATTTGCCAGTTCTTGAAATGGGAGATTCTGACAAACTCCAAATCGGTGAATGGGCAATCGCAATTGGTAACCCTCTTGGATTCCAACACACAGTAACGGTTGGCGTTATATCTGCGACAGGTAGAAAGATACCAAAACCTGACGGTTCTGGATACTACACAAACCTTATTCAGACCGATGCGGCAATTAACCCGGGTAACAGTGGCGGTCCATTGCTCAACATTTACGGTCAGGTGATTGGAATCAACACGGCAATTATAAATCCAACACAAGCAATGAATATAGGTTTTGCGATTCCAATCAACACAGCCAAGCGATTCATTAATCAAATTATCGCGACTGGAAGAGTTGAAAAGGCATATCTCGGAGTATATATCCAGACAGTCACAGAAGCGCTTGCAAAGAGTTTAGGACTCAAGGTAACAAAAGGCGTCTATGTATCTCAGGTTGAAAAAGATTCGCCAGCTGCTAAAGCTGGTATCAAAGAAGGCGATGTCATAGTAAAACTTAATGGTACCATTGTAGAAAGCGCTGAAGAATTAACATCTCTTGTGCGAAATTACACACCCGGAACGAAAGTAAAAGTAACCGTCAATAGGGCAGGTAAGGAAATAACATTAGATGTTACACTGGGAACATTACCAAGTCAGACTGGCTCATCAACCACCACTTCAAAAGAATTTTACGGGTTGAAAGTTTCAAATCTAACCGCAGACGATAGGTCAACGTACAAAATACCTGCAGGCTTGGAAGGAGTTATCGTAAAAGAATCTAAAAACTCCTTCATTAAAGTTGGAGCTGTTATCTATCGAATTTCTGTGAATGGATATTCGTTCGATATCAAAAATGTCAACGATTGGAACAAAGTTGTAGATAACATAAAGAAGGGTGACTATATCGGAATCTTCTATTTCTACAATGGTGTCAATTCTGTCTTTTCATTCCGATATAACTGAAAAATTTCTACAAAAATCTATGTAGAAACCATGTTATTTTCACAACCCCCGCTATTCAAAAGCGGGGGTTTTGGGTATAATTAAGTGAACAACTAAGATATCATTACTCAAAAGGAGGGATTTTGTAAGTGAAGTGTAAGAAGTGCTCCAGTCAGGCTGTCATCCATCTAAGAGCACATAATATAGCTCTTTGTAAAGAACATTTCGTGGAGTTTTTTGAAAATCGTGTTCAAAAAGGTATTTCACACTTCAAGATGTTCACAAAAAAGGACAGAATCCTTGTAGCAGTTTCAAGTGGAAAAGATAGTTCCGCAGTTCTTTATGCTTTGAAAAGACTGGGATACGATGTTGAGGGGCTGTTCTTAAAAATGGGCAGGCATACAAATGCAGCAGAACGCGTTGTAAAACAACTGGAAGAGGCAACAGGTGTGAAAGTGAACATTCACGATGTTACTAAGTACTTCGGTGGACTTGGCACAGGTGAAATTGCCAAAATTGTTAAAAGACCTGTGTGCAGTATATGTGGCATTGTAAGACGCCACTGGATGAATAGGTATGCAGTAGAGCACGGATTCACAATCTTGGTAACAGGGCACAATATGGATGATGAAGCAACATTCCTTTTTGGAAATATTATGAATTGGCAAACCGATTATATGGCAAGGCAATGGCCTGTTCTTGAAAAAACACACGAAAAGTTCGTAAGAAAGGCTAAGCCATTGATTTACGTCTCAGAGAGAGAAACTTATGCTTATGTGTTTTTAAACAACATACCATTTATGGAACAAAAATGCCCATTTGCAAAAGGTGCTACAAGTTCTATGTACAAAAAGCATCTGAATTTACTGGAATTCGAACAACCAGGTGTGAAGCATAGATTCCTGTTCGGTTATTTCGAGAAGTTCAAAGACCAGCTAAGTAAAATCCACGAAGTAGAGCTTAAAGCTTGTTCAAAATGTGGATACCCAACAACTGAGGAAAAATGCCAATACTGTAAACTGGAGGAACGGGTTGCTTCTTATCTTGTATCAGCACAGCACAATTCGGCACAGGAGGGTAACATGGAACATTAAAAAAACCATTTTGGGATGGTGAAAGTTCTGAAATACGAGTCCAAGCTTTTTAAGATAAAGGAAAATGAATTCTCGTTGTTTGATTACTTACTCATCTTCGTCGTAATAGCAATAATGATTGTTGGTACCCTTACACTCCGAAGTGTTGTTAAAGACACTCCTCAGCAGTCGCGTTTCACTAAACAAATTATATGGAACATTGTGGGTATTGTAACAATGTTTTACGTAGTCTTTGAAAAAGAAGTAAGGATAAAATCATACACAAAGTATATTTACGCTATTTCGGTAGTTTTGCTTGTCTTTGTCCTTGTTTTTGGAAAAACCGTATACGGTGCACGAAGATGGATCGATATAGGGGCTTTCGATTTGCAACCTTCTGAAATATTTAAATTTGCGGTAGTCTTGATGCTGGCTTCTATATTTTCAAAGTATCACAAGACCAAAGCACTGATATTATCTATAATATCAGTTCTTCCAGCATGGCTCATATTCTTAGAGCCAGATTTGGGTATGACTTTGCTAATTGGTTTTATCTGGTTCTCTATGTTGCTTGCAAGTGATGTGGAAAAGAAGTATATTTTCACAATTGTTGGGACCATGATAGCGTTTATTCCCTTTGCTTTTTTCTTTTTGCTTAAAGACTATCAACGCGTTCGAATACTTTCACTATTTAATCCTGAAGAGCACTTTCAGGAAGGTGCATACAATGTGATAATGTCGAGGTCCGTGATTGCCAACGGTGGAATTTTCGGAACTGGTTACGAGTTGGGAACAGGGACAAACATGCGCATTGTTCCCATGCAACACACTGATTTCATCTTTTCTGCATTTGCAGAGCAATTTGGTATAGTTGGCAGTTTCATCTTGCTGGGTTTATATGCTACAATATTACTGGCAGGTTTAATGCGAGTGGGACGTTATAAAGATGACTTCTGGGAATTTGTCGCAATTGGCGTGTGTTCTGTCTTTGCTTTCCATGTGTTTGAAAATATAGGGATGAACCTCGGAATACTCCCAGTGACCGGTATTCCCTTGCCTTTTATAAGTTACGGAGGAACTTCAACGTTGGTGTTTTCCGCACTTGTAGGGCTTTTGATTAAAGCTCGAGCTGTGTCTAAAAAGGCACGCGAGGTTATGTGAAACGAACAAGGCTGGAAACAATTAATAATTTAACTTTGGATTCTAAGGAGTGGTAAAAATGCCTATTGCTAAGAAGAAAAAAACCAGAGATTTTTCTTCTTTCTTCGGCATGTTGTTCTTCACAATTGTAATCGTATCTGTAATTCTCTCGCTTGGGAACTTTGTTCGCTATTCCCAACTCCTAAAACAATATAACGAACTGAAAGAGTATGTGGATAATAAAGTCTCAGAAATGAAGGCAGAAAACGAAAAGCTCAAAGACCTCCTCGCCCCAAACTCACTGGTTGACAAATACATTGCAGCAGCAAATTACTTGCGAGACTTCGGATACGATTTCGAAAGGATACTTGTTGCACTAAACGATGACCCGACAACTGGTTATTTTATGGTCTTTGTTGCTGGTAATGAAAGTAGTTGGTTCACAGTAAAAGACAAGGAAAAGACATATTTTAGCGGAGAGTTAAAACCCGGACTTTCTAACTACAGGTTCTTTTATTTTAAAGAACCACGGATAAAAACGAATTACGACATAATCGTTCCTCCAAATGCAAATATAATTGTTGGAAAAGCTGGGAAGGTTTATCTGCTTTTCTTTGGTGTCGGATTAAGATTTCATCCAACTAAGGTTGTTCAGTTAACGGAAACCTCTTACGAAAACTTTGCTGCTAAATTCTCGTTGTATATCCCGGGCAATAAATAGTGCATAGGGGGTTTGAAGAACAAAAACAAACAAAAACCGGGCACTTTTTGTGCCCGGGTTTTCTGGTAGCGGGGGGGGGGTTTGAACCCACGACCTTTGCGATCGGA
>CAYVMA010000069.1:0-9310 GCA_964452455.1 uncultured Fervidobacterium sp. | reverse complement strand
GGAGAGAGATTGAAAATTTGATTGAGAAGGATTTCGAATCAATAGTTTCAAATTACACGCCAAGCAAACAGTTGAAAGCCATACTTTCACCGCTTGGAACGAGACCAGGTGCACTTTATACAGTTCTGAAATTAATTCCTGGAGATTTGCTTGTAATTGTCACATCCGAGCAGGGCGAAAGGCTTGTGCCAGAGATTATTGAAAGAGCAGAATTCAAAGGCGAATATCATGTTATACATGTGAACGACCCGTTCAAAGGTTTGGACGAGGTCCACAAAGTTGTTCAGCAAGCAAATGAAAAGTTGAAGGATGCCACAGAGTTAGTGATAAACCTAACTGGTGGAACCAAACTTTTGAATTACATGATTGAAAGAATTAGAGATAATGTAAGGTATGGTAAGAAAATTAAAACTGTGATAGCATATGACGAAAGACCTTACGATGAGCAGAAAAAAGAACCTTACATAGTTGGTAACATTCTGGAATTACCGAAATGATTTCAAAAGTCTAACAAAGGCGAGGTATTTTGGATGTTCTACAGTCCTATTTTAAAATTCAGAGCTCTAGAAGATGGAGCAATAAATTTTTACGCAGGCAGAAAGATTCATGGATGGTTTTTTAAAGTATTAAAGGAAGCCGATGCTGAGTTATCAAATGAGTTACATTCTAATATTTCAGACAAGTCTTTTACCGTTTCTTCGTTTATTGGGCATAACGTTAGCAAACCTCTTGAGGTCAAAGAAGGAAAAACGTATCTGGTTCGAGTTACTCTGCTTGAAGACAGACTTTTCGAATTATTTACAAACAGAGTTTTTGAACAAAATTTATCCTCTGAACCGATGAGAATTGATGATGTTTCTTTTGCTTTTGATGGGTTTGTAATAGATAAAAACCACAAGTGGTCTGGAGTGACCTCCGAAGAAGAGTTGTTTAGCCTTGATAACTCTGAAAACATCATTACGATGAAGTTCTTTACTCCCACACTTTTTCGAATAGGCGACCTCCACTTAAGGGCACCTGAGCCTGAGAAGGTTTTTACCAGCTTGTTGCGGAAGTTTAATAAGTACAGCTCAATAAAACTCAACGAAGGTTTGGCTGAGAGGTTTAAAGAAATTAAAATACTTGAACAAGACGTAGTTCAGAAGAAAGTTTACTTTCCTGGGTTTTATCTTCAAGGCTTTGTTGGAAGAGTTGTATTCTGGGTGCCTTCAGACAGTGAACTTCTTGTCGCTGCTAATGTGCTTTCGCGATTCGCTTTTTACTCAGGGGTTGGTTACAAAGTGACTATGGGATTGGGGCAAGCAAAAAGAATAGAATCAACGGAACGATTTGAAAGTGAAATGAACGATTGAAAAATGGTATAAATACTCACAAAACTGGCCTGGCTTTTGCCAGGCTTTTTTGTTTTTATATGTCAGATTCTCCCTTCCAAAACGTTATATTACTTGGAAAACGTTGAATACCTCATATGCGATAGAAGGGGGTGGGAAGCTTACAGAAACTTTTTTTAGAACTTGCGGGCTGATTATTGTGCGGTTGGCTTGTTTCTCAACTATTTGCATGTTTGAAGGAGGTTGATTGCGGTGATAAAGTCAAAAACTTTAGCTGTTGTGGTGTTATTATTTTTCACAGTTATGTTATTGGTGTCGTGTGTTCAAACTCCAAGTAACACTTCTTCAAGTCAATGGAAGATTGTAAGTGAAAAAGACCCAATGACCGGAAAAGAGACGTGGTATGCGATATCTCCGAAAGTCAAATCACTCAAACCTATGTCTTTCCCTTACAACGACACAGAAGCTTGGATAGGTATTGGAAACGATGGAACAAATGAGTGGATCTACATTGGATTCAGCACTATTCCAAATATTGAAGACTTTAACATTGGAAACGGTTATTTAATCATAACTACAAGAGTTAAATGGGATGAGTTGGAACCAAATTACACCACATTCTATCAAAAAGTCGGTTCAAACTTCTTACATTTTGCTGATTATACTAATGCTATCTCCAAAGTCATGCAGCACAAAAAATTCTTACTTGAACTTAACTGGTATGGTAATGGACTAGTTCACTTCGAATTTCCTCTCGAAGGAGCAAAGGAGGCGATAGAAACTATAAGAAGCAAGTTTAGAAATTGAGTAGTCGGTTTTTGGTATCAAACACTGTTGGTGTAAGAGACTTCAAAATCAAGCGGATGTGGAACTTTTAACATGGTGGAGAAGAAGATTATCTTAGCGGTATTCCTATTCGGTTTGTTTTCAGCACTTGTTTTGGCACAAAGCGCAACAAACGTTTCAAGTTCCGTAACTTCAGAAGATAAGTACATAGCAACCTTCGAGAACGAAGACTTGCAAATACTGGTAGAGCTTCAGCACTATGGGAGCACGAACCTTATTCAAATGGCGCAAAAAGTTTTAAAGATTACCTTCGTTAACAAACAAGAAATTCCTATAAAAATCATTTGGGACGAATCTGTTTTCACAGATAACAACGGAAAACCAGCAAGACTCATCAAAGAAGGGCAAAGGTTTATAGTATCAGACCAACCACAAGTTCCTTCGATACTTCCACCAGGTGAAAGAGCATCGTTCTTAGCCGTTCCACAAAGCCATATCACGTATTCTTCGTCAAGCGGTTGGTTTGTGACCGGAATTTCCGGAAATATTAGAAAAAGGACGTTAATGATAGCCTATGAAATCAACAACGTCAAAAAATATGCAAAGATGGAAATTGAATTTGAGACAGTGATTGTTTCAAAAAGTGCTCCAGACAGACTAACCTTTCCGACGTTATCGTATCTATCACCAGTCTCTAACACACAAGGCGAAACAATTGGCTACGAAGGAATTAGTTTCGTCTTTTTAGGATACGTTAGCAGAAACTACTATAATCCAATGAAACCAGGTTCTTGGAACAACTTCTGGCAGTGGGGAACAATCGCTCTCTTTGTACCTTACATTGGAATCGGGACAGAATATATCAACAACGACAACAGCTTTACATTTTCAGTCTACACAATCTACATACTTCCAATAATTGATTTTGCGTTCTCCTTCTAAGATTTACCTACAAACTTCCGGTTTTGCGGCGGTTCCCCCGCCGCAGTTTTTTCCAAAAAAGTGTAAATGTTTTTACAAAAAAATGATACAATAAAATTGGTTCGCATGATAGCTATCAGTATTGAGGAGGGATTGCAGTGAATAGGAAAGAAAAAACAGAAAGAGCGGACACTTCTCAAAACATTGAAAGCGTAGTTAATGTAGGTTTTGTGGAAAGTGCAATTAATGGTATCACAGACAATCATATTGCATTGATATCCGAAATGCCAAGCATAGTGAGCAAAATCCTTCCAAAGGGCGATTCACTGCAAATGCTGGGTGCAGGCAGGTTAGAGATACTCGAATTATTCCACAACCTCGTTAAAGATTACCACGAAAAAAGATACACAAACATTAGCAAGAATGCTGTTAAAGCTGCAAGTTTTGTCTTGTTGTATACTGACAAGGAGCTGGACGGGCAAATAGTCATTTTAGGATTACCACTTGGCGGTTTTGTCTCAGGAATAGTAATTGATTTGGTCTATGCGATTTTTAAAAACGAGTACGAAGAATACCAAAAATGGAAAGATAAGCAAAAAAGAAACAGATAACTGAGCTAAAGTTAAAAAGTTAGTATTTTTAAAGCCTAAATAGGAGGTGAATATATGATTTACACCGAGGTAAAGTGTAGAGTTGTAACTCCAATCATCTCACGAAAAGACCCACAAACTGGAGAATTCGACCTTACAGGGCAAAGTGTTAAAGGCGTTCTACATTTTTGGTTTCGAGCAGTAGCGCCAAGGATTATTGATATCTACAAGCTCAACGAGGTTAATAAACCGAAATCTCCAAAAGAAAACAAAGAACTATATGAACTTTACCAAACGTATGAAAAAGAAAAATACGCTGGACTGAAACTACTTGAAAACGAAATATTCGGCTCCCAGAAGAAAAAAGCACCATTTGGAGTTTGGGTGGAATATAACACGGCAGATTTGAAACAACTTAATTACGGCCGAAACATCTCAAGAGATTTAGGCGGACCGAAATTAAACTATGCATTGTACGGCATTATTGATAGGAATAAACCTGTTACTTCATACTATTTAGTTCCATCCAAAAGCTTCACCTTAAACTTTACATTTAAAGACATCTTCACAAAAAAAGTTATACTCAGCCTTCTAAAATTGACAAGCTTACTTGGTGGTTTTGGTGCAAAAACAACCAATGGCTTTGGTGGTTTTGAAATTGTCGGACCGCGGGAAGAAATAGTGTTTGTGAAAAAACTACCAAAAGATGTGAATCTTGAGAAACGTATTGATGAAACTTTAGCAGAAGTTGAACAAGCATTAAGAGATTTCGTCAAACACAAAAAAATAGCAAATAATACACCTCTTCAGAATGTACTCATACTCCTTGATGAACCAAAGAAAGAACTTCTGGATTTTCCAAACCTGTGTGATGATGCTTTCGTTGTTGTTAATACAGAAATCACAGCAAATAGTATTCCTGATGTTTTTGTAAAGCTTTTCGATATTTCCAAAAATAGCCAAGGCCTACCTGTAGGATGGTACAAAGCATTGAAATATTACCTGAGAAAAAGAACAAAAGATGGTTCTGATTGTGTAAAAGAACTTAAAACTGTTCTGCTCAAGCCTAAAATGTTGAAAACCAAGCGTTTAGAGATTCCACCGGCACTTCTTGGCTTGCCATTGCAATATTATTTCCCAGAAACAGGAATAACAGCAAAATTCGAACCCTACATCGATAATTCTGATTCTGGAAATAACGTGGGTAGAAAACAGAGTTCGATAAGGTTCACTGTACTGAAAAATGACAATAACCAATACATTGTTTATGGAATCCTTTTAAAAAGTAACATCTCGGCAGTCTTATCTGACCAGTACTATAAACTAAGATTCACGGCAAAGAAACGTGAAAATACTTTAATCGATAAGGAAAGTGCCTATGTAACTTCAGACTGGAACGAACTTGTTCAAGCTATCCAAGATTTCAAGAAAATGTACTTTTCATCAGGAGGTGACAATAATGCCAGCAATTAATTGGAAAGAAAAAGCAGCAGCCTTACTTCATGACCCAGTTTTCAAAGCGTTTGACATAAAATCACATGAAAATCTTTCAAATGAGCTATGTAGCATTGCAGGTGTTCCAAACATTCGAGGTCAAGAAGACATAGTTGGAAGTTCACTCGACAGAATCCCATTACCTAATGAACTATATGGAAGACAAATTAGAGTAGGTATGAACGAACTTAAATACTTTATTCATCCAATAAGCGGAGAAAAAATTACAGTTTTAGAACAAGAACTTTATTCCAAGATAGCTGATGAAAACTCACAGAAAAAACACACAGAAGAACTAAAAAACAAAATAAAAATGATAAGAGAGCAAAATACCGATGATGAAAAATTTTACCATGCACTCTGGTGGGAACTTGGTTATCTGACAGACTTTGTTGGTTTTATGCCTGCAGACACACGTGTTCCGAACCATTCAATTATTGACCACCTTGAAATAACAGCAGCATTGCAATCATGCAAAAAAGGTGACCAAATCGATGCAGCTCTTGTTATGTTCGCAATAGGACCAGTCCAGGAACTTATAGCTCAAGCAAGAAAAACTGTAGATTTATGGGCAGGTAGCTACTTACTATCTTATTTAACGTATAAGGCAATTGAATTTATAGGTATCAATTACGGATTTGACAATATCATCTATCCATACTTAAGAGGAAACGCTTTTGTTTATAGAACTCTGCAAAGACTAGGTGTTACGCTATTTACTGAACCGCTCATGGACGAAAAAATAGCTTCCATACCTAACGTATTCCTTGCAATAGTTCCGGCTTGGGAAGCAAAAAAAGTAATAAATATGTGCGAGGAAGTTGTGAAAAAATCCTGGGAAGAATTAGCAACTGATGTCTTAGAAAAAAGATTGAAAAACCCAAACGAAAAATCAATAGGGCTCAAAAATATTGAAGAATACAAAAAACAAATCGAACTATTTCCGATAATCAACTCAACAATGATTCCATTACCTGATAGTGTAAGTGGAGTAAGGAATATCATAGAATACGTAACTACCGACAAAAACTTCATAAACGAATTTGAAAGCTACATTTCATTTATTGAGTTTATCGAGTCAAAAGGTGGTTACAAAATAAATGCCGGTAGTTTTTATCGTTACGTGTTCAAAGTGCTGACATCGAGATTAAATGCCATAAAAACTATTAGGTATTTCTATCCGTACCAAAGTGATGAACAAATCGGAGCACAGAGAATTCCAGACGATTTTGGAGCTGGAGTAAGGGCATGTGTAGAAGTCTTAGATACAGCTGGGAATGAAGTAAAAGTAGATTACCTTGGAACTGTGAATACGGTCAAAAGATTCCTCAGGGATGTATTAGTAAGCAAAAAGCTTTTCGATGAGCGAGTTGGGTTTAAATCAGTGCTTGAAATTGCATTAGAAAATGATGTAAACAAAGAAATAGCTGAAGAAGTTGTATCTGGAGAATTGGAATTGGACGCTGTGGAAACTCAGCAAAAGCTCAAAAACGGATACATTGCTGTTCTCATGATGGATGGAGACAGAATGGGAAAGTTGGTCTCTGGCGAAAGTGCACCAACTATGGACAAAATGCTACACGATAAAGCAGTTCAAACTCTGAAAGAAATTCGAAATAATGACCCAGGCGGAAACTTTTTCTTTGATAAACCGATATTAACTCCTTCATATCAGAAAGCCGTCTCAAGAACACTTGGAATCTTCTCTTCACTTGTTCAATACGTGGTAGAAGACGAATACCAAGGAATGCTTATATACGCAGGTGGAGATGATGTGCTTGCAATCTTGCCAGCAGACAAAGTACTCCCGTGTGCAAACAAAATAAGAAAAATGTATTCAGGAATAGGAAACGTAGAACTCAAAGTAGACAACACAACGTACAAATTTGATAACGGAATTCTTTACAAAAATGATATCCCATACACAACAATGATGGGACCAACTGCAACGATGAGTGCTGGAATATCGATAATAAATCACAAATCACCACTTAGAGTAGCAATAGAACTTGCACGAAAACAAGAACAAAGAGCAAAAGAAAAACTTGGCAGAAACGCGTTTAGCATAGCAATAGTTAGAAGGTCAGGGCAAATCCAAGAGGTTGGGTCGAAATGGGAAATAGATGGTATGGATGTTATCGAAAAATCTTATGAGTTATATCAAAAATCAGAGCAATTCAAACTATCACATCGCTCATTTTACAAAATCTTGGAAAGTGATCTTGAACTCGCTAAAGAAGACGAAAAATTTCTTGAGCGGGTTATTGAGTATATACTCAGAAAATCTGATGCCAAGTCAAAAAAATCGGAAGAGTTCAAAAGCTTTACAAAAGAACTAAAAGAGTACGCGAAAAGAGTGTTCGCTACTTCAAGTGTATTAGAAAAACCATCCAATCCATTTGACCTAATACTCACCGTTAGGTTTACAAAACGAGGAGATAAGCGAGGTGGTAATTAATGAGCAAAGAATACTATTTTGTTTACTTCGAACCTGAAGAATGGGTAGCGTTTCGTGAAGTCAAACAGTTTGGTTCAGGAGGATACGCACAAACAGTGTATCCATCACCACATCCCTTCTACGGAGCAGTACGTAGTGCGATACTAAAAGCCCATGGTATTGAGCTACAGTATCATAAAAAACCAAATATACCAAAACAACTTCAAGAACTTGTTGGAGATGAGAACAACCCTGGGAAGATAAAACTAATAGGTCCGTTTATTTACTCCGAAGAAAACGGTCAGAAAAAACATTACTTCCCCGCACCAAAGAATGTATATCTCAAGCATAACAACGAGGAGAAACAGTACAAAAGAATGCAGTACTTTGAAGCTGAAACAAAAGTTGGAAATTTTACATTGAAGGGCTTGGCTTGGATTCCGGAAATGATAAATATCGAGCCAGCAGAAGAAGTATATATCGAACTAAGAGAGCTCGAAAAATACAAACAAGGGCAAAGCTTCAAACTGAGTTCACCAAAAAATTTTGTTATTGAATCAAAAGTTGGCATTGCGTTAGAAAAAGACTACAAAAAAGTCAGAGAATCAATGCTTTATACGATGAACGTCTACAGATTCAAAAACGGTGGATTCTTCATGATAACTGATAGCAAAGAGACAGTTCAAGAACTTGAAAAACTTGAAGGAGTATTCTTAGGAGCAAAACAAAGATGGGCAAGAATAAGTGTAGAAAAAGTAACCACAACACTTTTTGACAAACCTGAAAACACAAATCATGAGCAAATAGCGATAATGCTCATTACCCCGGCCATATACGATGGGGGTATCGCACCTTCTGACCTCAAATTTGGAAACTCTCAAATACTTGCCATAGCTTCAGGAAAAAAGATGGTTATTTCAGGTTGGGATTATGCTTCTGGTCGTCCAAGACCTATTTATCATGCAGTCGCGCCAGGTACCGTGTATTATCTTGAAAATATACCGTCAGAAACGGACGTAATCAAAAAAAGTAAGCATAACCTTTTTGGTTTTGGAAGTTTCATTTATACAACATATGAAAAATTCAAAGCCAATATTTAATAAATAGGAGGTTGAGAAGTATGGAAAACAAAAACTTGGAGAAACTTGTTGTTACTATGTATGCTGAATCGCAAATTCATGCAGGAAAAGGCATGGATGTTGGAATCGTAGACTTACCAATCCAAAGAGAAAGAACCACGGGCTTTCCAATTATCCAAGGCATCAAAGGTTCGCTCAGGTCAAATTTAGAATTCAAAAAGGAAACAGAAGAACTCATTTTTGGTAGTGACCCGTCGGCTTCAGACGAAAACAAAGAATCAACCCCAGGACAAATCGCATTTTCCGAAGCGAAAATCTTACTCTTCCCAGTAAGACACATTGAAAAACTATTCGTATGGGTAACATCACCACTTGTATTAATAAGGTTCCTTAGAGAAATTGGAAAAGCAGACTTAATCGAAAGGATTCAAAATTTGAATATTGACAATGAAACAGCTTTCGTTATAGAAGTAGAAGAACAGAACGAAATAATGCTTGAAGACTTCAAATTCAAAGCGGTAAAGAATGAAACATTAAAAGAAGTTGCGGAAATTATTTCAAAAAATGTAGCTACAGTTGATTACATAAAAAACAAACTCAAAACCGACATAGTCCTCGTGAATGACAAAATATTCTCCGCAATTGTTGAAACAATGACAGAAATCATTCCAA
>CAYVMA010000068.1:0-4176 GCA_964452455.1 uncultured Fervidobacterium sp. | reverse complement strand
GAAGAACTTTATTTCAACGAGGAGCTGTATAATCGTCTGTCGAGAGGAGCGCTTGAAAGGTTCCATTCGATGTTTGATTCAAGAGTCACTCTAGCGCAGCTTCACGAGCTGTACTTTTCAGAAGGCACTGACAAATAAGATAGCCAGACAATTACTTTGGAAAAAAGCTTTATAGATTTCTTCCCTATGTCTCTAGGAAACATGCGTTGATGCGGAGTAAAACGGAAATTGTTCATATTTGCTGAAAAGCTTGCGACAGCGTTCTGTGATGTGGTTATTTATACGAGTGAACGAGATATCCAGTTTGCAAAAAGCTTTGGTATTTATAGCGAGCACAAGTCTCGGCTTATCAGAAACGAACTGCCACCTATGGATTGTGAATTAACAAGTGACCTGAGACAAGAGCTTGGTATTCCGAAAGGTTTTAAAATAGTTGGAAACGTTGCAAGACTAGACGAACAGAAGGACCCAATAAAATTCCTGTCAGTGGCTAAAAAAGTAATCGCTCTCTTCGATATACGTTTGGAATGGCTGGTCATTGTAAAAGTTTTTAGCTTTTGGGGCTTTCTAAGCCTCTACTGTTTGTAGTAAAACAAAGGGTATCGCTTATTCCTTGCAAGCAAGAAGATTTGAATGCGTGCTTACGACCTTTGAAAAGTGTAACGAATTGGTAAACCTGGCTTGAAAGCCCGTGAAGAATCTTATAGAGTCAGGCTATCCAAAGACAGGATTGGTAAAACTCCTTCTGGAAATAGTTGGGAGAATTTTCTATTATGCGACAAATAGTGCGTTTTCTGCCAGTTTCAAACTTGTTTGTACGCGAGGGAGCGATTATGACGACTTTTTCACGGAATATGCGAAGTTCGAAACTGTATGCGACAGTGTTTTTAATTCTGTGCATAGGAATGGTTTTTACTGATCTTCCCATTTATGAGAAAACAGTAACACACAGCCTAATGGTGTTCTTTGCGCCTTTCGTTTTCGTTTTTATACTGGTTCTGAAGAATTTTAGGTTGCAACTAACAAAAAACTCGAAGCTGTTTCTTTCATACGTGGTAATCTCGTTACTTTTCTCCTTGTTGTTGCTATACTTGCTGATTTTAACAACGGGTGAATCGTATGCCTACGGAATCAGTATGTTGGTAAAGACCTTCGAAGCTTTTACATCACTTTCTTTGCTACACTTTATAGTCTATTACCTACTTGTATCAGTTTTTAGAACCTTACCTGTTGACAAAATAAAGCGCTTTTTTACAGTGCTTTTCATTTGTTTAACATTTGTTGGGGTAATTGAATATCTGTACCCCGAAAAGTTAGAACTATTCCATGCTACGCCTAAAGAGTACGCAAGACTGAGACTATTTACTTCTGAACCATCACACGCTGTGTTACTGTACGTCGTAGTTAGCTTGCTCACCTTATTTTTTTCCAAGAGTATCTATTCTAGGATTCTTGTACTAATATTTTCAGGTGCGATCTTTATTCTTATAAACTCAAAGGGTGGCTTTTTTGCAATATTTTTGACTCTTGTTATCTCGTTTTTGAGAAGAGGCAAAAATGTGAAGCATAATATCGCGCTTTTCTTCATGATACTGCTCTCCACATATCTGATTTTGAGGTTTTTGATTCCTGCGCTTTCCATTGACATTCGGGAATTCTCCTCGCTTTCGACAAGATTCTCAGGCTTTGTTTCTGCGTTGATCATCTTACTCAAATATCCATTGGGTCTTGGTTATGGAAGTTATCTTTTTTACTACCCAGAGGTTTTATCACAGAGCTTTGGAATAGCTGCCAATTTGTTTAAGAATTTCTTTGGTATTTCCCTTTCTTCCTATGAGATCTTGTATATCATATCTACAGGAAAAAACCTCGGGGCAAAAGCTGGAATACCACAGAGCATAGTATTCAGTGGTTGGATTGCTGTCATATTCTGGCTTGTGATTTTTAGGAACAGTTTCAACTATATAAAGAACTTAAACATAGAGCTCGAGAGAAAAATTACACTTGAACTGGTACTTTTGTATACTGTTATTCAACTCTTTATAGGATCAGAATACACATTGCTATATGTCTTATGGGTCCCAATTGCACTGATAGAGTCAATGTATTACAACCAAAAGGAGGTTATGCAGCGTGTTGAAACCCAAACTTCTTTTTCTAGCTCCGCAAAACCCATATCCACCAAATGATGGTGGAAAGTTAAGCATCTATTTCCCGGTGAAATACCTGAGAAACCATTTTGAAGTACATTTCGTAACACCAGTGAGCCGAATAGACGATAAGGTTAGCAATGCGGTAAGCCACTTTAGGGAACTGGGCGTTAAGTACCATCCTGTCGTAAAGGATACTAACGACAAGGTTTCAGACTTGATAGGAAACGTATTTAAAAGAGTCCCTTTTAAATGGCTCAAGTATTATTCTGACGATATTTACAAATTATGTGAAGAGCTCGTACTCAAGGAGGACATAAAGTACATCTTTACGAGCGCTCCACATATGGCCTTGTACTCTGTGAAATTAAAGGAACTTATTCCAAGACTGAAAATATTTTTACGCGAGCATAATATTGAATTTTCCTTGGTAGAGCAGTTTGTTAATACTACTAAAAACCCGATTTATAAAGCAATAGGTATCTGGCAACTAAGTAAGGCGAAGTCATTGGAGCAGGAGTATTGGGAGCTTTTTGATAAAGTTTTCTTTATCTCTGACTACGACTATGAGATGGCAAAAAGGTTGAGACCGGATTTGGCAACCAAGTTTTCTGTACTGTACGATGGCTTTGAGGTCGGCAGAATCTGTGAAACGAGAGAATTTAAGGGAACCTTTATTATACCTTCCAATATAAGGGCACAGCAAAATCATGTAAACCTAAGGTGGTTTATAAGGGAAATTTGGATACCATCTCTCCATTATATTAAGCAAAACAATTTCGTCCTCTCAATAACCAGCGGTTCACAACGCGAGTGGGAGAAGATATTGGGAATCCATAATTTAGAACAGTATAACGTCAGGTTTTTAGGATTTGTTGAAGACATAAACGATGAGCTATGTAGACATAAATATGTAATATCTCCTACAGTTATGGGAAGCGGTTTAAGGATCAAGATACTACAAAGCATGGCAGCAGGCAAGGTCGTATTAGCTACAGGATATGATGTCAAAACAACAAAAGTGTTCAAAGACATGTATAACATTGTTGAATTCAATAGCTCAGACGAATTTGTTAAAAAAGTACGAACTATTGAACAGCAACTTGCTCTTTATGAGACAGTAAGAAAAAATGCTCTTAAAACTATTCGAGAACACTTTAATTGGTCATATTACGCGCAAGTCATTTTCGAGAATTTCGAAAGAAAATATTCCTGAACGACAGCTTTACTGCATCATATGCACCAAGACGGTACGAAATCTGAAAACATTCTCAATGTCAAATGTTGGTGAAAGCACGGAGAATAAGGTACACAATTTAATAACTCACTCGTAGATGGAAACATAAGAGGCTTTGATATTCAAAGAGTTAGTAATAGTCCTGAAGGAACAATTGCGTTTCATATACAAAACGAAAGCTTTCAAGACAATTAAGGAAGCGGAAGTATTTAAAGTAATCAGCAAAGATAGTGACAGGTTCAGCGAGATTAAAAGGAACTCTATCTCTGATATGGTAAGTTCTACAACGGAAAACGACGAAAGAGCGACGAACTTTGTGACTTTTCATAGATTTACCATAAGAAGGGCATTTAGGGTAAGGGAAAGAGAAGATTTTGCGCTTTTGAGAATAAGAAAGTTTGAAAGTACGTTTGCAGTTTTTTCAGAAGAATTGTTGATTGCCGTATTTGTCGTGACCGTTTTTTGTAGACAAAGAACCGCATTAGGCAAGAAGGCGTTGAGTTATTCATATCGGGATAACTCCTTTAGATAAGAGTTGGTGGGGGTCCCTATTTAAAGAATAATAAGGTTTTTGGAGAGTTTCAGTACTTTTAGTTAACATTGTCTCTAATTAGAAGGAAGGGGGTAACCGATATGAAGGTCCTATATTTATCTGTATTGTCATCAGAAGGTGTTTTCAAAAAGATTTTTGAAGCGAGTGAAACAAAACCAGGTCAGCAGGTTCAAAAGTTCCATTATTTACTGAGTTCAGGCCTAGAATACTACGTTAAGGAGATAGTGTTTTTGTCA
>CAYVMA010000067.1:0-7748 GCA_964452455.1 uncultured Fervidobacterium sp. | reverse complement strand
AGCAACCGCTGAGCCCTTCTCTACTTAGGAAGGAACTCCTCTCTGAAAGAGATGGAAACTACAAAACATACGCTCACACTCCTCTCATATACCAAATACCCTTAGGAAGGAACTCCTCTCTGAAAGAGATGGAAGTGCATTGAGGGGTATACCATTCTCGCTTTGTTCTAGGTAAGGAATTTTCCTTTGAAAAAGATGATAATCAAAGGTGGCAGTTGAATGAGAGTAGAGGGTTGGGTGTGTTTGGCATTCATGTGTTTGTTTACTTTTGGTTTCTTTTTACGGAGGAATTTGAAAATCGTTGTTCTTACGCAGTTGCAAGGTGTATAATCTAAGAACGCAATTAGAAAATAAGGTTTTTCAAATTGACTGAAGAGTTGAAATCAATGCCGTGGCAATTGTGCCACGGTTTTGTTTTTTTTGCTCAAAGTTAAATTTAATCAAAGACCAAAAGGAAATGGTTTGTAATTCTTGTATTTATCAATGTTTTTGGAACCGAGTGTTTATGCCGATTTTGAATTTTTGGATAAAAGTAGTAAAATACATAGTGTAGAAATATTATCTCAAAGGGGGTGTATAGGATGGAAAAGAAAAAGATGGTTATCAAGGAACTTACTGTAAAAAACTTTAGGAACTTTTCAGAGCACACAGTCCAGTTTAGTGATGGTATAAACGTTATCTATGGTCCGAACGGCTCAGGTAAGACATCTATTTTAGAAGCCGTTGCTTATTTGTCAAACCCCCGTTCTTTCAGAGGTGCAAGAGATTATCAAGTATTGAAAGTTGGAGAGAAGCATTTTGAAATCAAAGGTAGGATAATGAGCGGTGAAGAGAAACATACGATAGAGATAGTGTATGCGCAAGAGGGAGACAAGAAAGAAAAGGTAGCATATCTTGATGGCTCCAAGGTTAAGAGATTCAGAGATATTCAGGAGATATTTATCGCTATTCCGTTCAGCTTCAGGGATTATTCAATGGTAGATGGCGGACCCGCACAGAGAAGAGAGTTCTTTGATGAGATATTTTCGTTACTTGACCTGGACTACTACGAAACACTGCGAGCATATGAAAAACTCTTGGACGAGAGGAATGAGTATTTAAAGCAAGAATCCGAAATGATTGATAGAGAGTATTTGATTGAAACTGCTAAGGACTTGCAAATAATGGCGGATAAGATTGTGGAAAAAAGAGAACAAATGGTTCAAGAACTTTCCAAGTATTTAGATAAAACGTTCAAGATAGAATACAAGAGCGAGTTCAAAGGGAAGAATTTCTTAGATTACATCGACCAAGATATTGCTGAGCAAACAACAACAATAGGTCCACATTCGCAAGATGACTATTTGCTTTACTACAAAGACCTTCTCGCAAGGCATTATGCTTCAGAAGGTCAAAAACGTTTGTTGTATCTATCGATAGTGCTTGCGTTTAAGAAGCTCATAGAGGAGACGAAACATTACGAACCGGTATTCTTGTTTGATGAACCATTTAACGTGCTCGATACTCATCTTCTTGAAAGGTTCATATCAAATCTTTCAGGCCAGGTGATTATCGCTTCAATCACACCGCTTCTCGGTGCACACAACATAGGGTTAACGCTTGAGGAGTGAGTGAAGAAATGGAGATAGTGACACAACAATCATCCACGCTCGAAGCAATATTTAAGCAATTGTGCCCTAATTGTGGTGGAGATATATCTTCAGCAAGATTGGTTAAAGGGCTTCCTTGTGAGAATTGTTTGAAAGAAGACATCGAGGGCAAGGAAGCCCTTTGTCGTCCTAGTAATTTAAGAGGGCTTAGAGGATTTTGCAATTTGAACAAAGAGTACGAAGAATGGGAAAAGACATTTAGAAAATACGTGGGATTTGAACCGTGGGAGTTGCAAAAATTCTGGGCGAAGAAGCTGCTTTTGAAACGCTCATTCGCACTTTTGGCACCAACAGGTATTGGAAAGACTTCTTGGGGTTTTGCCTCGGCAATATACTTTGCAGAGCACAACAAAAAATCCTACATCATTCTTCCAACCAGGCTTTTGGTCCTCCAAAGCTATGAAAAACTAAAAGATAAAGTCCCGTCTGAGGATTTGTTGGTGATAGGGATAGAGGAATCGAAAAAGGAGAAGGACCAAAACAAAGAAAGACTTGCAAATGGTGAATTCAAAATCCTCGTGACTACTTCCATGTTCCTTTACAAAAATGTCGACCTTATTCCTTGTGATTTTAGTTTTATTTTTGTCGACGACGTTGATTCATTTTTGAAAACAGCGAAGAATATAGACAAGGCGTTGTATTTGTTGGGATTTGAGCCAAGGGATATTGAATTGACGATGAAGTATATAAAGATGAGGAGAAATGTGACAGAAGAGAACGCAGAGGAAATTAATTCACTACGAGAGTATGTTAAAAGAATTTCGAGAAAAGCAAAAGGTGTGATGGTTGTTTCATCTGCTACGAGTAATCCAAAGTCTGAAAGAATAAGGCTCTTCAAGGAACTTCTTTCGTTTGATGTTGGTCGTCCTGTTTTCTATCTGAGAAATGTTGAGGATGTGTACGAAGACGTTGGAACAAACCAAGCGATTTTGGATAGCATGCTCGTGGAGAAGATAAAACAATTCGGCTACGGTGGACTTGTATTTGTATCTTCCGATTATGGAAAAGAAAAAGTTGATGAATTAAAAGAACTTCTCAGCAAGCATGGAATTACAAGCGAAAGTTATGAGAATTTTTCAGAAGCAGTTTTGGAAAGGTACAAAAACGGAGAACTCCAAGTTCTTATTGGTATATCCTCATATAGAAACCCATTGGCACGTGGGTTGGATATTCCAGAAGTAATTCGCTACGCCATATTCTATGGTGTCCCCAAGATTGTTGTGAGCTTGGATTTAGAAGGGAATGTCAAACACATTCTCCTGGCTATTTCGACTTTGAGACCTTTGATAGCAAGGGATAAAGAGTTAGAAAAATGGACACCGACGATAGATAAATGGATGAAGGAACTGACTAAACTTGGAAATGTCGCAAATCCTCCGAAAGACCGGGTGGAGCAGCTGAGGGAGGAAATAAAAAAGTTCATTCTGTCTGAAGAGATTATCAAGAAAATAAACTCAGCAGATGATATTACACTAAGGCAGGAAGATGGAAAATGGTATTTGGTTGTTGCTGACGTCACAGGTTATCTCCAAGCTTCTGGACGCACATCGAGGCTCTTTGTTGGTGGTATTACAAAAGGGCTGAGCTACGTGCTTGTGGATGATAAAAAAGTCTTCAACAACTTGATTAGAAAGCTTCGCTGGTGGTTCAGCTCAGATGTGGTATTTAAGGAAGCGCAGAGTATAGATTTCACAACGTTGATAAAAGAGATAGATAACGACAGAGAACGTGTGCGCAAAAAAGAAGGTAGAAGAGACGATTTCTTGAAACCTGTCCTTGTTATTGTAGAGTCTCCTCACAAGGCAAGAACGATTGCAAACTTCTTTGGAAAGCCAATATCTCGCAGTCTCGAAGGTCACGAGTTGTATGAGGTCATCACAGAAGACAAATACGTCGTTATTACCGCATCGTTTGGTCATGTGTTTGATTTAAATAAAGAAGAAGGTTATTTTGGCGTTTTGGAAAGTTCTAACAATGGTCGTGGAAGGTATGTTCCTGTATATGAGACTATCGAGGGGAAAGAGAGCATTGTAAATGCTATTAGAGAGGCAAGCAAAGAATTCGAGCAGATACTCATTGCAACTGACCCGGACACAGAAGGTGAAAAGATTTCTTGGGATTTGAAGAATCTATGCAGTGTATATGCGAAAAACATCAAGCGAATGGAATTTCACGAGGTCACAAAGCGAGCGATTTTAAACGCGTTACGTGAGCACAGAGAAGTAGATGAAAATCTTGTCAAAGCGCAGGTTGTGAGAAGGATTTCGGATAGATGGGTAGGATTTGAACTTTCACAGCTTATCCAAAGACTTTTCGGACGCAGTAACCTGTCCGCCGGAAGGGTTCAGACACCTGTTCTTGGATGGGTGATAGAACGGGCGAAGGAAAGCCAGCAAAAGAAATACGTTGTAACAATCTCTAAAGATGGGTTGGATTTAAGGTTTGAATTTGAAGAAAAACACGAGGCAGAAAAGTTTTTCAACGAGATAAAGGTGGTCAAAGTAACAAAAGGCGAGGAAAAAAGAATAGAGAAATCACCTTTGCCACCTTACACCACGGATGTGATATTGAAGGATGCATCTGAGAAGTACAAACTCTCGGTTTCCAGAACAATGGAAGTACTCCAAGATTTGTTCGAGCGAGGCTTTATCACTTACCACAGAACAGATTCAACAAGGGTTTCGGATTTTGGAATGAACGTGGCAAAGGAATATATTTCCGAAACGTTTGGAGAGGGGTTCTTCAAACCGAGAACATGGGGTGAAGGTGGAGCACACGAATGTATTAGACCAACCAGGGCTTTGGATATAGAGGATATCAAAGCGATGATTTACTCCGGTGAGCTTGAGGGATTTACAAAAGACCATATCGCGATATATGATTTGATATTCAAGCGCTTCATAGCTTCTCAGATGAAAAATGTCGTGCTCAAAGGTTACGATGTGAAATTTGAGGTTGTTGATAAGACCCAGGAAGTGGAAGTGTATGAAGAGATAGTTGAAGAAGGTTTTAACAAAGTCTTTCCAATTAAGCTCGTAAGAATTCCACAAGGAACGATAGAAGTATCAGCTAACAAATTCATGCGTGCCATTCCAAAGGTCTATCCGTTCACGCAGGGCTCACTTGTTGAAGAAATGAAAAAACGCGGGCTTGGAAGACCATCTACATATGCGACAATAGTGAGTAGATTGCTTGAAAGAGGGTATGTGATAGAGAGAAACGGATACTTACTACCCACAGCTCTTGGTGAGAAGGTATACAACTTCTTCAATTCAGATAAAGAAAAGTTCAAATTTGTCAGCGAAGATTTCACGCGCGAATTAGAAGTACTGATGGACAAAGTTGAAAGTGGTGAAGAAGATTACCAGCAAATTTTGAGAGGTTTAAAAGCAGAGTTGGAGAAGATATAGCGGGTTAGCAAAAGATTAAGATAGGACATGTTGTGAATATGGGTATGTTAATCATATATCGAGGTATAGTCGTGAGAATATCAAACGAACTCTTAAGAATTGGTTTTGCTTTTGTCTTTTTCTTCTTTCTTTTATTACCAGTATCCTCGGAACCGTATCGATGGGAGATAAAGTTGGAAATAGGATTAAGCAATTTGAATTACCAGTTCAGAAGGTATGTGGAGAAGTTTGTAATGGAATGTTCGAAAGAGGGTATAAGTGTTTGGATTTACAGTACTTACAGGTCAAGGGCTGTTCAAAAAGCTTTGTACGCTCAAGGTCGTGAGCCGTTGGAAGTTGTGAATTTGCTAAGGCAAGAAGCAAAGCTTGAGCCTATTGATGAGAGAAAGAATAGATATGTGGTTACAAAACTGATAGTGTCAGCACATAACTACGGTTTTGCAGCAGATTTTGTGCCTGTTGTTGATGGTAAACCTCAGTGGTATAACGATGAACTTTGGCTAAGGTGTGGATGCATTGCCCTCAATTTAGGTATGGAATGGGGCGGGATGTGGAAAGGATTCGTTGACAAGCCCCATATCCAAATGAAAAATTGGAGGAAAGTGGCAACATTTAATCATTTGGAGAGATTGGTAATAGAATAGATATTTATGACTTATCCCGGTTAGAGCCGGGATTTTTTATTTTTGTTAGATATATGATAAAATAATAGTAAGCACTACGAACTAATCTTGGGGGTGTTTTCTGTGGAAAGGATTATGCTGGAAGATTTGCTCAAGTTCAAATTTGTCTCAGGCTTGGCGGTTTCTCCAAATGGCGAAAAAGTGGCTTTCGTTGTCCATGAGATGAACAAAGATGAAAATGGTTACAATTCCAACATATGGCTTTATAACACCACCACAGGGTCTCTATCGCAACTTACCTCATCAAATCGGGATAACTCTCCAATTTGGTTGGATGATTCGAGGTTGCTTTTTGTTTCTTGGCGAGAAGAAAAGGACAGAAAGCGAAAAGAAAATGGTGAACCACTGACCCCGTTTTACGAGATAAACACCTCTGGCGGAGAAGCAAAACGAGTTTTTGAGTTACCTTTCTTTGTTGAACGGATTAAGAAGATAAACGATAGTGTGTTTTTATTCACTGCTGTATATGACCACAGGTTAGGGGAGTTTTGGAAATTGAGTGCCGAGGAAAAAGAAAAATTGCTCAAGGCATTGAAAGATGAAAAAGACTATGAAGTTCTTGACGAAATCCCATTCTGGGCAAACGGTGCGGGATTCACTAACAAAAAGAGGACAAGGCTTTTCAGATACAATATTCAAACCCAAGAAATCACACCTGTCACAGATGAATTTTCCAACGTGGAATATATATCTGATAGTCCAGATGGAAAAACAGTCCTATACATCGCAAATTTCTTCAAAGACGTTATGAAAATGCCCAACGATTTATTCCTCTACGATGTGGAAAAGAACGAAACAATAAAGCTTACCCACCACGACCACTTCATGTACACACTTGCCGAGTTCGTTGATGGAAAAGTAATTTTTGCTGGGAGTGATATGAAAAGATATGGTATAAACGAAAATCCGAAATTTTACGTCCTTGATTTATCCAGCAAACAAGTAGAGTTAATCACGCCCGATTTTGACTTAGATATAGGCAACAGTGTTAATAGCGACTGCAGATACGGCAGAAACAGAATTGTTAAGGTCGATGGAAAATACTTGTATTTTGTGAGCACTCAATGGCATGATTCTCAGTTGTTTAGACTTGACATTTCCGGAAACATCGAACAACTCACATATGAAACAGGTTCGGTTGATGGGTTTGATGTGTTGAATGGAAAGATATTCTTTGTTGGGTTGAGGAATATGAAACTCCAAGAGCTTTACGAACTTATTGGAAAGCAAGAAAAGCAACTAAGCCAATTTAACGAGTGGGTACAGAAAGAAAGGTATATCTCAAGACCGGAACGCTTCACATTCAACACGAAAGATGGAACAACCCTCGAAGGCTGGGTTTTGAAACCTTTCAACTTCGAGCCAGGCAAGAAATTCCCCACGATTTTGGAAATCCACGGAGGACCAAAGACGGCTTACGGGGAAGTCTTTGTTCACGAAATGCAACTATTGGCAAGTGAAGGATATGTGGTTATTTACTGCAATCCAAGAGGTAGTGATGGTAGAGGAAATGAATTTGCAGATATACGTGGTAAATACGGAACTGTTGACTATGAGGATATAATGCAATTCGTGGATGAGGTAGTCAAAAGATATGAGTTCATAGACGAAAATAAAATAGGAGTTACAGGTGGTTCATATGGAGGGTTCATGACCAACTGGATAATTGGACACACGGACAAATTCAAAGCGGCAGTATCCCAAAGAAGCATCGCAAATTGGATAAGTAAGTTTGGAACAACAGACATTGGGTATTTCTTTGTCGAAGACCAGCACCTTGCAACTCCGTGGAGTAACCATGAAAAACTCTGGTGGCATTCACCAATGAAATATGCGGATAAAGTAAAAACCCCGACACTTTTCATCCATTCAGATGAAGACTACAGATGCTGGCTTGTAGAGGCTATCCAAATGTTCACATCGTTGAAATACCACGGAGTGGAGTCAAAGTTGGTGATATTCAAAGGTGAGAACCACGATTTAAGCAGAACAGGAAAACCACTGCA
>CAYVMA010000066.1:0-29865 GCA_964452455.1 uncultured Fervidobacterium sp. | reverse complement strand
GGAAAATTTGCAGCAATTGATGGTGCTACTATGGCAACCATTTTGACCCCTTTTTTTAAGTCATTCATAAATTCTTCAAAATCATCAATTATTTTTCTAGCATCGTGGGTACATGCGTCGATACATCTTCCACAACCTATACACATATCACTATTTACGGAAACGTGATCCTTACTGCCATCGTTACAATATTTAACAGGACAAACAGCTATACACTTGTGACAGTTCACACACTTTTCCTCATCAACAGTCACAACAGGTTTTAAGCTTGTCATCGTATCCCCCCAAGAAATATTGATAATGTTAACTAAAAGTATTGAAATTCTCCAAAAACCGCATTATTCTTTAAATAGGGGACCCCCCAACAACTCTTACCCAAAGCAGGTTCTCCGATATAAATAACTCAGCACCTTCTTGTCCAAAGTGCGGTTCTACAACTTCTGCGAAAATGGACCTGACAAATATGGCAACCAACAATTCCTTTGCAAAGACCGCAAAAATACATTACGACTTTCTCATTTTCTAAAGCCACAACAGCATGGTTCCTAAATCAGTTACTTCCATAAGTTAACACTGTCGTACGTGTCGTTAGTTGGACTAATTTGGAAACTTTTCAAAAGGTAGTTTTTTTATCTTGAATTTATCATAAGATCGTTAAATCGTTAGAGTAAGTTTTTGAATAACTAAATTTGGCACTTTACGCCTTGCTTGTATGATGGTGAGCTCTTTTAAAAAATTAATAACTAACAACTTTACGTAAGTTAAATAGTTCACATTTGCTTAGTAATTTATATTTTATCAAACCACACTTCATTAAATAAAAGCTTATAAAGAGCAAGAAACAAGAATAATTATCAAATAATCAGAATTATAACGCATTTACTTGATAAAGCACTGATATTCAAGTTGTTTGTTTATAATATTATAATTTTCAAAGTAAAGATGAATTGCATTCCTTTTTCAATACGTGATGAAAAACACGATATGATAATCAGACTATGTGAATTTTCTACCAATGAGTACTGCACTTGATGCTTTCTGTATTCCTTGGAAGACGTTGAAAGCAAGGAAGACTTACTTGGGTAGAAAGAGACAAAATATTGAGTGAGAATCTCTCGCCAATAGACAAACTCCTTGTTCCGTATATACTTGATGGAACGGATATTGTGTGGAAAGCAGAGATTGAATACAGCAAGGAGAAACAAATCGTTAGATGGCAGGTTGAAGAAATGCAATTTTTACAAGAATAGAAAGCAAAAGAATAAAAATGCGAGCGCAAGCTCGCAAAGTTTTTTTATATCCCGACTATCAAATACTCATTTTTCTCAGTCGAATAATTCCCAACAATCTTTATCCTAATCGGCTTTTTAAAAATAGGCCCGTCGTAAACTACTGTATGATATTCGCCATTTTCACCTGAAAGGTCGATGTTAAGTTTTTCGATAAGCTTTAATGTTTCACTTTCTTGCAGGTCTTTTCCAAGCAGTTCTTTGTATTCCTTTTTGGTTGCTATAATCTTTGCTTTAAAGCCTTCTTTCAAAAATTCTTCCAGCAACTTCTCCCTCGGCTCAAGCCATAAGGGTTCTAACGCTGTCACGTTATATGTTTTGCATACACGTTCAACCCAATCTTTGTGTTCTTGTAAGTCGATATCTCCAAATATACCTATGCCGTTTTGTGCATGCTCTTTCAAAAATTCAAGAAACTCTCGTTCGTAAGTTTCCCAAGTGGCACATCTTATTATGGAACGTGCTCCTATGCTTTCAGCCTGCGCTGTGATGATTTCTCTTGGCAACCCATGTGCACGGGTATGAATGCAAGTTTCATCAAACATGGTGAAGAGAATGTCTACTTTTTTCAGTTCTTTTAAAGCTCTATTCAATGCTAAGGCAGAGTCTTTCCCGCCACTCCATGAAGAGAAAATGACTTTATTTTGTGAAAGCAATTTCAATCCCTCCAATGGTTTATTCTTTACGCAGAATTTTATTCTATCTCCAAACTAAAATCAATGTATTTTACCTCGCTTGTGAGCCTTCCAATAGAGATTACGTCTATATATTCGCAGAGGTATTCTTCTATTTTATCAGGATTCACCCCTCCAGAAAGTTCGATTAGCACATGTGGGTATTTTTCCTTTAACGCTTTTGCCACTCGACAAGCTTCTTGTGGGGAAAAATTATCAAGCATTACTATATCTGCTCCTGCCTCACATGCCTCGAAAGCCATTTGCTCAGTTTCAGCTTCTACTTCTATCTTTTTACTGAACGAAAGTATTTTTTTCACTTGCTTGACGGCTTCAGAAACCGAACCATAAAGCTTTATGTGGTTGTCTTTAATCATTGCACAATCGGATAAGTTCAGTCGGTGAGTATCTCCTCCTCCATGAATAACCGCGAGTTTTTGCATTTCACCAACGAATGGAATAGTCTTTCTTGTTGCCGCAATTTTGACCTTTCCATTTGTTCTTTCAACGATATTTCTTACTTTTGTTGCCACACCACTCATGAATGAGAGAACATTCAAAATTGTGCGCTCACATATGAGGAGGTTATAAGCATCTCCGAAAATTTTAGCGACTGAGCCTTTTTTCACAACATCTCCATCTTTACATGAAAATTGTATAGTCAAGTTAAAGCGTTTGCATACATCTTGAACAATCTCCACACCTGAAACGACGGCTGACGGTTCTTTGAGTAATATCTCTCCTGATACATTTTTTCCTCTAAGAGGATACGATGCGAAGTCTATGAAATGCTCATCTTTTCTTATCAGTTCAACGATGGCATCAACTATCTTTTCATGCACTTTTCATCACCTTCGCATCTTTTGATTCAGTGATTTCAAGCATTTTTCCAATAGCTTTTCTTGCTTTTTTAGCTATTTCTTCATCTACATGCACTTCAATTTTTTCTTCCAAAAGAGCGATATAGGTGTTTTTCAAATTGTTCTTTTTCATGTTATAGCAAACCATAGCAGGAACGGGAATGAATATTTTATCTGGATAGAGTTTTTGGAGTTTTGCAATCATTCCAACTTCGGTAACTACGATTAATTTCTTCGCGTTTGTGGTTGCTGGATATTTCTCCATTTGAGATGTACTACCGACAAAGTGTGCTAAGTCTCTAATGCCTTTTGGAACTTCAGGGTGTGCCATTATTTCTGCATCCGGATGGAGGTTTATAAGTTGTTTCAGTTGCTCTTCTTTAACATAGTTATGGACATAGCAATAGCCCGTTTCGCCTGGAATTGGGATGATGTTTTTGCCTGTTTTTTCCGCAACATATGATGCAAGGTTTTTGTCAGGACCAAAGAGCACGGTATCCGAATCAATGGCTTTAACAATGTCAACAGCATTTGCGGAAGTGCAAACAACATCTGCGTAGGCTTTTACTTCTGTTCGGCTATTGACGTAGACAACAAACGGAGCATTGTATTTTTCTTTGAATTTGATAACATCTTCCACAGACAATGAATTTGCCATAGGGCATGTTGAATGCCTTACTGGAACGATAATTTTTTTCTCGGGGTTGAGAACTTTCATGACCTCTGCCATGAAGTCTACTCCAAGGAAAAGTATTTTCTTTGCATCTATTTTTGTAACCATTCTTGCCAATTGGAGTGAATCACCGATATAATCAGCAATTTCCTGTAATTCAGGAATTTGATAATTGTGTGCTACAATAACGTATCCTTTTTCATCTGCAAGCTTCCTTATATCCTCAGGTCTTACACTTACTGCGCTCATCAACATAGTTATCAACCTCCAATTCTAAATTTTTCTGTTCTCTTTTTCAATGTGGCAGCAAGTGACAATGGAGCGAGATAGCTTGTTTTTGGATTGGGTGATGGTTTATTCTTGTGGATGATTTTGTATTCCCCAACAGATGAAAGAATGTTTATCTCATGTACATTTTGCTCAATTGTTGGGTCAGCAATGATAAGTATGTTAACTTTATTGAAATCTCCAGTAGCCAAGGAGAGTGTGACAGAGACATTTGTGTTTTGTGGGAATTTTTTGATAGCTTCACGTGCATTTCCGCTAAAAATAACTTGCTCTTGTGATAAATTCTCCAATCCGAAGGCTTTAGGAGGTTTCCTCGTTACAAGTTCAACCTTTTCTATGTAATTACGAATTGAATATATGATATCAAGTCCACCAATTGCTCCTGAAGGGATAAAGACATTCGATTCTGAGTTTTTCAGTTCCTCCATGAATTTGTCGAAAAATTCCTGGTCAGAGAATGCACCAGAACTGATTATGTAGAAGTCTTTACCACTTTTGAGTACGTCAAAGCCATATTGTTTAACAGCTTCTACACTTGCACATTCGACGACAGCGTCTACTTCATTTGGAACGGTAAAATCACTCATTCTTTCACACGGAAGGTTTGTTTCAACCACATCGTAACACCAGCATTTTTCGATATGGTCTTTGAGCTCGTTGTATACGATGTTGGCTATATTACCACCGCCGATGAATAATATTTTCATTCTTGAATACCTCCCTTTGCCTTATTGACAGTAATTCGCTCTCTGACGCAATTATACTCTTACTGATAATTAATGTCAAATTGTGTAAAGTAGTGAACAAACGATTTTTTCCACGAAAACGGAGCTAAGTTATAAAAGTGAGTGTAAAATAATATCGTGTTACTTTCAAATATTCTCCGGATTTTATGAGGTTGAGTTTTTGCACGTTTGTGATGCAGGAAAGCTTTAGGTTTTTACTTTTATCGTAATTTGAAGAAAGGAGAAGAAATTTAACATGAAGACATTGCGGATTTTAACACTAAACTTGCACACTTACCAGGAAGTAGTTCTTGAAAAGGACGATACCTTAGAGACGTTTTTGGAAAAGTACAAGCCTATACAACAAAGGATTGCAAGTTTTATTATTGACAAGAGAGTTGATTTTGCATTTTTTCAAGAAGCTGGACAGTATATCGACGATTTGCCAGACAAAGAAGTGTTTGGAATAAAAATTAAGAAAAGCAATTACGTTAGGATTTTGGCTGAACTTATTGCTCGGAAAAAGTATTCCTTTGTTTGGGATATTTCACACTATGGTTTTGGTGTGTGGGAAGAAGGACTTGGGATTATTTCCAACAAGCCATTTATGGAGTTCGAAAGTAGGTATGTTTCTAAGGAGAAAGATTTAAGAAGTTTTTATTCAAGGAAAGTTGTTAGGGCAAGAGTTAGAGATGGTGATGACTTGATAGATCTTTATTGCGTTCATCTAAATTGGAAAGAAGCGGGATTTGTGGAAGAATTTTTAAATTTGGTGAGCTGGATTGAGGAAATTGGAAACGATAAATTTGTGATTTCGTGGGATTTCAACATTCCGTATGGTTCCGAAGAATATCAGTTTGTGATTAACAGTAGAATTTTTGGGAAAAGATTAATCGATACGTGGGCTATCGCCAATCCTGGAAATCCAGCTCAACCAACTTTTCGAGGAGACATACTTTCAAAAGGAAGTGAACGGATAGACTATATATTTATCCCCGAAGGATGGGAAGTGAAAAATTCGGAGATTGTGTTTGATAAAGAAAGAGTATCTGACCATATGGGAATATTTTGCGAAGTTTCTAGTAAGTAAAAAGACAAAAATAAAGGGGACTTAACGCCCCTTTGCATTTTTAGATTGTCTGTATCCACAAAATCTTTGCTTTTTCTTTTCCAGGGTTTCTCATGTAATGGATGCAGTCCCCTGAGTAATAGAAACAGTCTCCTTCATTGGCGCGGTATCTTTTTCCATCGATGTAGATATCAACGGAACCTTCAATAACGTAACCGAATTCATCACCATCGTGGTAACCTTCTTGTTCGGTTTGCGCTCCAGGTTCTAATTCAACAATCTTGGCATCGAGTTCCTTATCTTCTACAGCATCCATAAGGATTTCGATATTCACACCCTTTGGTAGGTCGTACACAGGCACGCGTTCGCCCTTTTTGAATATTATCTTTTTCTGTTCATCGGAGAAAAAATGCTTCAAATCTGTTCCCAGAACGCGTAATATCCTTTCCAGTGTTTCAACCGAAGGAGAGACTTTGTCACTTTCAAGTTGGGAGATGAAACTTCTTGATAAGTCACATCGGTCAGCCAATTCTTCTTGGGTATAACCTCTTGCTAAGCGGAGTCTTTTCAATTTACTTCCCAATTTCATCGTTTCACCCCTAATTGATTGTATGTTCCTTGTAGTATTCAAAACCATTATACAACAATCCCCAAGAAATTTAGCAAGGACGAAAAAACGGCAGGAGTACTCCTGCCGCAGAGGGTGTGAACATGTCCTTTACTCTTCTCCGATGTATTTCTTAACAAAATTTGGAAGTGCGAATGCCGCTTTGTGGATTTCTTCGTTGTAGTATCTCAATGGTTCTTTGAAGTTTCTTACTTTTTCTGGGTTGTAGTCTTTTATCGGGTCCAAACCAGCCTTTGATGCATATGTATAGCTCCAAATTCCGCCCGGGTATGTTGGCATAAAACCGAGATACATCCTAACCAATGGGAAGTTGGCTTTGATTCTCTTGTAGGCTGTCGAGCCCCATTCCCAGTCGTAAGTCATACCTTCCGTTTGTGCACAAAGAATACCATCTTCTTTAAGTGCTTCGTTACAAGCTTTATAGAATTCAAGAGTGAAGAGGTGTCCTCCCTGTCCAGCTGTTGGGTCTGTTGAATCGATGATTATAACATCAAATTCGTTTTTGAATTGTCTAACAAATTTTGAACCATCTTCGAAGACCAACTCTACTCTTGGGTCGTTGAGCTTGGATGCTGTGTAAGGGAGGTATTCAATAGCTGCTCTAACAACCATTTCATCGATTTCGCACATGACAACCTTTTCTACACTTGGATGTTTCAATACTTCCCTAACACTTCCTCCATCTCCGCCACCGATGACGAGAACTTTCTTTGGATTTGGGTGCATGAACATTGGTACGTGAACGAGCATTTCGTGATACATGAATTCGTCAATTTCCGTAGTCATTGTAATACCATCAAGTGCAAATACGCGACCGTAGAATGGTGATTCAAATATATCTATTCTCTGATAAGGGCTTTGCGCAGAATAAAGCCACCTGTTTACTCTCATGAAAAGTCCGCCAGGGTCACGAGAATACCATTCCATGTACAGCATGTGTCTTCCTGGTTTGAGTTCCATCTCTTCCATAGGCATTCCCTCCTCCTTTTCCTTATACTTTATTTAGCCTTCTCGCGTCAGACAATTCACAGACATCAATTAAAGGCTGACAACAGCCTCTTCATTTTCGTTGACAACAGCCTTGTGAGATGCAGTCTCAGGAATGCCTATTTCGTCGTATCTGCCTCTTAAGTGTTCAACAACATGCACTCTCTGAGATTTGAAAACTTTCTTGAGATATGTGAAAGCCTTCCACGGGTCTACATGGTCACCACATGTAAACAGGTCAACGGCTGCATAGCCGTATTCTGGCCATGTGTGAATTGTCAAGTGAGACTCACTGACAACAACTACACCGCTCACTCCATAGGGGAGGAACCGGTGGAAAGATGAGTTGACGATAGTTGCTCCGGTCTCGTAAGCAGCTTGTTTCATGTGAAACTCGATAGCGTCGATGTTGTCAAGTATTTCTTTGTCACAGTCGTAGAATTCCGCAATGATGTGTCTGCCCAAGCTTTTCATCGCAATCCCTCCCCGATAAAAGATTTTTTGAATGTTCACTTAAGTAGACATACTTTTTCCATATACATTGGCATGTCTATTTAAATGAACACAACGCGTCAGTATTGCGAACAATATTATATACCCCCTTTTAAGATTTTTTAGTTAAAGTAATGTAACAGTTTGTGTAATTTTTGAGCACTAAATGTGTGTTGGATGGAGGGGTAGATTATAATATTTTGCCTTGGGGTTTAATAAGAAAGATTTCAAATAAACGATGTTTGAAAGGAGAGGTGGCTTGTGGACAGACAAGAGAAAAACGCTATGATTTTAACAACTTTATTTATCACGGGAATTGTTATCTCAAATGTTATCGCAGCAAAAGTTATTAAGCTTGGAGCGTTTCTATTTCCAGCATCGATTATTAGTTACACTTTTACATTTATAATCGCAAACATGATGTCAGATGTAGTTGGTAAAGAGCGTTCGAGATTTTTGGTTTTCATGGGTTTTCTTGCTCAAGCAACTGCGAGTGGTTTGATTTTTCTTGGATTGTTTTTACCACCAGCCGATGTAAACCGAGGAGAAGCTTATCGGCTGCTTTTGGGAATCAACTGGAGGTTTACACTTGCTAGTTTGTCTGCATATGGAACTTCTCAGTTGATGAATTATTATATATTCAATTCGAAGTTCTTCAAAAATAGATTTACTGCAAATCTTATCTCTGTCCTTGTTGCGCAATTTTTCGATACATTGATATTCACGTTTGTTGCATTCATTGGTATTTACGACCGTTTGCTTGATATGGTGTTGTCTCAGTATGTGATAAAGATTATAATAGTAGTGGTAACCAATCCAATATTTTTGTTGACCAAAAAAATGAAAGGTTAAGATTAAAGTGCCAAGAAAGAAGTTTCAAAGGAGTTGATAAGTTGTACGTTCTTGAAACCTACAAGCTGAAGGGCTCAAAGAATATGGCAGTTGATGTTACGCTTGGGCAAGTTGCGAACGAGTTAAACGACGTAATTCTAAGGTTCTATACATGGGAACGTCCAACACTCTCTCTTGGCAAGCATCAGAAGGCAAGCGATGTGGATTTTGATTATCTTGAAGAAAACGGGTTTGATATTGTTCGAAGGCCATCCGGTGGACGTGCAGTCTTACATTGGGATGAGGTGACTTATTCAATAGTTGTTCCTCGAGGTCATGAGCTTTTCAAACTTGGGGTGCTTGAATTGTATAACTTGATTTCTAAAATCATCGTAGCTGGATTGAATAAACTAGGTTATCCTGTAGAATTAACAACTGGTAAAAACAAGCCCTCCAGTCACATCTGTTTTCAAGTGCCTTCTGCCTATGAAATAACTTTGAATGGCACGAAAGTAGTTGGAAGTGCCCAAACTAGGACACAAGATTACATACTACAGCATGGTTCGATAGTGTTAGTTCCACATGAGGAAATTAAGCATTGTTTTAAGAACACAAAGACACTTGATATACCTTTGATAGGGCTCTATGATTATGCGGATAAGGAATTTCTACAGATAGTGGAAAGTTTAAAAGAGGCGTTTGAGAATTACTTCGGTAAAGGAAGAGAATTTGACGAAAATTTGCAAACGAAGGTTTTGGAAATTAGCACGGTATTTGAGAAAAATTTCGTTGTTATAAGAGATGAAATCTTGGCAAAAGAATAAAGGGAAGTGGGATTATAGTCGAGGATGGGAAAAATGAAAATGTCTTGATTGGTGATGAAACTCTTGGTGTGTTGTATGTTGTTGGAACACCGATAGGTAATCTCAAAGACATCACTCTTAGGGCTCTTGAAATTCTGAAAAGTGTAGACTTAATAATTGCAGAAGATACTCGAAGAACTTCTCATTTGCTTTCTTATTATGGTATTTCCAAACCTATGGAGTCGTTCAACGAGCGAAATTCTTTCAAAAAGATAGACAACATAATTAAGCGTTTGAAATCAGGAATGAAAATTGCCCAAGTTTCTGACGCGGGAATGCCGGTGATTTCTGACCCAGGTTGGAATCTTGTTAGAAAATGCCATGAAGAGGGAATAAAAGTGGAGGTAATACCTGGACCAAGCGCTTTGACAAGCGCGGTAGCTATAAGTGGCTTTCCTGGAACTTATTTTTATTTCGTTGGCTTCATGCCAAAAGATAAGAACAGAAGAAGGCTTCTAAGAAAAATCAAAGATAACGAATTAATTGAGCGCTTTGCTTTTTTCGAAAGTCCAGAGAGGTTGAAAAAAACGCTGGAGGATATATACAACATACTTGGAGATTGCAAAATTTTTGTCGCAAGAGAACTTACAAAACTACACGAAGAGCACTTCCATGGAACGGTATCTCAGGCATTGGAGCATTTTGATAAAGTCAGAGGTGAGATAACGGTTGTCGTAGAAAAGTTCGAAGCCACACAAATCCCAGAAGATGAGGAAAGCCAGGATTTAGAGTCTGGTGAGTAAATACGATAGAACAATAGGAGAGAAGTTGTATGCTTAAAATCGAGACAGGGGAACTGAGAGGCAAGACGATAGATGTTGTTCCAGACCCGAGGACAAGATATACGTCGGCGATAATTAGAAGAAGTCTTGCAAACATGGTAGATTTTGGAGGAAAGTCTTGTTTAGATATATGCGCGGGTAGTGGTATCGTTGGCATCGAGATGCTAAGTAACGGGGCACAGCATGTAACTTTTGTCGATGTCTCAAGTTTATCTATATCAACGATAAAAAAGAACATCAGAAAGTTAGGGTTGGAAGAAAAAGTTGATATAAAAAAAATTGATGCACGCCGGTTTTTGGAATCTTATGCCGGCGTTTTTGATATTATCTATTCCGACCCACCATATGAACTGGGACTTGTTGATGAAATTACCTTGCGTGTTCACAATGTCATGGGGGAAGGTTCGCTTTTTATCCTTCAGTGTTCCAAAAGAGAAAAACCGAGTGAGAGTGTAATTGAAAAACTGAGAGTTATAAAAGAAAAAGACTATGGGGATACTTTGTTGATTTTCTTTGAAAAAGCATGAAATTTGGAAAAGTTGTGATATAATTAGTTAGGGGTGTTAAATATGCCACTATCATTTGCAAAGAAAGAGAAAGAAGTAATAGAGCGCTTAATTGCTTTATCCCAAAAGACAGTGGAGGCAAGTGTTACACTGAAAGATTTTCTTATCTGTTATTTTGAAAAAAGATGTGGCGAAGCTCAGAGTTATTTTCAGAGCATTAAACGTATAGAGCACGAAGCTGATGAGCTCAGGCGTGGGATAATTTCTGAAGTTTATAAGGGATTGTTCTTACCCGACATGCGAGAGGTTATCCATTCATTAACGGAATCAGTTGATAAGATTGTTAACAAGTGTGAATCGGTTAGCAAGATTATAGACTATCAACACCCAAATATTCCTGATGAACTAAAAGAAAAGATGATTAGACAATTGGAGTGCGCTGTAAAGGCAGCCGAGTCATTTGTGAAGGCAGTTGAGAAGCTTTTTGATAACCTTAGTGAAGTACAACATTATGTCATTGAGGTAGAAAGGTTCGAGCACGATGAGGACGTACTTGAAGAAGAATCGCTAAGGGCGATATTTGGTAAAGATATGCCTCTTGCAGAAAAGATGCAGTTGAAAGAATTGGTAATAAACATAGGGGACATAGTTGATAGGACGGAAGACGCGTCTGATATATTGGAGGTATTGTTATTAAAGCTCGCGTACTGAACGTGCGCAGTTTTTTATTCAGTTTTTCATTAATATTTTCTCTGGCGATTGCACTGTTTGCAGGACTTGTCTTTGCTCAAGAAAACGATGATTACGGAGTATATTATGTTTACTATAACTCTATGTTCCCTGTATACAAAACACTTTATAAAATAGACCCCTTTTTCGAGTATGCCAAGGTAGTTGAATATAAGTGGAAAAGACCAGAAACAAGACTTGTAGAAATTAGAAAACCAAAGAATCAAGAACCTCCGGTAATTCTTATACATGGAATAGACCCTAATGAAATAAATGGAGAATGGACGAATTACAAAAAGTATTTTGTTGATACTTGGAAAAGATGTTTGCCGGAAGAATACGGGCTATATATTTTTGTTTATCCATCTTTGGATATCCCATTGGAAGAAGGTGCTAAGAAACTTGCACAAGAAGTTCAGAAGTTGGCTTCAAGCACAGGTCAAAAACGTTTTAACTTCTATGCCCACAGTATGGGTGGTTTGCTTTTAAGATACGCATTGCAAGATGTTGGCTTTACAGAGTATGTTGCAAAGATAATTTTTGCTGGAACTCCGCATATCGGTTCGCCATTTGCAAATTTTATTGTAATGAACAAAAAAATCTTAAAGCTCAGAAACGATTGGGATTACCTCAAAATGATTTTAATTAGCGCGAACTTGGCAAATGTATTTATAGAAGCGCCAAATTATGCTTATCTAATTTATGGAAGAGAACATCCTGGTATTCCGGATTTTGTTGACTTTATGAATTTCGCAAGTGTCATAACAAACACCAGTGAACCTATCATTCAGAATATCTTGAGAACAGAGCCTTTTTCAAGTGTGGTCATGATTTTTTTGAATGCGGTAAGCAGGATAATATTCCCAGAAGGAGAATTTACAAAAAACGATGGTATGGTTCCGCTAACAAGCGCAACGGCTTTTGGAAAAAGTGAAATATTTGAAGGTTTTGACCATGCGGATTTTATTTTGAGTGATATAATTGTTAAAAAAGCCATAGAATTTTTCTATCCAATCGAGAAATCGGAAAAAAGCTATATTGAAAAATTGAAAAAGAAGGTGAGGTACGTTGCTATCCAGAATTACTAAAAGTGTTAAATTGATTTTTATAGTTCCTATAAGTTTGCTCCTTCTTACTTCTTGTTCAATACCATTCATTCCCGAAGTTCCGCCCGCAAGTTACTCCGTTGAGGCGGCGATAAATGTTATTGCAAATAAATACATGATTTTAGATACAGGATGGATAAACGGATTTGGTGACATGGAACCTGGAGAAGGTAGGTATGCAACGTTTGATGGTGTAGATGGTTTTCTTATGGTCTTTAGGTACGACGACCCTGACCAGGCTAAAGCATCATGGGATAAGATAACAAAAAGGTATGGAAATCCGTTTAAGCTGAAGTATCTGAAAATAAACATGGGGACTTACGGTGTTTTTACAATTCGTTTGGAGAACACAGATTTGTATAGTTGGTATAAAGAAAATTGGCTCTTTGTTATCACGGGTGACAAGATTGAAAAATTTGTGATGGATGTGAACAACATCTACAAGACCATAAGAACCAACAGATAAAGGTGCAATATGAAGTCAATGAATGAAGATAAGTCAAAAAAACTTGATTGGGCAAAAGAAAAGAAGTATATCGACTATTCTGTAATCGGGGTAGACGAAGCAGGACGTGGACCATTGTTTGGACCAGTTGTTGCAGCAGCAGTTTACTTCGATGAGGGAGTTTATATAGAAGGCATTGCTGATAGTAAGGCTTTGAGTGAGAAACAGCGTGAAGAACTTTACAATGAAATCTTTGCGCATGCAAAATTTGGGTTAGGACTTGCGACGCCAGAAGAGATAGATTTGTACAACATTTTCCATGCTACTGAGCTTGCAATGAATCGCGCACTTGAGATATTAAGTCAGTTTGTGGAAATCAAAAATGTCTTTGTTGATGGAAAGAATTTGAAATTGAAATTCCCTGCTGTATGCGTTGTTAAGGGTGATTCAAAAATTTACCAAATATCTGCAGCATCTATTTTGGCGAAAGTTACACGTGATAAAATCATGGAGAAGTTCCATGCTCAGTATCCGGAATATGACTTGATAAAGCATAAAGGTTATCCTACACCAGAACATTTAGAGCTTCTGAAAAAATATGGTCCAACACCTTTTCATAGGTTGAGTTTCGAACCAGTGATTAGTTTAGTTTCAAAAAGTCTTCTTGATGATTGGTTTGATAAGGGATTAATTACAGAGCAGAGATACAGGCATCTTCTTAATTTACTGGAGGTGGATCTCTTTGGTAACACAAGAAGGGCTAAGCGGAAAACCAGAGCCAAATGAACACAATCTATTCGAAGCAAAGGTCTTAGATAAAGGTTTTGTACGTCTCGTTGATATGATGGGCGATGATTATGCTGCAGTCAAAGCTGCACGAGTCTCATACGGTCAAGGTCTGAAGACGCCGGAACGTGATAAGGCTCTGATATTTTACTTAATGGAACACGGTCATGAAACTCCATTTGAACATATTGTTTTCACTTTCCATGTAAAGGCTCCACTTTTTGTTGCAAGACAATGGTTTAGGCACAGAATAGGTTCGTTCAACGAGATAAGTCAACGTTACACGGAGATAAAAGAGGAAGAGTTCTATATTCCCGAAAATGTTCGTGTTAATGTTCCTGAGGACAGACAAAAGGCGGTTCTTGTGGAAGATGAAGAACTGTTGGAAAAAGTTAAGGAATTAATGGTAAAATCTTTTGATGAAAGCTATAAGATTTACAAAGAATTATTGAGTCTAGGTGTTGCCCGAGAACTAGCGAGAATAGTTCTTCCATTGTCTACTTACACGCAGTTTTATTGGACAGTCAATGCACGAAGTTTGATGAATTTTCTAAACCTTCGTGCAGATTCACATGCACAGTGGGAAATTCAACAATATGCGATAGCAATTGCAAGAATGTTCAAAGAAAAATGTCCGTGGACATATGAAGCCTTTACAAAATATGCTTACAGAGGTGATTTACTTGAAGCTTAAAGAGGTATTAGAGCTTGTGGAAGGTAGAGTAGTAGCGCCAGAGAATGCGGATTTAGATATAGAGGTTTCTAAGGTTGCGGCTTCTGACTTAATGAGTGATGTTTTAGCTCTTTCTGAGCCAGGCTCTTTACTTGTGACAGGACTTGCAACACCGCAATGTGTGAGAACTGCGGGTGTTGTGGGAATACCAGTGGTTTTAATTGTAAGGAATAGGGATATCATGCCAGAAACAATAAAGGCTGCAGAACTTTCTGGTGTTGTTTTGTGTGTTACAAAAAAGGGAATGTATGAAGTTTGTGGGATACTTTACTCTGCGGGGCTTCAGCCAGTTTATAACCAAGGTTGAAACTTACGGTTTGCTAAGAGGTGATGAAGGTTATGTTTTTGAATTTAGAACCGCTTTATTCATCAATTGTTGAGAACATAAAAGAGCGAATTTCAAAATTACCAAGACCACCAAAGTTGGCAGCAGTTACGTGTCAGCCGGACCCTTCTACACTGAGTTATTTGAGGAGTCAGGAAAAGCAAGCAAAAAGGTTGGGAATAGAGTTCGCAGTTTACGAGGCACCGAAGGCTTCGGATTTAAAATTACTTTTACCCAAACTTTCTGCGGATGATACAGTCAACGGAATTTTTTTGACCCATCCGCTACCATCAAATATTTCAGAACTAGAAGCAGTTTCTTTGATTTCTCCTGAAAAAGACGTTGAAGGAAGGCATCCTATCAACCTTGGTAACATTATGTATGATAACCCTATTTTTGCACCGTGCACCGCAGAAGCAGTTTTAAGAATAATAAAATATGTTACAAACCCGTCTGGTAAGACGATAACGATAGTTGGTAGGAGTGTCACTGTTGGAAAACCTCTCAGTATGTTACTTTTGCAAAAAGGAGTAGATGCTACTGTTACCGTGTGTCACTCAAGAACTAAAAACCTTGCTGAAATAACAAGAAACTCAGAAATTGTAGTTGTTGCTATAGGAAAAGCAAAAGCACTTGGCAAAGAATACTTTAGTCCAGGGACACTGGTTATAGATGTAGGTATAAACGTTGAGAACAATGAAATATTTGGTGATGTGGACCCATCCGTTGCTGAGATTTGTGACCTCACACCAGTTCCTGGAGGAGTAGGTAGGATTACGACACTTGTTTTAATGGAACATACCGTTAAAGCAGCCGAAATGGCAAGAAAATATTGATATATACCTTTAGGAGGTGTTTAGAGTGAGATTAGTATTCGCCGGTGCACCAGACGTAGGTGCAACAACATCGACAGGAACACAACCAAGTGCCTCAGGAGCCATGATGCAGATGTTGATAATGCTCCTGATATTCTTCGCAATGATGTATTTTTTGGTGATTTTACCACAAAGAAGGAGAGAAAAAGAGTTTAGGCAAATGATTGAGAGTTTGAAAAAAGGAGATACGATTATTACAACTGGTGGAGTTGTTGGAAAAATAGTTGATATCAAAAAAGATGTAGTGAAAATAAAGAGCGCAAATTCTACTGAACTTGAAATTCACAAAGCTTATATAGCCAAAGTCATCAAGGAAAAAGAAGAGACAAAAGAAGAAACAGAATCCAAAGACTAAACATTCGGGGGAGGGTTTACTGATGCGCTCAGATCGTGTAAGGCTCATAGTCTCATTAATCCTACTTGTTGCAGCGATTGTTGCTATGCTCTTGCCAGGTGGACGCCAGGCTAAAGGTCTTGCTAAGCTTTTCAGCCGTATCAAACTCGGTTTGGACCTCAGTGGCGGTGTCAGACTTGAGTACAAAGTAGATATTGAAAAAGGAGTGGAAAATCCTGCTGCAGTTGTGGATGATGTCTGGACAGTCCTTAGAAACAGGCTCGACTCAGCAGGATATACAGAAGCGGTTGTTAAAAAGAGTTTCAGAGAGAACAATTCGTTTGTTATTATAGAAATACCAGATGCAACTGATACCACAAAAGCAGAAAAGCTCGTTGGTTCGACTGGTTTGCTTTGGTTTGGACAAGCTATCGACGAAAGAGATTATGACCCTACAGTAAATCCAGATGATGTTAATCTCGCTTTAAGAGAAGGCGCACAATGGTATGCAGATAAGAATGGGAAAAAGTGGTATTTGATAAAGAAGGAAATAAACAACAGAAAGGACTTGGTCCTTGTTGGTCCTAGGGTTGTCGAAGCAGTGCCGACGATAGACCAGAGAGGAGTTGCTAACTACATTGTTTCCTTCACACTTGACAGGCAATTTGTTGAGCTGTTCAAGAACATAACAAAAGAACTTTACGTTCCCGAACAAGTGTTGAACGCAGGCACGACCCAATACCAACTTGCGCTGAAAAAGAGACTTGCGATAGTACTTGATGACAAAGTTCAGTTCGTTGGGTTTGTTGTCAGTCCTATCGAAGATGGAAGAGGACAAATTAGGGGTAACTTCACATTCGACGAGGCAAAAGAGCTTGCTGCGATACTTAGAAGTGGTGCATTGCCAGCAAGACTTGAAAAAACCTCAGCAAGCCTTGTTTCACCAACACTTGGAAAAGACGTGCTTGAACAATCACTTAGGGCAGGTATCATCGGTGGTATATTGGTCATGGCATACATGTTGATTTTCTACGGTGTTATGGGTATCGTGGCAATCATAGGTATTTTCTACGCATTAGCGATAATCTTTGGATTCCTTGCAGGAACTGGAGCAATACTGACACTCCCTGGTATAGCTGGTATCATCTTCACAATCGGTACATTGGTTGATGGTAACATAATCATTTACGAAAGAATCAAAGAAGAAATAAGGGCTGGGAAGACTCCAAAAGCGGCTATTGAAATCGCTTTCTCAAGGTCTTTCTGGACGTTGTTTGACGCGAACCTTACAACTATAATTGCTGCTCTGTTCTTGTATTACTTTGGAACAGGAACCATAAAAGGCTTTGCAATAACAACTATCATAGGTATCTTCGCAGCAATGTTCATGAACCTTGTCTTCAGTAAATTCTTGCTCGATGCAATGTCCGGTGCTATCAGAGTCAGAAAAGCAGGGGGTGCTCAATAATGAAGATTGATTTCGTTGGGAAGAGATATTACTTCATAGCACTTTCTCTTGTACTTATAGTTATTTCACTTATCAGTATATTTACAAGAGGATTTAACGTTGGCTTAGAATTCATCGGTGGTAGTGAATTGATAGTCAAAACATCCAAAGACTATACAATTGCTGATGTGAGAACCAAAATAGCTGAACTTGGCGAAGAGTTTAAAAAAGCAAGAATAATAGAAGTTCATGCTCTTGGGCAGGCAGAACACAGAACATTTTCGATAGTCGTGTCACCAAGGGATGAAAACGGAGCTTTGAGAACCTATACTCCAGATGAAAAAGCAGAGGTTTCAAAAAGGGTTGAAGAAATTTTAGATGCAAAGGTTGTTTCTTTCAACGAAGTTAGTGGCGATGCTGCAGATGAAATTAAAAACTTAACTTGGAAAGCGGTAGTTTTCACGCTATTGGGAATACTTGTATACGTTGCTTTGCGATTCAGATTTGCATTTGGTGTTGGTGCAATTGTTGCACTACTTCATGACGTAATTATCACACTTGGTTTCTTCTCTATTTTCGGTTTTGAAATGAACATAGCTGCAATAGCTGCCCTCTTGACGCTTGTAGGTTACTCCGTTAATGATACTATAGTAGTCTACGACAGGATTAGAGAATTTGGTAGAAAATTCAAAGGAAGAGATATGGCATCCATAGTCAACGAGAGTCTGAACTCCGTTATAGTTAGAACAATAAACACGTCGCTTACGACATTTTTTGTTATACTCATGCTACTTCTCTTCTCCACAGGTAGTATTAAATCTTTTGCATTTGGTATGACGATTGGCACAGTAGTGGGAACTTATTCATCTATATTCATAGCATCGCCTATCGTTATTAGGTGGGTAAAATCAATATAAGAGTGATATTAAAAAAGGCACGGGGGCACCCACGTGCCCCCTTTTTATAATACAAAAAATAGACCTTGGAGGTGGGATTTTGATACTCTTATTTTCCTCCATAATAGCAGGAGTAGTATTGATTATCTATCTCACACTAACTGTCCTTGATAAAAGTCCAGGCAACGAAAAAACTGAAAAGATTTCGAGAATCATTCAAAGAGGTGCCCGGTCGTTCCTATTTCAGGAGTACAAAGTCTTTTTCCCCATAGTTATTGTGCTTGCGATACTTTTTGGACTTTCTTCTGGTTGGACAAAGGCAGTTGCATTCATAATAGGCGCTACCTTCTCTGTTCTTGCAGGCTTTTTTGGCATGAGTATTGCCACAAAGTCTAATGCGAGAACAGCATGGGGTGCAACCAAAGGCGTTGGTGAAGCACTTGATATTGCATTTTCGGGCGGAGCAGTTATGGGACTTGCCGTTTCTGTTTTGGGGTTGCTTGGTTTGAGTGTAGTTTACCTGATATTCGGGCTTGAGGCAGTCAGTTTCTACTCTCTTGGTGCTTCTTTTGTTGCACTGTTTGCTCGTGTGGGCGGTGGAATTTACACGAAGGCAGCAGACGTAGGGGCAGACATTGTTGGAAAGGTTGAGGCGAATTTGCCAGAAGATGACCCAAGAAACCCTGCAGTTATAGCTGACAACGTTGGTGATAACGTTGGTGACGTTGCTGGTATGGGTGCAGACCTTTATGAATCGTATGTTGGTTCCATTTTCTCAGCAATAGCGATAGGATACGCATTATTTGGAGCTAAAGGTATTTTCAACACAATTTACATTATTTCCTTTGGTCTCATTGCTTCAATCTTAGCAATAATCCTTGTAAAGGTACTTTCAAGATTGAACACCGAACCAGCTTTAGCTTTGAGAATGGGGACCGTAACTTCAAGTATTATCTTCTTAGTTTTCTCGTTTGCATACGCAATCATCGAGAAAAATTTAAACCTCTTTTGGACTGTCTTAACGGGAAATATAGTTGGTGTTTTGATAGGTCTCATTACTGAGTGGTATACCTCAGGAAAGAAAGTAGAGAAACTCGCACACTCCGCTGCAATGGGACCAGCGAACGTGATAATAAGTGGGACGGCACTTGGAATGGAGTCTACCGCTGTTATCACCATATTAATAGCTCTTGGAACATTGGTTTCTTACGAACTTGCAGGTCTTTACGGTATTGCAATGGCTGGTGTTGGTATGCTTTCAACTCTTGCAATGAACCTCTCTGTTGATGCATACGGTCCTATAGCAGACAACGCCGGCGGAGTTGCTCAGATGGCTGGACTTGATAAAAGTGTCAGGGAAATAACTGACAAACTGGATGCGTTAGGAAACACAACTGCTGCTATGGGAAAAGGTTTTGCAATCGGTTCTGCTGCGTTGACTGCGATAGCACTTTTCGCAAATTTTGGTTCTGTGGCACACGTTCAACAAATCCAGCTCCAAGACCCGAACATGTTTATTGGTGCTCTCATTGGTGCAATGTTGACATTCTTCTTTTCAGCACTTACCATGAACGCTGTCGGAGATGCTGCAAATGACATGGTCGAAGAGATAAGAAAACAGATTCGGGAAATGCCAGGCATACTGTCTGGAGCAGTCGATCCTGATTACGAAAGTTGTATAAAGATAGCTACAAAAGGTGCATTGAAAAGGATGGTATTACCTGCAGTCCTTGCTATTTTAGCTCCTATAGTCCTCATGGTAGGTTTAGGTGTTCAAGGGGTTGTAGGATTACTCATTGGTTCAACTGTTACTGGCGTTGCTCTGGCTATTTTTATGGCAAACTCAGGTGGTGCGTGGGACAACGCAAAGAAATACGTAGAAGAAGGGCATCTGGGCGGAAAAGGTTCATTTACTCATAAAGCGACAGTTGTTGGTGATACAGTGGGTGACCCATACAAGGATACTGCAGGACCATCGCTGAATATATTAATAAAGTTGATGGCAATAACATCCATAGTATTCTACTCAATTGTGGGGAGGTGGATATAAATGAGAAGGATAGGTGTTCTTTCTGTTGGAAATGATTGTCCAGGTTTGAACCCAGCAATCAGGTCGATAGTTGTTAATGCAATAGAACAAGAAATTGAAGTTATGGGTATAAAAGATGGATTTGAAGGATTGCTCAACGATAAAGTTGACATGCTTGTTAGAAACAATGTATCAGGTATTCTTCACCAAGGTGGTACAATACTTGGAACATCTCTTTTCATCCCTGAAAGTGACGAAGATTTAACTGCCATTAAAAACAAGACGATTCAATATGGTATCACAGGATACATTATCCTTGGTGGAAGAAACGCTGTTAGGAGTGCTCTTAACCTTCAAAGATACGGAGTTCCTTCAATAATTGTGCCTGCTACAATAGACAACGACTTATCGTTCACGGACTTTTCAATTGGTTTCATAACAGCCCTTGAACATGTAACACAGGCACTCGACATAATCCATTCAACAGCTGAATCTCACCATAGGGTCATGATTGTGAAGACAATGGGTGCACCAGGTGGTTGGCTCGCAACTTTTGGTGGTCTTGCTGGAGGTGCCGATTTCGTCATAACAAGCTCGGATGTTTTAAATCCAAAAGAACTTTTGACAACCATACAGTACAGATACGAGAGCGGGAAGAGATTCTCAATAGTCGTAGTAGAAGATGGTGTTAAATTACCCGAAGAGATAATTGACGAATGCAAATGCTCCCACGAAACAGACCCAGCTGAAGTTGTTGGGATATACATAGGTAAAAAACTCAATCTCGAATGGAGATATACAAACCTTGGATATATTCAAAGAGGCGGAACACCCGCAGCAATGGACAGAATTATTGCAACACAACTGAGCGCAAGAGCGGTCGAACTTGTGAAAATGGGAAAATTCTACCATGCGGTTGGTGTAAAAGGTTTTATCGTAACAGAGGTGCCTTACAGTGAAACACTCCTTAACGTGAGACCAGTTGATTATTACATCAAACAACTTGCAAAGCTTTTCTATTAAAAGTATTTCTAACACCCCGGCGGTGGCTCGTTGTACCAAAGCCACCGCTTTTTTCATTTTCACAACTTAAAAAATGCAAAGAAATCTAAAGTCAGAGTAAGATTTTATTTGAAAGAAGAATCTAGCAGCTTTTGGATACAGAATTTCTATAATTATCCTGAATTGGAGTTTAATTTCTCAAATGGTATAATGAAATCAGTATCGGTAACGTTACCATAATTCATAATAAACTATACAACACTAGAAAGGAGTGCTAAATGGATGGCGGAAAGATTACCTTTGTGGAAAAAGTGGATGTATGCACTAGGGCAGCTGGGCTGGTCACTTACCAGTTTCGCTATTGGGAACGCTCTTGTATATTTTTACATGCCCCCTAAGGGTGTGAATTTTCCACAGTATATAACCAGGGGAGCTGTTTGGGCTGGATTGACTATTGTGGGGCTTGCGTTGGGGACATCTAGACTATTTGATGCAATAACTGACCCATTGGTTGCAACTATGTCGGACAGAAGTAGATTAAAACTTGGCAGAAGAAGGGGATTTTTGGCAATCAGTGTTCTTCCGTTTGCATTACTTTCTTTCTTGCCTTTCTTCCCACCATCGACGAGTTATACAATTAACACTATTTGGCTTTTTGCTACAGTTATTGCATTCTATTGGTTTATGACCATGTACGTTACCCCGTTCTTTGCTTGGATGAGTGAACTTGGACATGACCCGGACGAACGTCTTGGGCTTAGCACAATGATTTCCATTACATGGGCTCTTGGATACGTTTTGGGAACGCAGATTTACCTTTTCCAGACCATTTTGGAAAAACGAGGCTTTGAACCTGTTAAAGCATTTCAAACAGTTACAGTGCTTTACGGATTAATAGGTTTTATCTTTATGCTACTTCCTGTTATATTTATCGATGAAAAGCGTTATTGTGAACAACACACAGTTAATGAAGGGAGTTTAGAGGCTATAGTCAACGCATTCAAAGAAAAGCACTTTGCAATCTTTGTTATCCAGGATTTGCTTTACTGGATTGGTTTAACAGGCATAAGCCTTGGGCTTGTATATTACATAACGGTCTTGTTGAAACTTCCAAAAGAGCAAGCATCTCAGGTTCAGCTCATAATGTTCCTTTTGTCTTTCTTATTCTACGTTCCTGTGAATTTCCTGGCAAAGAAACTTGGCAAAAAGACAGTCCTTATGGTTGGGTTTATTGTGTTTGCTTTAGACTTCGCATTTGCCGCAGTTTTGGGTAAACTAAATATGTCACCATATGTACAAAGTTACATTGTAGGAGTCCTGGCGGCAATACCGCTCGCGATATTTGGAATCCTGCCAAACGCAATGGTATCTGATATTGCTGAAGCACATGGAAGAAAGACAGGTAATTACAAAGCGGGAGTTTTCTTTGGCGCAAGGACTTTTATGCAAAAAATGGGACAGACAATTGCAGGACTCGTATTTCCATCTATATACATCCTCGGAACTAACCAAGTTAACGAACTCGGCCTTAGAATCAGTGCTATAATCTCGCTAACTTTAATGATTCTTGGCTATATCGTAATGCTTTTCTACAACGAGAAGGAAATCTTAAAAACACTGGGAGTCAAAGTTGCAGCGCAAGAAGAATAGAATGTTGAAATGACAAATTAGGATGCATACTTTCTTTTAGACCAAGCCCCTATATCATTTAATAAGATTCGATATAGGGGCATTTTTATTTTATTTTTTTGGGAATATTTTCACAATTAGCCTTGACAAGAATTGAAAGCGGTATTAAAATAGAAACAGAAATGTGAAAAATATCACTAATAACAATTAAGACAGAGGTTCTTCATTTTGAAAAACAAGGAGGTACGGAGCATGTTTGAAAAGAAGGTAAACATCTACAACGTATTTGAGTTAAGATGCAAAACAACGTGTTATTTTGGTGTAGGCGCGATAGATAAAATAAGGGATATTTCTGAGTATCTTTCAAAACATGGGATGAAAAAGGCAATTGTTATAACAGACCCTGTTGCATACAAGGTTACAGGAGCATGGGATGTTGTAACAAAGTACTTCAATGAATTTGGCATAGAATACGTCCTATATGATAAAGTCACACCAAACCCAACCGTTGACCAGATTGATGAGGCAACGAAGCTTGGAAAGGAATTTGGTGCACAAGTGGTGTTTGGTATAGGTGGAGGTAGTCCGATAGACACGGCAAAAAGTGTTGCAGTGCTTTTGGAATACGAAGGCAAAACTGGAGCGGAACTTTACGAAGGAAAATTCACCCCGGAAAAGGCTAAGCCGATTATCGCTATTAACACAACGCATGGCACTGGAACGGAAGTGGACAGATTTGCTGTTGCCTCGATACTTGAGAAAGAATACAAACCGGCGATAGCATACGACTGCATATACCCTCTCTTTTCTATCGATGACCCTCAACTAATGGTTACACTCCCATACAAACAAACACTTTACACAACTATCGATGCGCTTAATCATATTACAGAAGCTTCGACAACGCTTGCAAGAAATCCATATTCCATACTCCTAGCAAAAGAAACCGTGAGACTTATTGCAACATACTTGCCACAAGCACTTAGTAATCCGAACGACCTCAATGCAAGATATTGGCTACTTTACGCATCGGCTATCGCAGGTATTTCTTTCGACAACGGACTACTTCACTTCACACACGCACTTGAACACCCACTTAGCGCAGTAAAACCAGACCTTGCGCACGGGCTTGGACTTGCAATGCTACTTCCGGCGGTCGTGAAAGAAATTTACCCATCTGTTGCCGAGATTCTCGCAGAAGTCTTCGAACCGATAGTCCCAGGTCTTGAAGGAAAACCAAAAGAAGCAGAAAAAATAGCAAAGGGAATTGAAGACTGGCTCTTTAACATGGGAGTAACAGAAAAACTTGAAGATGTTGGCTTCAACGGAGGACATGTTGAAAAACTTACAGAGCTTGCTATGACAACACCGTCTCTTGGATTACTATTAAGCGTTGCACCAATTAATGCAGAAAGAGAAGTAATAGCAAGAATATACAGAAATTCATTGAAGAGAATGTGAAGAAGCAAAGAAGCTGAGAAATGACTTAAAATACAACGCTCCGGGATAGAACCGGAGCGTTAAGTTATGAGTTATTGAGTTATCTTACCAAATTATCAATGCACTTGCAGGCTTGTCTTAATGTGTTGGTACACTTCTTCGCATAATTTAAGTGCCTCTATTGGAAGCTCTTTGTGGCTGTACGCTTTCGAGATGAGCAATTCTTTATCTTTGTACATAATACCAACAGAACTAAATCTTATCAACTGTTCTTTCAAATCGTAAGGAAGATTATCAACTACATGCTTAGGTTTTATGATAAATTGCCTTAGAAATGCATCTTCCTTAGGAATAAACACCTTTAAAAAGCCGCGGGGTACGATTGCAAACTGAGAAGTTGGGATAGACAGAGTAATATCTTTAAGCAACATGCAGAAATATTTCTGAGAATAATATCTATTAGAGACGTACATTTCAAAATAAAAGCGTTTCTCTTCGGTGTCTTCGTATGTAAATACATGGTTTATTCTAACCGATAACCATCTTAAAACTGGATTAGTTTTCACTACGCCCTTTAATACAGAGCTTTCAAATTCTTTATCAGACCCAATATATTTATACCCAAGACTTTCTATGTACTCTTTTCGTTTACTTTGTCTGCTCTTAGACAATTGGTATATGACTAATATTTCAATTATAGAGCTGATAATAATTATCGAAACAATGATTGGTATAACCATACCTTATCAACCCCGTTACTCAACGCGAGATTTTCCTGTAATATGTTCTAAGACAATCTTTATAACACCTGCGTTTTTACACTCTTGGTCTTCTCCATTTCCATCGACTGGATCACTTATTTTGTATTTTTCGGCAAATTGAGGCGAATACTTCTTAACAAGTTCGTAAATCGCAACTTTTTTTTCGGGACCTTCTACTAATTCTGCAGTGCCGAATGCGACTACACTTTCATACGCAGTTGTCAATTTTTCTGGCAAGATTTTTGATTTTGTAACTACACTGAAGCTAACTTTTGGATGTTTTGATATATTCTCAAGTTTTTTGCCCTCAAGTGCGCAATGGATATATATCACTCCGTCTTTATATACATAATTAACAGGCACTCCGTATGGGTATTCCCCATCGAATGTTGAAAGCACGCCATATTCACCTTTTTCTATTATTTCAAGAGCTTTTTCGATTGAAACTTCTCTGTCTTTTCGGCGCACCGTTTTAAATCTACTAACGCCCATTATTTGACGGATTTTTTCAACGATTAATCTTGGAGGGATGGAACTTACGATAGCTATATTTTTGTTTGTGTACTTATCAAATTCTTCGTAGTTAAGACCGTTGCCAAGTTCGTATTCTTTTTCATATATTTCGAAATCTTCATCTGTTTCTATTTCAACAAGGTATTGGACAGATACGTTGTAGGGCTTTTCAAGTTCCACAAATTCATCTAACACGATTTCGACAGGTTTTTCGCTAATAAAATATCTTACCTTCACAGCGACGGGAATTCTTGTCAAAGCGTTCCATAGCACTTCGTTAGGTGTTATTTCATATTCTTCTTCAATCCTTTTGAAACCTTCCATCAACTCAGATTTAAAAGCCACAATCCATTTTTCGTTTCCTGTTTCATCAACCATGTATCTGACACGGCAATTTTTGATATTCTTATCTTCGGCAAAATCAAAAAAGGAGCAGTCCAACAAATACCACTGGACTACCCCTAATTTCCACTTTGAAAGTGCTTTTAGCTTCTGGGCTTTTTCTTCACTAACAAGATACTTTTTTTCGCGTTCAACACATTCGCCCATCTTTAACTGTGCTCCTGTCTAGATTTCTTGGCATTGATTACATGATGGTTGCCGATTCTACAGGATAATCAATTTCCTCGAGCTTTTGCACAACTCTTTCAATATTGTCCGTTTCGATGATGATTTCTTTCTGAGCAACTCTAACTTCGAAATTGGTTTCACCAATTTCCTCGAGTGCTTTTGAAATCCTCATTTTGCAGTGGTTACAAGAAATATCAGGGACTTTCAATAAATACTGTGCCATCTTTAACCCTCCTTCAGTTTTCGCTTTTGAATTTCTTTCGGATGTTCATAGAATTGAGAATTACTGTTATTGAACTCATTGCCATGGCTCCTTCTGCAATAGCTGGGTGTAAAAGCCCAATCATTGCCAAAGGTATAGCTACCACGTTATACAAAAATGCAAACAAGAGGTTAGTCTTAATTGCGCTGAAGGTAGCCTTTGATATCGATATTACATCCGAAACTTTAGATATCCCACCCTTTGTTATTATGATATCCGCACTATCTATAGCTAAATCACTACCACTTCCGATGGCAACACCAATATCTGCAGCTTTTAAAGCGGCGGCGTCGTTAATACCATCACCAACCATAACAACTTTTTTACCCGTTGCTTGGTATTTTCTTACAATGTCCATTTTCTCTTCTGGTTTTACGTTTGCATAGAGTACGTCTATACCAACGATTTTTGCAACATGCGTTGCGGTTTTTTCGTTATCACCAGTTACCATCACGGGTATTATACCATGTGATTTAAGCTCCTCGATAGCTCTTTTTGAATCTTCACGAACAGTATCCTCCAGTGCAAAGAAACCAATGATTATATCGTTTCTACGAACTTCGACAATAGACATTCCCTTGGAAGTATACTCTTCGTAATTTGTCACATCCTTTGGTTTTCCAATGAAATATTCATCAGCTCCAATCTTTGCTTTCAAACCTTTGCCGTGTATTTCTTCAAATTCTTCGACGGTCTCAGATGAATTTGTTGTACCAATTATGTCAACAGTGGCAAAATGCTCTGCAATTGCTTTAGAGAGAGGATGAGTTGATAATTGTATGATTTTTTTAATTTTCTTAGTTTCATCATCCGGTAGATTCTGAACTACTACACGCGGTTTCCCGTGCGTTATCGTTCCAGTTTTGTCAAAAAGGACGTATCCTACATTTCTAACCGTTTGTATTGCTTCTGCATTTTTTATCAAGAGCCCTTTCTTTGCCGCGAGTGACGTCCCAACTATCAAAGCCATCGGTGTTGCGAGTCCCAATGCACACGGACATGCAATTACAACTGTTGTTAAGAAGACAAAAATAGAAAACGAAAGCCTATCAACTTCATGCAATGACCATGGTAACGTCATGCGTATAGAATGCGTTAAGTTGCTTAAAAAATCAAAATTGAAATACCACAAAAATGCACTCAGAAGTGCTAAGCTGATAATTGTTGGAACAAAATAATTCGTTATCCTATCTGCAAGTTGTTGTATTGGAACCTTTGCGCCCTGTGCCTCCTGAACAAGAGAAATCATCTTGGATAAGAACGTATCTTCACCAACTCTTGTAACCTTAATCTTCAGAACACCTGTCAAGTTCAAAGACCCGCCAACTACTTCATCGTTTATCCCTTTTTCAACAGGTAGAGATTCACCAGTTATCATAGATTCGTCGACAGAAGAATAACCTTCAACGATTATTCCGTCAGCTGGTATTCTTTCACCAGGTTTAACAAGAACCAGTTGTCCTTCTTTAACTACCTCGATGGGAACCATTACTTCGCCTTTATCTGTAATTATTCTTGCCTCTTTCGACTGCAGTGATAACAATTCCTTGACCTGTTTTGAAGCTTTGTCCCTTAGAGAAGATTCTATATATCTTCCTACAAGATGAAGAGAAACTATCATTGCACCGATTGTGCCAAATGGGTGTATAGATAAACCAAAGTAAGTGATTACATTCGTTAGCCATGCGGTTACAGCTCCGAAAAATATCAAAGTATCCATATTCGAATGTTTGTGCAAAAGTGCAATTGTTGCACCGCAAATGGTATCTCTCCCTGCATAGAAAATCACAATCGCCGAGAAAATTAATTCCAACTCTTTGAAAAACGGAATGTGTTTTCCCGACATGTGGAAGAACATGATGAACATAAGTGGTATAGTAATTGCGAGAGAAATATACGTATTCCTTTTAATTCTCTTAAGCCTTTTTTCTTCAATGGCTTCAATAGGTTCGTTTGAAACCCCGTAACCAACACTTTCTACAGCTTTTTGAAGAACTTCATCAGGTATATCTTTTTCTAAAACAACAAAAGCAGTATTTGTTGCTAGGTTCACAGCGGCAAACTTAACTCCATCAACTTTCGACAAAGACTTTTCAACTATCCTTGCACAATTTGCACAAGTCATCCCGGTTATCTTTAAACTTTTCTTCTGCTCCATATCTGTTCACCTACCATTGAATCGCCGGAAAATAACAATGAATTTAACCATACTGCACATCAAATTCTAACATTAACTATAGTATAAGTCAATAAGTTAAGACTAATTTTATAGGTGTTGCAAATAAGAGCTCAACAAGGTTATGAATCACCGAGTAAAAGTGGGAAGTCACATCGAAGTATGCCCTCACTCTTCACGGAATGTTTATAAAAACACCGGAAGGTTTGAAGGTTTTAAAAGCTCAAACATTCAAATTTGAGGCAAGGTAAAAATACAGTCCGTTATTTTTTGCATAATACATTGCAACATCGGCTTTTAGTAATAAATCACCAAAGGATGTTGCATCTTTTGGGTAAATTGCAATGCCGAAATTTGCGGATACATTTAACGTGTTACCCTGATAATCTATCGGTTTTTCAAGTTCCTTGATAACTCTTTCAACAAACTGTATGTATTCTTTACAATCGTAAAGTAAATAGACGAATTCATCCCCTCCAACTCTCGCTATGAAATCACTTTTACGGACCACAGAAGATAGTCTCTGTGCGACCACGGTAATAACGTAATCTCCAACTTTGTGCCCTAATCTATCGTTAACTGGTTTGAAGTTTTTTAAATCAACATATACCAAGCACACCTGTTTACCCTCTCTGTTCGCTAATGCAAACATTCTTTCCGCTTCCGTTTCAAGAGCTCTTTTATTGGGAAGATTGGTGAGCGGGTCTCTCAAAGAGAGGTATTCAAGATATTCCTTTTGCTTTTGTAGTTCCTTTTCCAGTTTTATTCTTTCGAAAATAACCCCAACTTGATTGGCAAAAACAGTAGCTATTCTTATGGAAAATTCATTAAAGGCATTCTCATTTTCAAAATTATCAAGGTTGAAGAAAGCTACTGCCTCATTTTCCACAATTATCGGAACAGAGAGCATAGCTTTGATTTCCGAGATTCTTCCGTATTTCACAAGTATTTCTTGACGTTCGTCCATAAGCTTTTCGGAATCAAATTTTTCAAGATGGGTGATAATCTTTACCTGTCCGTCAATGTTTTGTGCAAGTTCTTCAGGTTTGAATTTGACCTTCGATAACTGAGTAAAATCGTAACCTACACACGCAGCAAATTCGTAGTAATCTCCGTTTTTTATTAAAACAGAACCAGCTT
>CAYVMA010000065.1:0-5989 GCA_964452455.1 uncultured Fervidobacterium sp. | reverse complement strand
CTTTGGAAAACCAACAAGAGCAACATCGATAATGTCATTTCTCAGTTAGCTACTTCCATCACTACAAGTTAACACTATCGTGTAAGATAATGTTAACTAAAGGTATTGAAGCTTTCCAAAAAGGCTATAATCCCAACTTTGTTTGGATAACACACGACTTCTGTCTCCATAGTATAGCTCACTGACTGTAAAAGAACCACGCTAAGTGGCCATCGAGCTCATTACCGACTGTCTATATGTGTATGAAAGGTCGGCTCTTTCTACTGCTGTTTTTTCACATTGATTCAAGCATTACAATGACGGTTATATGCTCTCAAATTGTTTTTGGATGCTCAAATACTTTATCAACCGCTCTCAGCATTCTTTTTTCAAGCTTTTCTAATTCTTCTATATATCCTTTCAGCTCATTTTCTTTGGCTTTTAGCTTTTTCAATAAGTTTTCGATTTTTTCTGAAGAGTTTTTTGATAATTGGTTAAAATTTATCTCATTTTTTACATAGCTAAGTTGTTTATGCATCTCCTCAATTTCTGACAAGTCATTATTTAACGCTTTTCTGTACATGTTAGTTATACTTTTGATTTCCTTAACAATTTCATTTTGTTTGTCAAGCGAAAGGTTATTCTCTTCCTCGAGAAAATCATATAAGGACATCTTTTCATACTCGTATTCTTGCTTTCTAATTGAGCTGTAAGCACTTATTCCTTCATAGTCTATACCATGTAATTCTAAATCTTCTGCGACTCTGTATATAATCTCTCGTAGGTCATTTTTAGGTCGCAGGTCTGCTTTGTTTAACACTATGAAAAGTCTTTTCGTTTCCATCTCGAGATTATCAAGGAATTCTAAATCCGATTGCTGAATTGTTCCTGTTGAATCAAGTCCGATGAGCCATATTATACTTTCCCCTTGGTTTAAGAATTCCTTAGATATCTCTTTATCTTTTGAGGTGCTATCACCCGAAACTCCTGGGTTATAACCGGGAGTGTCTACAAAGCTCAAATGCTCATAATGGTTGTTGCCAATAACTACGGGAGCTTCAACTGTTAAAAAGTGCAATATCTTTTTCAAATTAAAGCCAAAGCTTTTTACCATATCATGTGTCAGTAGGTGTAAGAAGTCGTGGTTAAATTCTACAATACCGCCTTGCACAGAAAAGCCCCTAACAAGAACTACTTGACTTGAAACAACGTATGTCGGTATTGCTGTTACAGGTCTTATTCCCACCGGAAGACGTATCTTTTTATTAGCTAAGAAACTGTTTATAAATTCTGATTTTCCGGCGCTGAAACTCCCACCAACTCCTATTATGTTTTTTCTAAAAAACGAAGGAAAAACGGCAATATTTCTCAATTTGTCTCTTATGGATTGTAGTTTCATAATAGCTTTTGCTTCTTCCTTCATTGAATATTCTCTGTTGGCAAAATCTAAGAAATCTTGGTATGTCTTTTCAAATTCTTTGAAACTCTCGTTTTCGAAAAAGTTATCCGAGAGTACTTTTTTTACTATTTCATACATTTCTGACAGGCTATGATAATTTTGCTTCACTATTTTGAACTCTTCTTCAGTTTTTTGAAGAACTGTTTTTAGCTCTGTGTTTTCTTCCTCCAATGTCTTCAAAAGTTGAGTTAAATCTTTGTTTTGTCTTTTCAACTGTAAGTTCTCGTTAAAAAGTTCCAAGTTTTTGTTCTTTTGTGAATCTAAAATGTCGTTTTTTTCTTCACTTGTAAGTTTTGAGATAGCCTTTCTAAGGATTTTTTGTGTTACTTTTTCGTTCATGATTAGTCACCTGCCTAACTAAATATCCATTTTTGATTAAATTTGATTCGCAATTTCCTCAAGGCGGGCCACGATTCGCTGATATCGTTCAAGGTATTCTTTCTTGTTATCTAACTGTTTTTGTAAGTTCTTGACATATTCTTCGAACTTTTTAAAAAGTTTTTCTGTTATATCCAAATTCTCAAGCTTCTTGGCTGTATTTTCCACATAGTTGTCAATGTCTCTTTTCATGTTTTTTCTTAGGTTAACTATAAATTCCTGGGCTGATTGTAAAAACTGAATAGCATCTGCGTCCTCTAACTTACCGTATTTTTTTAATTCACTCGGAATCTTTGTAGAATATTCAATTTCAGGATACTCTATGCTTTTCACAACGGTATCTATGATATTGTAGAACACTTTAGGGTCAATATGTTCAAGGATATCTATCTTCTCACTACGTTTTTCATTTAAGACGTTTTTTATAATCTCTTCAACTTTTTCGTTTAATTCGCGTTTCAACGTCTCGGCAGAGTTTCTCACCTTATCCTCAACGTATGCTATAAACTCTTCAATTGAAGATAAAACTGTTCCCGCCATTACTGTTATGATTGTTTTATACTCTTTTTCATATCCCCAGTCAGTGCCAAAGAATGAACCTATAATCCTAAGAAATCCTGCCAACAATCCTGTTTTTTTCTTCTTAATAATGATATCTTCTTCACTCTGACTCTGTTCTATTTCACTTTTGGCTGTTTCATATATCTTATCCACTTCTGCTTTTAAATATTCCTTGATTTTTATTTTTTCGTCTTGGATAAGCTTTCTGAAACGACTCAGGATTTCATATCTTGAATCTTCGTAGATACTAACCGCTTGAAAATACATATGAGCAAGTTGCGATGTTCCCTTTTCCAACAGTTCTTTTTTCTCCTTTACTGCTGATATAAGTGCTTCAGTGAACTTTCTCAAAGCATTCAATTTTGTCGTTAAAAGCTTTTCTTGTCTTTCTTGTATAATTTTATTCTTTTCCAATTTTACTTCTTCTATATACTGTCTGATTTTTTCTATATTGGCTAAGCGATTTAAGTTCGAAATGCTGAGTTCTTCGTCCGTTTCTGAGAAGTAGTCCGGATAGTGGTATTTTAAATTTTCCCATACAGTCTTCATTCCTTCGTCCCATTCGTGTTTTTTTGAGAATTTTCTGCTTAAAGAAAAGCTAATAGCCGACGAGCAGACTATGTTTTCTTCTGGATTCTCAATTATTTGGTCAAATGCATCGCCAATTTCAGGGTTTGTTCTTTTTAGATTTGAGAGAGTTTGAACTAAGTGCTGAGATAGTTGCTCAGTGATTAATTCGATAGCTTCATGCAAGTCCTCATTTGCATCTTGTTTTATACTACCGAAAAGTTGTGTATCAATCTGGCTTGCCACAATATAAATTTTTCTCACAGCCTCTGATGTTGTTATTCTGTCAAGTAGGGATTGGTCTTCCTCGCTGAGAAATTGGCCAGAAGGGCTGACAACAAAGATAACATCACAATTTCTTAGAAACTCTCTTGTTTTCTGCTCACGTGAAATAACAGGGTCATTCAAACCTGGGGTATCTATTAGTCTGATACCTCTAAGAGACTCTATCGGGATGCTCAAAGTCAGGCTTTTGACAAAAGGCGTGTATTTTCCATTCGCACCAACGTATTCGTTCAACTTCCACTTTAGTTCATTTAAATCCTTAAATTCTAAATAGATATTTTTCCCAAGTGTTGAAATGTCGACAGTTGATTCTTTTATTTTAATGTATTGTTCGTACGCAGCAACTAATTCTACTTTGTTTTCAAGTTCCCGTTTTGCTAAAATCTCTGCTCTTTTTCTTATTTGTTCTCCAAAATCCTTAGATTTTTCCCTGAGCTCTTGAATTTTTTTGTCAACCAATTTTGCATACGCACTTTTGTATTGTTCATACTTATTTTTGAAATCTGTTATGTCCTCTTGTGTGAAGTATTCTACCTCAATGGAGTATTTGTCATCATAAGTGACGACAGTTAAAGCAGCGGTCATGGGTGTTGCAGCTTTTGGAAGTATCGTTTCACCATCGAATAATATAGCATTCAAAAGAGATGACTTCCCAGCTTTGACTCTTCCTACAATACCGACATTCAAATACCTTCCTTTTTCTTGTTCTTTTTCAAACAACTCTTTTAACTGCTTAGTAGATTCGATGTAGTTATCGTATTTCACTGAGTAAAACTCATCCTCAATCAAATCAAAGTTTGCGTTTAGGACTTCCTCCAACTTTTCTCTTAGTTCAATTAGCTGTTCAAAGTTCTTGACCACCATTTCACTCCACCTGCCCTAAAAAAATAGAGGCTCTGCTAAGGATTGTATCTTTGTTTTAATATCATTATAACATTTGATTTTCGTTTCTATCTCTTCTATTTGCTTATTTTTTTCATTTTCTATAGCCTCGAGTTCAGCTGTTTTCTTCATTATTTCTTCCTCAAATGCACTGCTTATACTTTTTACCATCTCCTCTATTTGTTCGCCTATCAAATCCGTAAGCTCTTCCCTCAACTTACGCTTAACTGCAGGAATTACTTGTGTCACAATAGCATTTTTGATATGCTCTTTTTGAAGCTTTTCGGTAAATTTTAATAGGATGCTAGGTAGGAAAAAAAGTAAAACCTCAATGACGGGCTTAAGGATGTTAGTTAGTATACTCAAAACTCCTATTATTCCTGTGGTAACCTTAGCTATCGTTTCTGTGTCTGTTTTTCTCTTTTTCATCGTCAAAAGGTTCCCTAAATTGGAAGTCACATACAAGATTTCATCTATTAGCTCCTGGATCCAAGCACTGTTTGAGTTAATCGATGTTATAGCTAAGTTGACATCATATAATTTAGGTTTAATATTTTCAACAATGTTTTTTCCAACATCACTGAACAGTTTTTTCAACTCCGAAATAAGTCGGATTCTAACAATTTCATTTACCTGTCTGATAAATTCATTTTGTCCTTTGTAGAAGATTGTATCTGTAAGTTCGTCGACTGACTCTCTCAAATCTGAGGCAACAGCGTCTATAATGTTATTAATATTCGTACCCGAGTACTTGGCACGTATGTCTGAAATAATTTCTTCTTCCTTCCTTTGTATTTCGTCTATGCTTTTTCTCATTTTTTCAATCGCTGCTCTTACCTCTTCGCTGCTCTTTTTCATACCGGCAATGAATGTGTTTATCGTCTCTATCGTATCAAAATAGACATATTTTACTTTCGTTTGGAAAATGTCCTCGAAGAGTTTTTCTGGATTTATTGATTCAATTATCTTTTTTACACCTTCATTATCAAACATGGAGGTAACAATTACACTCTTGCGTTCTGAAAGGGTTTCGAATAAAGTTTCCTCTATCTTATTTGCAATTTCAAAAACTTCCGCTTCTGCTCGTAAATCTCTTTTGTTAAGAACAATCGAGAAATCTTTTCCTACGGATTTTATCTCGTATAATCGTCTCATCAAGCTTTTCGTTATTCCGCCTTCCTCCACACTTAAGACAACTATGTAGTAAACCCCGTTGGCAAGATAATTCAAAATTGCTTGGTTGTGTATATCGAGCGGTGAATCAAAGCCAGGCATATCCACGAGTACCAAGGGCTCAATGCTCTTAATTCTTTCGTTGTTTAAAAAAACGCGTAGGAATTTATAGTTACTTGACAGCTCTTTTACTCTCTGTACTTCTTCAATAGGGTATACATCGATACTATCATCTTTCTTAACCGCTTCTATACGCTCATTAATTCCATATCTAAGTTCGGTTGCTAGTGATGTTTCCGGCGTTATACCTACTGGTAGATAATTCACTCCCAAGAATGTGTTAATCAAAGAACTTTTTCCAGCACTAAAGGAACCAACAACTGGAATTATTAGCTCCGTTTCAAGAATCGTTTCTTCGAGTTCTTCAAGTTTTTCTGTTGGCACTCCACAGCGAACAAGGGCATCTTTGACAGATTTGATAAAATCAAGATAGGATTTTTTAGTCACCAACATAAGTTATCGCCTCCCTGATTTAATGTTTGATAATACAAACTATTTTCTTACTATTTTCTTAGCTCACCAGGCACGTCGGTCAATTTTACAAGACTTTCAATCTTTTTTCCTTAAACCTTATGTGCAATGTTTTAGTAGAAAAACGCGCAAATCAAAATTCGAATTATCTAAAAATCGAGAACTTTTAAGGAC
>CAYVMA010000064.1:0-3040 GCA_964452455.1 uncultured Fervidobacterium sp. | reverse complement strand
CTTCCGATCTAAACTGGTTTTTTAGAAAGTATATCTGAAAGCCTTTTTGCTACCTTAGAATAACCAGCAGTTTTGAATATTGCCTCCTCTGTGTATTCAACTTCTTTGCAAGCCCGAAGTGTTAGTTTCTTGTGCAGTGGCAAGTCTTTTGCTTGTTCGATAACAGAGTATAGGGGTTCTTTACCAGCCCAAACGATGATTCTATCTAATTCGAGGTTTTGTTTTAACTCGCTTTTGTCATTTGTAATAAGTGCCTCTTTCACTTTTTTATGGTCCATAATATCACCCCTTAATAATTGTTTTACGTTTTTTTATAATCATTTGGAGAATTTTAATCTACCATCCAGCTCGGCTTTTAAGTCTTGCAGGTCGCTGATAATTTCTTCGAGTCTTATTTTGCGAGTTTCTATTTTCTTTGCTTCGGAAAGACTTCGCTGTCTGATTAATTTTATGTTTTCCTTAATAAACTTATCAAAGTCCTTACCATCAATCTTAGCTATTAGTATGTTTACATACTTGGTTAATTGATTTTTCAATGCGTCCTCAGGATTTATTGCCGATACAACACATTGTTGGAGAACATCTTTGAGATTTGCAATGTCGTTTTCTATTTCGTTTTTCACATCTTCATAGTTCTGAGCTCTTCTTTCGTTAAGCAAAACTTTTAGCATGTCGCCCTCTTCAGCCGCTGAAATGTAATCATATATCTTATTTGAAATCGATTTTAAGTCATCGAACTTTACACCATGCTCTTCAAAGAAACTTTTGTATTTTTCAATTTCCCTTAGCATATAGTCATACGGAACAAATACAAAAGTTTCTTCAAGATGTTTGAAAAGTTGTTCTGTGAGATTTTTGTCTTTTAATATCTCTTCAAACTTCGGTCTTGCAGCATCTATGGTTGGTTCTTGCACTAAAACATTGAATACAGCTAACTTTAAGGTTTCAGATTTGGAAAGGTTGACACCTTTATGGAACACAAATAAGCTGAAAACTTCTTTTTCGACATCTTTGAATTTATTATACCTATCCACACCAAGAGGAGTCATCATTAGTTCTATTATGTGTTGTGAGAATCTGTCAACCAAAAGTTCTATTGCCGATTCCTCGAATAAAGGTCCCATCTTTTCGTGAATGAATTCTTTCGCTTTGTTCTTGAGTTCGGGTTTAACGGATTCCTCATCAGGTTTCAGAGCTTCGACGAAGAGAGTTGTTAAGTCATCTTCTATTCTGTCAGTCTCAATTTTTATTATTGTTTTAAACGAACCAGAAAACTTTTCTCTTGTCCTTTTAAGTAATTCCATTCGCCATTCTTTGTTAAGTGCCTCTGGCTGTTCGTGAGATGATGAAGAACGCGCTTCTATGCTTTGTTTAATCTGCTCAATTTCTTCTTGAGAAAGGTTTTTGATTTCAGTTTGAACATGCTGTTTCAGTTTTGTACTTAATGGTTTCTTCTCATCAAGCTGTTTCTTTTCTCGATTGATGTACTCCTCAAGTCCAGTTTTGATTTTTTCATATGCTTCTCTTCGCACCTCTAAGACAGTGTCAGTGACAAAGTTAAAAACATCAAGTTCTTCTGCTTTTACATTTATAGTTTGCAGGACATCATCGATAAATTTCTTTGTTTCTTCAATTATAGCGTTAATTCGTCTCTCAAGAATTTTTGAGCGCTCGGTGTTGGCGTAATTGACAAGGCTGTGATATATCTCGTCTATAGAGTTGATAAATTTGTCTCCGTACGTGCTTTTAATTTTATCGTATGCTATTCGAGCTTCTTCTGATTTATCTTCTCCACATGCATAAAGAACGGCTAATGCCGAACCACAGAAGATACGCTCTTCTCCTACATCTAATCCATTTGCGATTAGTTCATTCTTAAATTTCTCAAGTCTTATATTAAACTCATCAATTGTATGTATCCTATCTATCTTGTTAATGAAGAAGAAAAGTTTTTCTTTCAATTCAACGCCATCATCTTCTCTTGTGGCTTTTATAATCTCAACTTCAGGTCCCTTGAAGCTTGGGTCATCTAAACGTAGCATAACAACAGCGTCTGCATCTTTCACCTTATCAATGGTGAACTTAGAATGTGAGAATGTGGGAGAATCAAATCCAGGAAGGTCGTATACTACAACGTTGGGGATATCTTCCAATCGCTCAGAATAGATTGTTACAGACCTAACTGCACGGCTTTTGTACCTGTCTGTTATATATGGCTTGTAGTCTTCTAATCTATCTTCAGGAAATTCAATTCGCCCAGTTGCAAATAATGTTTTTAATGTCTGGCGTGCATTCAACATATCAAGTAGGTCATTCTTTCCGCGATTAATATGTTCGTTGTACAAAGCTTTATTCTTTTCTTTTAAACTTTCAAAATGTTTCTCTAAGTCGTCTACTGAGACACTGTAAAGGTCTTGTTCATCAGGCTTAGGGTATCCTATTTCTCTCAGAAGTGGTCTAAACACTTCCTTAAGAAATTCCTCTTCTGTGTAGAATTCAACTACTACTTTTCCTTTTTCTGCATACCTTAATTCTGTTACTGTATAAGTGGCTCTTTCTTGGGCTGAGGGTAGAATATTTTTCCTGATGAAAGCGTTAATGAACGCACTCTTCCCCACTTTTTCTTGCCCCATGAAGGCAATTTCTATTTCGTCTCTTTCAAGTTTGAGTTTGTATCTCTCAAGTTTTTTTGTGAGTTCGTCAATTTTTCTAAGTTTTTCCCTTCGTTCTGTGATGTTGTCAAATAGTTCGTGTTCTGTAATGTTCTTAGAGAGTTTGTTGAGAACATTAAGCGAGTTAATGATTCTTACAAGAACTTCATCTTTTTTCATAAAGAAGCCCCCTTTTGCAGTTTAGGTAGTATCTGTTAATGTTACGATTTTAGCATATGTATGTAATATTCCTTTGGCTTATTAGATGCTGAAAAAAATTCTTTTTGTCGGAAATGACAAAAGAAACAAAAAAGGCTTTTGGCTAATGAATATTATAACACTTTTTTATTCCAAAACCAATATCAATTTTTGTTTTTTTGTTTCTTTTT
>CAYVMA010000063.1:0-4371 GCA_964452455.1 uncultured Fervidobacterium sp. | reverse complement strand
GTTAGCAGATAATACTTCGCACTATCTGTTTCAAACTCATACACAGGAGCTATAACCGTTCCTACACTGTCGGTGAAAAATACATTACCCATTTCGTTCCTTTTTGAAAGCACGATTTTCTTTATTTCATCAGCACTCACAATAGCATTCCCGTTCTCATCAGTTAGCAAACTCTCCATGGAAGAAATAACGTTCGCAAGTTCCGCTTCGGCTATTCTATCTTTCGTGATTGTGTAAACCAGACCAAGAGCAATTCCCGCAATTAATGTGTAAACCATCAACGTGATACTCATCTTCAGCATTTCACGTCTATTTTCTCTCATGCTTTCTGCCTCCCAAAAATCATTGGTTGTGTGTGTCTATCGATTATGGGCACGAGGGCGTTCATAAGAAGTATCGACAAAGAAACGCCTTCCGGGTAGCCTCCGAAATACCTGATAAGCATCGTTACAACACCACAACCAAGACCGAATATAGCTTGTCCCTTAAGTGTCATCGGGCTGGTGACCATATCCGTTGCCATGAAGAGTGCACCAAGCATCAATCCACCAGATAACACGTGGAAGATAGGTGAACCAAACCTTTCTGGATTGATAGTATAGAATATCGATGCGATGAGTAAGACACTACCGATATAAGTAGCGGGTATAACTACCTTAATTCTCCCTCTGAAAACCAAATAAAGGAAGCCTATAAACAGAAGAATAGCACTCGTTTCACCTATACATCCACCAACGTTTCCGAAAGCCAAATCAAGATAATTTGTGCTTTCCATAACCTTGCTGAATCCCTGTAATTTCAATATTGCAAGTGGTGTTGCTGTTGTTTGTGCGTCTGTATACCAACCACCGAACGATGCTATTGGCTTATACCATGTTGTCATGAAGGTTGGAAAAGAAACAAGCAAAAATACCCTTGCTGCAAGTGCTGGGTTGAAGATATTCTGACCAAGTCCACCGAATGCGTGCTTCACAATAGCAATAGCAAAGACCACACCTATAAGTAATACCCACCAAGGCGTTGCCACGCTGACGTTCAAAGCAAGCAACAACCCTGTGACTGCAGCACTACCATTTGGAACAAAATTCTTATCTTTCCTTAGCACCCTCATTATAAAAAGTTCAATCAATTCAGCACTAACCATACCAAGAATAGATAGCACTAATGCGTACATCCCAAAGAAAAACGTAGCTGCAATTACAGCGGGCACCAAAGCAATTAGCACATCTATCATTATCTTCCTTGTCGAATCTTGCGTCCTTACATGTGGTGCCGATGTTGTTAGTAATTTTATATTCTTCATTTCTTACCACCTCGCAGTGTTCGGTAGACTTTCTTCGCGAGCTTTATCGACTTGACGTGTTCAACGTTAGCTGGACAGATGTAAGTACAAGAACCACACTCAATACAATCAAGCAAACCAATAGCTGCTGCCTCATCGTATTTTTTCTTTCTTGCAAGCAAATCAAGCAAATAAGGCTGTAGATTCATCGGACACACATGAACACAGTAAGAACACCTGATACAGTTCGTGCTTTCGCGTTTTTGTTCCGGTATGACCGTAATACCGTTGTTCCCTTTCAAAAGAGGTGTATCCAAATTTGGAACAGGTATACCCATCATCGGTCCGCCCATTAACACTTTCAATTCGTTGTAACCTTCGGCAAACCCGTCTCCAAGCCTTTCAATAATCCACGATATCGGGGTTCCTATTCTAACCCACCAATTACCTTTCCTGTTCACACCCTCGCCTGTTAGTGTCATCCCACGTTCAACCAGAGGTCTACCATCCATAACAGCCTGCTTTATTGCAACCATCGTACTGACATTTTGAACAACTACACCAACATCCATTGGTAAACCGCCACTTGGTACTTCCCTACCCGTAATTGCTTTTATCAATTGTTTTTCAGCGCCCTGAGGATACTTTGTCTTCAATGCGGCAACCTTTACCTTTCCTTTCCATTTTTTCTCGAGATGCTCAATAGCATCCTTCTTGTTGTACTCAATACCTATGTAAACTTCTTTGACACCTAAAATCTTCTTGGTAATCTCAATGCCTTCTAACAGTTCTTCATCCATCTCGAGCATTACTCTGTGGTCAATAGTAAGATACGGTTCACATTCCGCCCCGTTTATTATGAGTGTATCGACAGGTTTTGAAGGGTTCAGTTTCACATGTGTTGGGAACATCGCTCCTCCAAGTCCAACAACACCTGCTTTTTTTATCTGTTCGATAAGTTCTTCTTTTGATGCCGTTGTCCAATCCAGTTTAGGTAGTAATTCCCACTCATCCTCTCCCGTTCTTTCGATAGTTACAGCCTCAACAGCCATACCATGCACTACGCTGTTGATTTTTGCCACGTTCGTCACAGTCCCTGTGACGGGAGAGTGTACATAAGCGGAAACAGGACCCTGCGGTTCACCTATGACTTGCCCTGTTTTCACCTGCTGTCCAACTTCAACAACTACCTTTGCTGGTGCACCTGCATGTTGCGCCATGAGCACAACAACTTTTTCTGGCAGTGGTGCAACTTGAATCTTTTCGTGTTCTGTTAACTTCTTCTCAGGTGGATGGACTCCTCCTTTAAACGTCAACAACTTCACTCACCACACCTCCCAGTGAAGAAAATACAAATCAATATCATATTTTTTATGTTTATTTGCAACCTATCGTATGAAATACAACAAAAAAGGAGGGTTAAGCAAAACCCCTTTCCAATGATATTATATACCCTTTTTGCAAGTTTTTAAAAGAGAATTTTTGTCTAATTTGTATGAATTTTCTTAGACCAAATGATAAACGAATCTATCTTCGTATTTAAAAACGATAAAATCTCTTTGTGACAACTGCTTTCGTTTCAACCTTTCTGCTTTTGAATAGTCGAAAAACACTCTCAAATTTTTGTTCGGCAATATCTTCATACCAGTGACAACATCAAGCGGGATGCCTCGATAATAACCATAGAACTTCAAAAGAGATATATTATACTTTGAACTGATAGCTTGAACAGCATTTAATATGACAGATTTCTCAACATACTGGGCAGGTACATAATCGATGGAAGATAGAACAGGTGGGAACTCTTTTGGCTTGCGGAACTCTATTTTGAATAGCTTTCTCGGAGCTTTTAACTCTAACTCATTAATCATTAGTTTATTTCCTAAAACCTCTGCATTTTTCACTTTTGAGCTATGTGCATCAGAACTAAATGTCTCAACATCCTCTACGTTCAGTTCATCTATATCAAAACACAAATTCTGTGGCTCATTGAAAACAATCGTAGAATTGTTCGAATTTAGAGAATTAAAACCATCAAAAGAACCTACTTTTAGGTTTTGCTCACTCAAGCAAAACCCCTCAATATTTTGTTCTATGGAATCCTTTATATCTCTAACAGCGAAATTTTCATTCGTTTGGGGGAAAGAATAACCTTGGTATGAAACAGTTAGCGAAGAGTGTAAATCGTGAATACCTGGAACGTCGAATTTAGAACCTTCTATCCTTGCCGGAAAATTTACTTCGATGCTCTGAAATGCTGTTTCGACCACGATGTCAGGGCTTTTGTATCTCAAAAACCCGAGTTCCATTTTCAGTGTTTCAATTATTTCTCTTGCGATTCGCATACGTATTTCAACGCCTTTTCAACCCTATCGAAAGGTTCCAAGATATCTATCTTGGAGACGTAATCTAAAATTTTCTGAACAACACTATCATCAACCTTAGCGTTTTCTGGGAATGTAATCCTTATACTTTTGTTGTTGAAATTAACAACCGCTTCGTTGCCTTCCTTTTTCTCAGAAACAGGCTGTGGTAATAATGTTAACATAACCGTGTTCTTATCAAACAACAGAGTAGGGTCTTGGACAAGTATTAGCTCGGGCTTGTTCTCCAAGCGTTGAACCAACCCCTTCGCGATTATTTCTGTATGCAGGTAGTATTCCAAGGAACTTCCGTAGATGATTTCTTGTAGTTTGGTGGGCGTGACGGGTTCGGAGTATTTGAACTCAACAGGTATACCTAACTCGTTTATAACCAGCACCCCTCCAAGATGCTTACCATCTATGTTCATCACACTTAAGTAACCAATCATACTCTCACATCCAACATATGAGCTCCATCCTGTTTGATAATCTCTTTTTCATCTTTTTGTTCTTTTTTCTCCCCTGTACGTTGCCTTCCAACATATTCACCCTGGCTTCTACCCTCAGTGGCTGTTTTTACATGTTTTTGTTCTGCACCCTGAACATTAGTCGTACTGCGGAGCTGAGCTTGTGTTTTCCTTTCAACGCTTTGGGCACTATGTGCCGCAGCTGCTTGTGCAGCGTATTGTTGCAAACTGACCATATGGGAACTATCGTGGCTCACTC
>CAYVMA010000062.1:0-49976 GCA_964452455.1 uncultured Fervidobacterium sp. | reverse complement strand
TTTAGAATAGCAATGGTAGCTGTTGCCGGGTTATTCGGTTTTTCTGTGTTAAAATAATTTTCAAATGCTGTCCTGATGTTTCTAAAGTTCTGTGCCACCTGGCTTGCCTTTGCGTTTCTAACTGCGTTAAGTGCAACAGGTGTTGCAATGGACATAAGCGCTGCGATAACTGCAAGAACAATCAAAAGTTCAACCAACGTAAAACCTTTTCTCATACTACCAACCTCCTTTTTTAGGGTTTGGTTTTGTTTTTACAAATATTCTGTAAATATTATCGCACAATTTTTTTGTTTTTGGATAGTTTTGGGTTAAACGGTTAGAATCTCGGGATAAAATGCAAGCAAATCATGATGAAGTGCATTAATTTTAGGATAAAGTTTTTGCAACAACTACCTAGATTTTTGTATACTAAACGAGTAAACCAACTGTTTTTCTGTTCCTTCAGTTTTTTCTTGAACATCTGGAAGAATTTCTAGAACTTTCTTGAGGTCAACATTCGATTTTGAATAAATTATCTGAACAATGTACTTGCCATTTTCATCGGCATTTTCGAAATTAATTGAAAAGCCATCGGGTGAAAATGAAAGATACTTCTTTTCAACAAGGTCTTCCATGCTCACAGGTTTGTGTTTTTCGATTTTTATGTAGCTCTCCACTGCCGTTCTTATTGCTCTAAAATTTTGGGCAACCTGATTTGCTTTGGTGTGTGCCATAATTGTGCTTGCAGGGGTTAGGTATATCGTCACTGCTATCAAAATGGCGATGATTATTATAACAATGAGCAGTTCGATTAGAGTGAAACCTGTTTTCATACTGCTCACCACTTTTTGAAAGACGTCGAAAATATTTTACACCGTTCTTTTCGTCGTTTCGTTACAAAAACACAAAAGGCTGCTTTTTGAGATGAATAGCTTTCTCTAACTAATGAACTGCAAAAATACGGGTGTAAAAAAACACCGCGGTTTGTATTCCGCGGTGTTTTGTTATGGCTTGTCTTTTTTGTTTATTATTCTCCAACTTGCATTCTGACAAATCTGGAAACCTGGATGTTTTCTCCTATCTTTGCAATTGCTTGTTGTATCATATCTTTGATTGTAATTGTTTGGTCAAGAGCGTATTTTTGCTCAAGTAAGCAGTTGTCTTGATAGAAACTTTCGAGTTTTCCTTCGATTATTTTTTCGATAACTTGAGCAGGTTTACCAGAATCTTTCAGTTGTTCTCTGTATATTTCTTTTTCCTTTTCGATAACATCTGCTGGGACGTCTTCTCTTTTGACCCATCTTGGAGCCATAGCTGCAATGTGCATTGCAATTTTGTTTCCAAGTTCTTTGAATTCATCTGTTCTTGCAACGAAGTCCGTTTCACAGTTGAGTTCAAGAAGAACACCTATTTTTCCGTTGTGGTGAACATAAGAGATGATAAGTCCTTCTTTAGTTTCCCTTCCAGCCTTTTTCGCAGCTTTTGCAAGGCCTTTCTTTCTGAGTATTTCTATAGCCTTTTCCATATCGCCGTTTGCTTCTGCAAGTGCAGCTTTACAATCCATCATACCAGCACCTGTTCTTTCACGAAGTTCTTTAACCATTTGGGCGTTAATTTCCATACCATCCAACCTCCTCTACGTATTTTTGTGATGTATCTGATTATTCACTTTATTAAATCCTTACTTCCCGCCATTCAGCATCGAACACTAAGATATAATTGTAACCTAATTCTTTGAGTATTTCAATACCTCTCTCAATACCTCTTCCTATCTGTTCCAATGAATGTGCGTCAGACCCAATTGTTATATTCCTGCCTCCAAGAGATTTGTAAAGCTTCAAAAGTTCGATGGAAGGGTTAGGTTCTCCGTAAATTTCAATAGCAGCAGTGTTTACCTCTAGCATTTTGCCGTTTTTGATAAGTATCTTCATTATTTCACTGATAATATCGTATAATTCCACAGAGAACGGTTCTTTGTTTTTTTGATATCTTCGTGGGAAATCAAGGTGCGCGAGTGCATGGTACTCATCGAATCTTTTTATTATATCAAGCAAACGAAGAAGATAATTTTTGTAACTTTCTTGAGTAATTGGGTCTTCTACATAGTGATGAGAAAGCAAAACGTAGTCAAATTTCTTTGTATCAACTTTTAGTTCTTTTAACCCATCCCAACCGAGTTCGACTCCCACTGGAAGTGAGTATTTTTCCATTTCAGAACGATAAGTATCAACGTCTATGATATTTGCGTGTTCATCAGCAAGCTCATAGTGGTCTGTAATTATTATGTGCTTTATTCCCTTTTCTCGAGCAGTTTCAATGATGTCCTCAATTTCCGATTGTGAGTCTGGTGAGTACCTACTATGAATATGGTAATCTGCTATCAGAGTTTTACCTTTCGCTCTCACCTGTTAACCTCCTCTATTGCCTTTATTAAAGCAGTAAAGAGTGGATGCGGTGCTCCAACTTTTGATTTGTATTCAGGATGATACTGGATACCAACAAAGAATGGGTGGTCATCTAACTCAATAGCTTCGAGAAATTCAGACTTTCCGGATATTGTTAGTTTATAACCCTCTTCTCCTGGGAATTTGTACATAAAACCAAAGTTAACGGTATCTGCCTCGTATCTATGTCTATGTCTTTCGTAAACCTCTTCTTGTCCGTAAACGCTGTAAAGCTTTGTTCCTTTAAGAACCTGCATCTTTTGAGCACCGAGTCTCATTGTGCCACCAAGGTTCATGATTTTCTTTTGCTCTTCCATCATATTTACAACGGGATAAGGAGTTTCAACATCAAATTCAGTTGAATTGGCACCTTTCAAATTAAAAACATTTCTTGCAAATTCTATAACCATAAGTTGCATTCCAAGGCATATACCGAGGATGGGCTTTTTGTTCTCTCTCGCATATTTTATAGCTTTTATCTTACCTTCAATTCCACGCCTACCAAATCCACCGGGGATTATCAGTGCATCGAAACTTGAAAGCTTTTGTGCAACACCTTCATCGTCCAATTCCTCAAGTTCCTGCGCATCTATAACAACTGGTTTTTGAACACCGGAAAGGAAAATAGATTCAATGATACTCTTGTAAGCATCGTCCGTTCCAAGATATTTACCAACGAGTGCTATTCTGTAGGGTTTGAATGACTTTGGATATGACCAGCCTAATGGCTTCTCTTCGATTTGAATGTTAAGTCGATTGGCAACAAGTTTGTGAACCCCAGCTTCGTAGAGTGTTTCCGGAATTTGGTAGACATTTCCCACATCAGGTAGATTTATGACCATGTCTCTTGGAACACCACTGAAAAGTGCTATTTTGTAAAGGCTTTGGGAATCTATTGGCATTTCACTTCTGACTACAATAACATCCGGTTGAATACCTATTTTTCGCAGCAACTGAACAGATTGCTGCGTTGGTTTTGTTTTAAATTCGTTAGTAACTCTCAAATAAGGCACATAAGTAACGTGAATAAATAGGAAATCATTTCTGTTCTTTTCAAATGCAAGTTCTCTAACTGCTTCAAGAAATACCTCACCTTCTATGTCTCCAACAGTTCCTCCTATTTCGATTGAAAGCACTTTCCCTGGCATCGATGTAATTCGCTCTTTTATCTCAGAAGTAACATGTGGAACAACCTGAACGGTGGAACCAAGATATTTTCCCTCGCGTTCGCGTTGGATTATCGTTGAATATATCTGCCCTGCTGTGATGTTGTTTCTTCTTGACATACTAACACCTAGGAATCTTTCATAATGCCCGAGGTCAAGGTCTGCTTCGTAACCATCGTCGGTGACAAAAACTTCTCCGTGCTGATTCGGGTTCATCGTTCCTGCATCAACATTTAAATAAGGGTCTATTTTTAACACATTTATGTCAACCCCAACTTCTTTTAAGAGTCTCGCAAGTGATGCAGAGAATATTCCCTTTCCAATACCGCTCAAAACACCACCAGTTACTACTATGTACTTTTCAGGCATTATTACACCCCCACGAAAAAACGTATAGCTGTTTTGCCAATTCATGTTAAGTTTACTCTCAAATAGTTTTTTCTTCAACGAAAAACTCATTAACTTTAGTTAACTTTTGCGTTGAATATAGAACCTCGTACAAATGGTAGCGTAAGGTAGTATAAGGTAGTATAATATAACCAAAAGATTTTTGGTTTACGCAGGGGTGAGAGACTCGGTATGGTTAATCCAGATAAACTAAATGATATCCCTCACAAAGCTGGAGTGTATTTATTTAAAAAGGGCACCGAATATATCTACATTGGCAAGGCAAAGGACCTAAAGAAAAGATTAACATCACATTTTAGAGCAACCACAGGAAAGAGTAAGCTAATAGTAGAGGAAGCGGATAATTTGGAAGTTATCCTAGTTTCAAACGAAAAGGAAGCTCTAATCCTTGAAGCCAATTTGATTTTTGAACATAAACCAAAATACAACGCTATGCTAAAAGATACACAAGTGTATCCTTACATACGCATAAGTGATGACGAAGTTCCTTATTTAGAGATTGTCCGTTCGCGCAAAGGAACAGGGAGTTTTTATGGTCCATACACGAACGTTGCTTTTACTCGGCAACTTTTCGAAGTGCTTAGAAAAGTTTACAAATTTCGAACATGTAGAAGAGAGTTAACATCGATAAAGAAACCTTGTATGGATTACCATCTTGGACTTTGCTCTGGGGTATGTGTTGGTGAGGAAAGTGTTGAAGAATATAACGAAAGGTTGCAAAAGCTAAAAACAGTGCTTAGCGGAAACTTTTCTGATGTTGTCGCATATGTCAAAACCAAAATGGAACAACATGCAAGATTGTTAGATTTTGAAAACGCAGCAAAGTATAGAGATATATTGCTAAATTTCAGCAAAGTTATGGAAGCACAAGGTGTGGTCTTACCTGAGCAAGTCAATTTAGATGTGATAGTTGGTAAGAGCAATACTTACTTAGTCTTGAGAATACGGTCAGGTTATCTGATTGGTAAATTACTCTACGAATTTGAAGGCACACTTGAAGATTTTGTAGAACAGTTTTATGTATCGAAAGGTTCTGAACTGCCAACGATTGTTTTAGTTGAACACAAAACTAAAGCGTTAACAAAACTATCCAAAATGCTTGGAATAGAATTCGTAGTTCCATCCCAGAAAGACACACTCTATTCTCAATTACTTGACAAGGCGATTGAGAATCTCAATTACGAAATTGGACTTATACTTTCCAACAAGGCTATCCTTAGGCAGATGAAGGAATTATTAGGATTGAGCAGAGTGCCTTATCGGATAGAAGGCATTGACATATCTCACACTTCTGGCAAAAATACTGTTGCTTCGCTTATAGTTTTCGAAAATGGAGAAGTCAAAAGAGACGAGTATAGAAGATATAAACTGGGGGACATTTTGGATGATTATGAGAGTATAAGGATGCTTATAAAAAGAAGATATACTAAACATGAATTACCTGACCTTATTTTTGTTGATGGGGGCATCGGACAAGTTAATGCAGCATACGAAGCGTTAGAAGCCATAGGTAAAAAGTGCGATGTTATCGGCTTGGCCAAGGAAGAGGAAGTGGTTGTAACGAGGCACGGGAACGTAAGTCTAAGTTATGAGCATCCTGTTTTGAGATTGTTAGTAAAGCTCAGAGACGAAACACACAGAGTTGCCAATACGTTTGCAAGACAGTTGGCAACTAAGAGGTCCCTGAGGAGTTTTTTAGATGAAATAAAGTGGATAGGTCCTAAGAGAAAGAGAATATTACTTGAGCGTTACTCTTCGGTTGAAGAATTGAAAAAAGCGTCAAGGGAAGAAATTGAACAATTAATTGGGAAAAAGGCTACAGAAAGTTTATTAAACGAACTATTTTATCTGAAAGACAGTTAAATTCATATTAAGCAAGTTGATAAATTGTTCATAGGTGTTATAATTTATGCGTGAATAAACAAGCAATGTTACGTTTGTTTAGAGGAGAATAAGTTTACTTTAATTGTGTCAAAATATACTTCGGGAGGTGGATGTAGTTGACTACGTTTATTATCAGGAGGTTGCTCTTGTTACCACTCATCGTGTTGGGTGTGTCACTGATTATCTTCTCGCTCTTCCAAATACTGGGTCCAGATAAGCTTCTTGCTTCATACGTTAACCCCAACGTATTTGATAAGTTAACCCCAGCCGAGTTGGATGCTTTGAAGGAAAAGTACGGTTTGAACAAACCTTTTGTTGAGAGGTATGGTAGATGGTTATTCAACGCACTCAGAGGTGACCTTGGTTGGTCGCAGGTTGGAAAAGAACCTGTTTTAAAAGCGATTTGGGGCAGATTCCCGTATACACTTGAACTCGCTTTGTACGCATTATTCCCAGTCGTCGGTGTAGGTATTTGGCTTGGTGTGACTGCAGCAGTAAAACGCGATAAGTTCCTAGACCATTTCATTAGGATTATTGCAATTATTGGATGGTCTTTCCCAGACTTCGTTTTTGGATTGCTCGTGCTCATGGTCTTTTATTCAGTGCTTGGTTGGTTCCCTCCGGGAAACCTTTCACAATGGGCTGAAGAAATTGTCAAGTCACCCCAATACTTAAAAGTCACGCACCTTCTTACAATTGATGCTCTTATTAACGGAAGGCTTGATGTTTTCTGGGATGCACTCAGGCATATAATAGGACCGGTCATAACACTTTCATTCCTCTGGTGGGCATACTTGTTGAGAATCACTAGGTCAAGCATGCTTGAAGTTCTTTCGAAAGAATACGTGAGAACTGCAAGGGCAAAAGGAGTTCCTGAAAAAGATGTCATACATAAGCATGCAAAGAGAAATGCGATGATTCCAGTTGTAACAGTTGCAGGTGCTATGGTAATAGGCTTGCTCTCGGGTACCGTTATAATCGAGGTTATATTCAACAGAACAGGTATAGGAAGATTAGCTGCAGAAGCTGCCGTTCAACTTGATTATGCTACAGTGTTAGGAACTACTCTGTTCTATTCCATAATCTTAGTGCTCGGTAACCTCATCATTGATATACTATACGCAGTATTCGATCCACGTGTCAGACTTGGTTAAGGAGGTGCCATAAGATGAGCGAAGGCGTAACAACAACAAGGATGAACACAGAATTCAGGCGAGTTTTGAGGAAGATATTTAGGAATCCTTCTGCTATTCTTGGTTTTTCGCTTCTTATATTTTTCATCCTCGTGGCTATATTCGCACCAGTTATCGCAAAGCCATTGAATCCGATGATGCTCGATGATGAAGGAAAACCGATGAAATTAGATAATCCTTACATTATGCCAATCATTACATGGAGCTCGGAACCTGTTCCGCCATCACGTGAACATCCGTTTGGTATGATACAAGGAAGAGACATTTTTTACGGAGTTGTGTGGGGCACAAGGACGGCGTTCTATATAGGCTTGACTGTTACTATACTCTCCACGATTTTCGGTATAATAATCGGTTCAATTGCTGGTTATTACGGTGGATGGATTGATGAAATACTTATGAGAATCACGGATACCTTTATGTCCATTCCATTCCTTTTGGCAGCAATGGTGTTGACCACAATCTTAGGTAACGGTCTTGACAAGGTTATGATTGCGATGACTGTATTTGGTTGGATGGGTGCTGCCAGGCTTATAAGAGCTAATATTCTTCAAGTCAAAGAAGAGCAATTTGTTTTAGCTGCTAAGGCGCTTGGAGTTAAGGACTTCTTCATTATAATAAGACACATCCTGCCGAACACTATATTCCCAGTTCTCATTCAAGCATCAATGCGTATGGGTTCTCTTGTTATTACTGCAGCAGGTCTTTCGTTCTTGGGACTTGGTGCGCCTCTAGGATATGCTGACTGGGGTTCGATGCTCAACTTCACAAGGAACTGGATACTTGGAACAAGCGGGTCAGCATTTACGTATTGGTACGCGGTCTTTTATCCAGGTATGGCTATGGTCTTATTCGTTCTTGCCTGGAACCTTGTTGGTGATGCCTTAAGAGACGTCTTTGACCCAAGATTGAAATAACGGTTGAAATGGCTGGAGGTGAATAAATTGGAAAAAAAGCAACCACTCTTGAGTGTAAGGAATTTAAGAACGTATTTCTATACAGAAGATGGTGTTGTCAAAGCAGTCGATGGTGTTGACTTTGACGTTTACGAGGGTGAAACCCTTGGAATAGTAGGTGAATCTGGAAGTGGTAAGAGTGTTACCTCCCTTGCCATAATGAGACTACTTGACCCTAAAGGACGAATAGAAGAGGGTAGCCAGATAATATTCAACGGTAAAAACTTATTAGAACTGAGCGAAGATGAAATGAGAAAAATCAGAGGCAACGAAATTGCTATGATATTCCAAGAACCGATGGTAGCACTGAACCCAGTTTTCACAGTAGGCGAACAAATAATGGAAGCTATTTTGCTCCACCAGGATGTCGATAAGAAGACAGCAAGGCAGATGGCAATTGATATGTTAAGAAAAGTTGGAATTCCCGAACCGGAAAAACGTGTGGATGAGTACCCACATGAATTGTCTGGTGGTATGAGGCAAAGGGCCATGATAGCCATGGCTCTTTCCTGTAGGCCAAAGCTCTTGATTGCCGACGAACCAACAACAGCTTTAGATGTTACTATCCAAGCTCAAATACTTGAGCTTATGAAAGAACTTCAACAAGAATACGGTATGGCAATTATTCTCATTACTCACGACGTTGGCGTGATTGCCGAAAATGCAGACAGAGTTGTTGTTATGTACGGTGGAAAGGTCATGGAGACCACGGATGTGAAGACTCTCTTTAAGAAGCCCAAGCATCCATACACATGGGGACTTTTGAATTCCATTCCAAGGCTTGATGTTGAGCAAGAAAGACTTTACAGTATCCCAGGAATGGTTCCAGACCCATTGCACTTCCCACCGGGTTGTCGATTCAGTAACAGATGTGACTTTAAGGAAGAAAGATGTACAATCGAGATGCCTGAGCTTGTAGAGGTTGAACCAGGGCATTATTCAAGGTGTTTCTTCTATCATAAATTAGAAGAAGCTCAGAGGATACTTAAGGCTGGTGAAGGCGCATGATGGAAAACAGACAAGCTGTCACTCAAACAAACAATAATACGACTAAACCTGAGCGAGAAGTTCTCTTGCGTATAGACAACCTTGTCAAATACTTTCCTATTCGAGCTGGGGTTTTCAAACGCATTGTAGCATGGGTTAAGGCTGTAGATGGAGTGAGTTTTGAAGTATACAAGGGTGAGACAGTAGGTCTTGTTGGTGAATCCGGATGTGGAAAAACCACCGTTGGTATGACGCTCTTAAGACTATATGAGCCAACGTCAGGAAGAATAATTGTAGAGGGTGAAGATACTACGCACTACTTCCTTCCAACATGGAAGGCTAAGAAATACGTTAGGAAGACGTATATAGAAAGATTCAAAGAATCCGGATTTGTTCCAAAAGATGATATTGATAGAAAATACTATGATATATTCACAAAAAAAGGTGAAGATGGTCTTCTCGAATACTTAACTGGAGATTTACAGTCCAAGCGATTGGCATTCAGACGTGAGGTTCAAATAGTTTTCCAGGATCCATACAGTTCCTTAAACCCAAGGATGAGGGTTAAGAATATACTTGCGGAAGGACCACTAGCCCACAAGATGATTGAGAAAAAACAGGTAATAGATACCGTTGGGAAGGCTTTACAGGAAGTTGGAATACACCCCACTCACATGTACAGATTCCCACATGAATTTTCTGGTGGACAGAGGCAGAGAATAGGTATCGCAAGAGCACTTTTGATGAACCCGAAACTTATAATTGCCGACGAAGCAGTTGCAGCACTTGATGTCTCAATTAGGTCGCAAGTTATAAACCTGATGATGGACTTGCAAAAAGAGCATGACTTAACGTATTTATTCATTTCACATGACTTGTCACTTATTAAATACATTTCAAGTAGGGTTGTTGTTATGTATCTAGGTAAGGTTGTTGAAACCGCGCCGAAAAAAGAACTGTTTGACGAGCCATTGCATCCTTACACAAAGGCGTTGATGAGCGCAATTCCAGTGCCAAATCCGGAGTACAAAAAACAAAGGATAATTCTTCAAGGTGATGTTCCAAGTCCGGTTAACCCGCCAAGTGGTTGTCCGTTCCACCCAAGATGTCCGGTGGCAAAACCAATTTGTTCAAAGGAAAAACCAGAATTAAGAGAAGTTAAGCCGGAGCACTTCGTTGCATGTCACTTCCCTGGAAGCTTATAATAATTAAAAACCGACCGTCAAGTGAAGACGGTCGGTTTTTTTACTTTACTACATTGTTTTTTCATTAAGCATATATATCCTTTCCCTCATAATATAGAATTGAGAAAATAGTGCCTGCAAAGTATAAAAGAATAACGAAGACAAAGGCTTTGTAATTGAAAGAATTAGTCTTAATTATATCGGCAGGATCAAAGATACCAAATGGGGTTAGGTTCTTTAAATAAGCGTAATTTTCGTAAACCCTCGCTATCAAGCTAAGTATGTAGAAGAAACCTAAGAAAAAGAGTGTTATTGTATCGGCTGTTGCTCGTTTGCGTGCAACAGCAGAAGAAATAATTCCAATTAAAGCCATAGAGATGTGAACTGCTATATACGCAAATACAATATACCAGAACTGTCTCATATCAAATGGTTTTACCTTGTACGTATTGAACATATAAAGCAGTGCGAACGCTATAGCGAAGTCGTAAATAATCATATTCACAGTTACCAGAAGAATCTTTTCGAAAATGTATTGCCTTCTGGAAAGAGGTTTGCTTAGGACAAATTCAACAGTTTTTTCGTCTTCCTCCTTTACGATTATCGAAGACGCAAGTCGCATTACATAAAAAGTTGCAAATAAGAATATCCATATTTGACCTTGCATAGCAAAAAAATGTATTATGTTACTAAAGTCAATCTCTTCGATGCCAAATATCTTCAGAAAAACTTTCGGGAGCAACTGCATTTTTGAGCTGAATAATCCACCTTCTCCGGCAAAGCTAGGAAAGAGCGCAGAATACATGAATTGGATGCCTACTATAAAAACAAGCCAAACGAAGAGTGATTTTAAGTTCCTTCTAAATTCCCATTTAAAAATCAACATTTACATCACCTCATTGGCTTTTGTTGTTGACACATCAGCGGGTTTGTAAAGTTCGTCAAACACATCTTCAAGTGATAGGTCCTCCATCGTTATGTCTTCAAATTCTATCGTTTCAATAAGCCTCTTAAATTTCTCGACATTCCATTTCATGAATAGAACTACTTTTCCATTTTCCTCCTTCAACTCAACAACCTCAGAGAGCTCATTTATAACTTTTTTAAGATTACCCTTTGAGTTGTCGTTAAGTATTATCTCTATCTTTTTCAAATCTCGTTCAAAACTTCTTGGTTCTATTATATGCCCCTCCTTAATGAAAATTACTCTGTCGCAAAGTTTTTGTACTTCGCTTAGAATGTGCGAAGACAAGAGAATTCCAACACTATTTTCTCTCAATTCCTTAAGTGTTTTGTAAAGCACTTTTTGAACAAATGGATCAAGTCCGTTGGTCGGTTCATCCATTATTACAAGTTTGGGTTTGTGTGCAAGAGCTTGAATTATTGCAACCTTTTTCTTATTTCCACTTGATAACTCCTCAAACCTCTTTTTAAGTGGTAAATCGAACTTTCTGCATAGCTCTTCGCAATAATGTTCATCAAAATCGTTGTAAAATCCTTTGTAAAATTCGATTATTTTCTCAACTCTTTCGTTGGCATAATAATTCACTTCTCCAGGCACGTAGCCTACACTTTCGAGAATATCCTTAAAACTTTTTCTATCAGCTCGCTGACCTAAGATTTCAATTATTCCAGCATCTGGTTTTAGAAAACCCATCATTGTACGGATTGTTGTTGTTTTCCCAGCACCATTCGGACCAACGAATCCTACTATTTCACCTTCTGAGACATACAAATTAATGTCTTCTACTCCAAGCTTCCCATTATAATACTTAGTCAAACTAGAAACTTTCAAAAGCACGTAACTCACCTCTCTCAATTAGAAGCTAAAATCCCCCTCTTGCGAGGGGGATTCGAAGATTCTCAAGGATATTGAACTTCACAAAATTATTTGTATTCTTCAGCCAGATATTTCTTAATTTCTGCATCTGCCCTCTTTATAGCTGTTTCCATATCGACTTTTCCGTTTACGAAGTCGTTAAACATTGTGCTCACAACGTTTCTGATTTCGGTCCATACAGAAAGTTGTGGATCCATTTTTGCATTATCGATTTGCTGCAATGGTATTTCAATGAGTGGGTCAGCTTTTGCTGCTTGCTTCCAAATCGTTGTTTGAAGTGCAGATTTTCTAACTGGCAGATAACCTGTGTTGACAGCCCAGTAAGCTGTGACTTCTGGAGAAATAAGGTATTTCATGAATTCCCAAGCAGCTCGTTTTTCATCTTCTTTTGCTGTGGAGAACATAATTATATCTGTTCCAGCGAATGGAACATTTCTTGTCTTCCAAACCGGAACTGGTGCCCACGACCACTGGAATTTACCTTTTGTCGACCGTTCAACGTAAGTTCTTCCAGCTATTGTGTCTATGTACATGAGAACAGTGCCTTGACCAAAGATATCGTTGAGGTAACCACCCTGAGCGAAGGCAACTTTATCGTCAAGTAGTTTTTTGAAGAACGAGAGTACTTCCCTTGTTTCTGGAGAATCGATTGCCGATACATATCTACCGCTCTTATCTTTCTTGACGATTTCTCCACCTCGCATCATGAGGAAAATTTGGAATGTATCAACTGTTGTTCTGAATGCAAAACCGTAGACATCTGGTTTTCCGTCTTTGTTCTTGTCTTTCGTAAGTGCTTTTGCAGCATACAGGAGTTCGTTAATTGATTTTGGCGCGCTTATACCTGCCGCAGAGAGTGCTGTTGCGTTGTAGTACATGATGTAAAGACTCTTGTTGAATGGAACAGCGTATACAGTGTTACCCCATGTACAATTGTCTCTGAATGCTTTGAAAACATCTTCCCATTCTTCTTTTGTTATTCCTATTTTTGGGTCGTTTATGTATTTGTTAAGTGGTTCTACAATCTTGCTTTGTAGCAACTTTGCCGTCCAGTTTGCGTATGCTTGAGAAATGGTTGGTAATTGCCCTGCTTGAGCACCTGCAAGCAATTTTTGTTGTAATGCGTTGTAGTTTCCAATGTAAACTGCTTCAACAACAATGTCTGGGTGAGACTCGTTGAAAGCTTTGACAATCTGGTTCAATGTTTCACCGTGTCCACCGCCCATAGCATGCCAAAAAACAACCTTAGTTGCAGCAAAGAAAGTCACCGAGAGAACTAATAAGAGTGTTAAAAGAATCTTCTTCATACCCTACACCTCCTACTGTGTGATTAGTAAGACCTTGGGAGAATTCATAAATCCATATGTCGTAGCATAATATTATACCACTAAACACTCCGAGATTCATTAAGTTTTTTTATATGTCCAATTTGAAAGAACGCACAGGTCCTCCTTGTTTCTTAGCAATTTCGTTCAATTCCCTTAAAATTTCTTCTTTTTTCAAACCTAATCTCTCTAATTCTTCTCCTATTGTTCCCCATTTCACATCTCCACAGACTATCACCTTAATACCTTTTTCAAGTAAAGGCTGTATTAAGTATGGAAAATATTCTGCAATTTCTTCGAAACTCGTATTTTCGGTAATGTATACCTCTTGATTGTTTTGAATGTTATCCATGCATTTTCCCTCCCTATTCCAAGCAAAACTTTATCAACCTTTATTTAAAGCTATCACGCAACAACTTATACCATCAGGTTTTGCACTTTTCAGTATCCTTACAGCCTCTAACATAGTATTACCAGTTGTCAAAACGTCATCAATTAGAAGTATTCTCTTGCCTTCTAAAAGTTTCGCTTCCTTTCTTAAAGTGAACTTTCCCTTAACAGCTTCTGCCCTGTCTTTTGTTAACAGCTGGTCCGTTTCGCGAACGGCTTTTAGCGCGTCTATCATCGGTTTTTGTAATCGTTTTGAAAGTTCAACAGCAACAAGTCTCATATGGTCGTATCCACGCTTTTTCTTGGCCCTTTTTGTCGCCGGAACGTATGTTATCATTTCAACTGGTATGTTATTTACTACAACTGTTTTATATAGCATTTCGCCAAAAGTTTTTGCAAGCGAATGATGGTTTTTGAATTTATAAGCTAAGATGAATTCCCTGAGCTTATCTTCATAAAATCCAAAGTAATGAACTTCGTAGGGACCTACTTTTCGTGTCGTTATTGCGGGGGGACCATCAATTACAAAAGCACAATCTTTGCAAAGTCTTTTACCAAAACTTTGCGAACCACACACCACGCATTCTGTGTCCGTCGTTAGGTTTAATACATTCTCAAATGCGTTCTCAAAATGTTTGAATAGTTTTGACAACTCGCTGTTAAATTTCAATGATTTCATAATCACATGTTTCGGGGTTAAGAATCACAGCGGTAGCTCTCCCTGTGAGATAACCGCAAGATTCGCCAGGATTGATTACCAATGTACGACCTTCTTTTCTGATATCAATTTGATGCGTATGGCCGTAAAAAACGAAATCGTAAAGCTGAGATTTTATAGCAGGCACCAGCGCATACGGTTCGTGCATCAGGAAGATTCTAAAACCAGACTCTTCTATTTCATATGGTTGGTTGTGCAGTTTGTTTTGAAATTTTTGCATTAAGAACAATTTCTCTCCATCGTTATTACCAAATATTCCTATGAACTTAACCCCTTCAAAAAGAAAATGCGGAGCCATAAAAGGTGAAACAATGTCCCCTAAATGGAATACATGTGTGATTTCTCTTTGTTTAACAACTTCCATGAATTTCCTGATTTTAGGTATGTTATCATGCGAATCACTTATTATCATCCACAGTTGATTGTGCTTGTTCATTTCCTTGTTCAATTCCATCGACATGCGAAACCTCCTCTCTGAACCCTGCAAATTTCCACATAAGGAATATTCCAAGTAAAACGATAAGATAGTATGTTACAAGCCTAAACACAAATATTCCTATCATCACAGCTTTCGGTTCATAAATGTGAGAGAAAACCAATTGGTAAAACCCTTCAACACCACCGCTTGAACCTGGAGTTGGGATATAAAAGACAATAGTGTTGAGCATGTTGACTGCACCCCAGACAACAGATAATGAAACATTTTTGGTACTTACAATTTCAATTGCATACTTAATCATGAAAGAGGGAATTAAAGATATTATTAAGCCCAGGGTGAAATCAACAATCAAGGTCCAGTAGTTCTTGCGGAAGAGCTCTTTTGTTGATTTTGTCATCATATCGAGCCATTCTAAAGCCTTTTTTTCTCTTTCCTCAAGTTTTTTTGACTTCGTTATTCGGGAAAAGAATTTGAAGACAACGAAAAGTAAGTCTCTGTTGGTGAACGTTAAAAGGCCGGCTATTGTTATTCCAAGCGTAACAAAGAATCCCAACATAATAACTGATAAACCAAGGGTTCCATTAAGAACTCTAAGTATAGTTTTCAACATTATGATGTCGATTGTAAATGTTATAAAAACACTTTCGAACATTCTGGTCAGGGAGATGTTTGTAGCTTCATGAGAGGGAATCCCTAATTTTGTAAGATGGTATATCTGAAATGGCTGACCACCTATAGACATAGGAGTCACGAGAGAAAAGAAAACCGTAAAGAAGAAGTTTTCAAGTGATTGGAAAAAGTTTATTTTGTAACCCAAGCTACGCACGACAATCATTGTTCGGATAGCTTGAGAACTGTAATCTGAGAACATTAGTAGGATTAAAACTATTATGGCTTTGAATGGATAGCTCTTGAGCGCTGTTATAGGGTTCTGTTTTGCAAAAAATATGCCTATGATATTCACTATTGCTAACCCTATTACTAAAGCTATGAGTACGTTTTTTACAATCTTCTTTATATCCAAGGAAATCTCCCCCTGAGAATAATATTATGATTTACCTCAGATAGAGTGTTCATCATTCAAATATCTTTTAACAAAAATCACATCTTCTGGTGTCGTAACTTTGATATTCATCCTACTTCCAATGACATAATAAACGTCAGTTCCTGCCGATATTACTATCGATGCTTCATCGGTAAATGTGTGAAGAATTTCGAGGTGCGATTCCATTGCGCTCTTTACGATGTGATATTTGAAAGTTTGGGGTGTTTGATGAACGAATACCCTACTACGTGGAATTATTTCATCTACTCTTTCACCATTTTCAGAATAACTAACCGTATCAGTTACATTGATTGCAGTTACTACAGCACCATAATGCTTGGCGTACTCGATGTTCTTTTGAACAATTTCTTTACTTACAAGAGGGCGTGCACCATCATGGATAACAACAATGTCTTCCTCACTTGCAAAATCTTTTAAAAAAACAAGCCCATTCCAAACGGAATGTTCCCTTGTATCTCCACCAACTACAAAATCGAGCGAACCGTCATATTCACTTACCAACTTTTTGGTTTCATCAAGGTACTTTTCAGGGCAGACAATAACTATTCTATCAAAAAGGTTAAAATCTACAAACTTTTCAACAACGAGCTGTAACAACGTTTTTTTATGAATTTCGTCGATAACGTAGAACTGTTTAGGTTTATCCCAACCAAATCGGGAACCAACACCCCCGAACATTAAGAGAACGTATGTCTTTTGACTCATTTTTGCTGTTCACCCTTTTTCTTTCTTCTTTCTTCAACCATCTGCAGAAACTCATCTTCTGTTATAGTCTTGACTCCAAATTTTTGTGCTTTTTGAAGTTTACTGCCGGGATTTTCACCAACAACTAGGTAGTCAGTTTTTCTTGAGACGTTATCAGTATAATGTCCACCTAAGGATTCAATATATTTCTTTATTTCTTCCCTTGAGAAATTTGTGAGTGTTCCCGTTACGCAAAACGTCAATCCAGATAAAACATCTTCCTTAACTTCGATGTCGCTTTTCATATTTACCCCAGCTTTTTTAAGTTTTTCTATTATTTCCTTTGTTTTAGGTAGTTTGAAGTAGTCATATATACTTTTTGCAGTATCTTCACCAATACCCTCCACTAAAAGCAAATCTGCAATCGATGCGTTTGCTAGTTCTTCCAAAGAACGGAATTTTCTTGCCAGTATCTTTGCTGTTCTTTCGCCAACTCCAGGAATTCCAAGTCCAACAATCAACCTCTCAAGGCTTACAGATTTAGCCCTTTCAATCTCTGACAATATATTTGCTATCATCTTTGGACCCAACCCACTGATTTGAGCAAGGTCAAAGATGGTAAGATAAAATATGTCTGCTATGTCTTTGACTAACCCAGCGTCGACAAGCTTTGAAATAATCTTTGGTCCTAAGCCCTGAATGTCCAGAGCTTGTCTTGAGACAAAAACTTCCAAATGCCTTTTCAATTTCGCCGGACAATGCGGATTGAGACATTTATACGCAACATACTCCTTCGATTCCTTTCCTACAGGCCCACCACATACAGGACATTCATCGGGAACCGTTACAGGTTGCTCTTGACCAGTTCTTAGATCCTTAACCACATGAACAACTTGTGGTATTATTCCACCAGCTTTCTCAATTAACACGTAATCTCCAATTCTTATATCCTTCTCCTTTATGTAGTCAAAATTATGCAAAGAAGCACGTTTAATTATAGTTCCTTCAAGCTCCACAGGTTCAAATTCTGCCACAGGGGTTATCACACCGGTTCGACCTACCTGGTATGTAATACCAATAATCTTTGTCCTTGCTTGCTGGGCTGGGAATTTAAAGGCAATTGCCCAGCGAGGAGACTTCGCAGTCCAACCTAACTCGTTTTGCTTTGCAAAGTCGTTGACCTTTACGACGACGCCATCGACCCAGTATTCAAGCTTGCTTCTCTCCTTAGACCAATTTCTCCAATACTCTATAACTTCTTCTATAGATTTACACAACTTGCTATGTGGATTCACTTTAAAATGCAATCTTTTAAGAAACTCCAAAGCTTCCCACTGAGTTTTCAATCCATATTGTTGCGGTTTTACAATGTAATACATGAAAGAGTCTAAGCTTCTTTTTGCCACTTCGGCAGGGTCCAATAGATGCAACGTTCCTGCCGTTGCGTTTCTTGGATTTGCAAATGGTGTTAGCCCTTCTTCTTCCCTCTGCTGGTTGTATTCTTCGAAATAACTTACAGGCATATAAATTTCTCCACGAACCTCAATAGTTAGCGGTTCAGGCAGTCTTAGAGGAATAGATTTCACGGTCTTTACATTGGCTGTTACATCGTCGCCTTTTAATCCATCACCTCTTGTGATAGCTCTCACCAACAAACCGTTTTCGTATCTAAGTGCAATTGAAACCCCGTCTATCTTGAGTTCAGCAACGTATTCTACATCACCTACAGTTTTTCTAACACGCTCATGAAAATTCAATATCTCAGCTTCGTTGTAAGTATTATCCAAACTAAGCATAGGTTCGCTGTGTTCGACAGTTTCAAATCCTTCAATAGGTTGACCGCCAACCCTTTGAGTTGGCGAGTCAGGTGTTCTGAGCTCCGGGTATCTCTCTTCAAGCTCAATAAGTCTTTGCATCAATTTATCATATTCTTCATCTGTGATAACTGGACTTGCCAAGACATAGTAACGATAGTTATGATACTCAATCTCTCTTCTTAGCCTTTCTACCTCTTCCCTTATTTTTTCCGGAACCATCTCTATCCCCTCTTTTACCTTTTTTCTTTGCTCCTCTTTCTTTAATCTTAACACCTTCGAGGAGCTTTTCTATTTCACTGTCAGATTCAGTTTTTACACTTTCACTTGACTTATCTTTTTTTATCTTCTTTAAATCCTCAGGTGAAGCTATTTCAAAATCGATTTCCATCCTTACTTTGTCTGCTCTTACTACTTTGGCTTTTAGCATATCACCGATTCTGTAGACAGTTCCTGTGCGCTTACCAATAAGTAAGCTCTTAATTTCATCGTAGTAGTAATAATCATCGAGAGTTGAAACATGGATAAGACCGGAAATGTATTTGTCTGGTATCTCAACAAACATACCAAATTTTGTTACTGATGTGACGACAACATCGTATATTTCACCGACATGTCTTGAAATGTAGTCAATCTTCTTCAGAGCTTCGTAGTCCCATTCGGCCTCATCAGCGACTCTTTCCCTCTTGCTACAATGTACTGCCGCTTTTGCAAGGTATTTTTCTAACTTCTTAATTTCTTTCTTTGGAATAGCCCCACCAGTTTCGAGGTACATCTTCAATAATCTGTGGACTATCAAGTCCGGATACCTTCGTATTGGTGATGTAAAATGTGTGTAAGCTTCTGATGCAAGTCCGAAGTGTCCAACATTGCTCGGTGAATATATTGCACGCTTCATAGAACGTACCAAAAGTCTTTGTATACTGCTTCTTAATGGATGCTCCTTTGTTTTTTCCAAAAGCTCTTGCAAAATCTTAGGGTGTATATTTTGTGGTAATTTCATTTTAATTCCCAGTGCACTTAGATAATTCTTCAGTTGAAGCATTGTATCAAAATCTGGTTCTTCGTGAATTCTATAGAGGAATGGAATTCCTGCGTTGTGGAATATTTCAGCAACGGTTTCATTTGCTTTAATCATAAACTCCTCTATGATTACCTCGGATTCGCCTCGTTTTCTTGGAATAATATCAATCGCATGTCCTTTCTCATCAAGGATAATCTTTACTTCATCACCTTCGATATCAAGTATCGCTCCTCTTCTTCTTCTATTTTCTCTTAGGATATCTTTTAATTCCTTCATCAAATATATATGTTCAGCCAAATCCTTGAGCTTATCACCTTCAGGTTTTCCTTCAAGGAAAGCATTAACGTCATCATATACAAGTCTTCTGTAACTTCTAATTACCCCATTTCCAACTTTGTAATCGACAACGTCTCCTTGTTTGTTAATTTCCATAATCAAAGACATAACAAGCCTGTCCTCTCCTTGGACAAGACTGCATAGACCATTAGAAAGTTTAAAAGGTAGCATAGGAATTACTCTGTCGGCTAAATAGACACTTGTTGCCCTGTTGTATGCCTCGTTGTCAAGTGCGGTTCCAGGTTTCACATAATGTGACACATCCGCAATATGAACACCAAGAAGGTAATTCCCATTTGGAAGTTTTTTCACCTGCACTGCATCGTCAAAATCTTTTGCATCAGGTCCATCTATCGTGACAATAACTTCATTTCTAAAATCCCATCTGCCTTCCAAATCTTCTTCCCGAACGTAATCCGGTAGTTGCGCCGTTTCTTTAAGCACTTCCTCTGGGAACTCAACAGGTAGGTTGTGTTTTATCACAACTGTAGGAAAGTCAGTAGCGGGGTCCTCAACCCTTCCTAAAACCTCTACCACACGTGCCTGAGGAGATTTTGTTGCAGATGGATATCTGATAATCTCGGCAACAACTTTCATACCGGGTTTTGCACCGTTTATCTCCTCAATAGGAACGTTGAATTCAACTGGCAATTTTGGGTCATCTGGAATCACAAATGCGAATTGACCTCGGGTTTCGAAAACCCCTACGAATTGCTTGATACCCCTCTCAAGTACTTTGACAACTCGCCCTTCCGGTAATTCATACCATTTCCCTATGATTTGAACTAAGACCTTATCTTTGTGCATTGCAAAATTCGTTTTTTCAACTGGTACAGCAATTTCCTGACCTTCATCAGTTGTTACAAAAGCCAGATTTCCACTCCTGGTGAATTCAATAATTCCAGTAAGCAGATTACCCTTCGTTAGTGTGTATCGCCCATCGTCACCTCTGAATATGTAACCTTGATTTACCAAATCCTCCAACATAGCCTTCAGTTTTTGCTTTTCTTTCGGGTCAGTGACTTCAAAATGTCTGGACAACTCTTTGAATGTCATAGGACTGTAATCGGGTGACTTGAAAAATTTCTTTAACTCTGATTTTTTTAACACAGAAATTCCCTCCTTTATTGTTTTCCTTGCTAATCTATTGTCAATTATATCATACCTAAGCAGCGTTGAATCTCATAAAACTTTAAATACCAAACGACGATTAATTACTAAACGACCTTGATTTTTCCTAACAAAACGTTTTTGACTATGTTCTTTTTAGATGATAGACTTCCAGTAGAAACTTTGAGAAAATTAAAAAAGTCAAGGAGGTATACGTGTGCAAAAGAAACACATCTTTTCACTCGAGAGCTTTGTCTTTTTGGCTGTAGTAATTATTTTTTTCTGGGTGTTTATATTTGTGATGGGCAGTGCCAACTTTTTTAAAACCCTCATGGCAACTGCTCATGACCTTTTGCTGAACACTGTTTTTTTTATAATGGCTGTGGCAGTATTAACAGGAGCTTTTGCTAGTTTGCTTTACGAGTTTGGAATTGTTCATTGGATTCATTTACTACTCGATAGACTTATGCGTCCTCTGTATGGTCTCCCAGGTATCGCTGCAATGGGGATAATTTCTACGTATTTTTCGGACAATCCAGCGATAATAGCGCTTGCCAAAGATAAATCGTTCATATCACATTTTGAAAAATGGCAAGAGCCTTTACTTTGTAATCTGGGGACATCATTTGGAATGGGAATGATAGTGTCAACTTTCTTTATTGCCCAAGGTGGTAAAGTTGGTGTTAATCTATTACCTGCTGTTATTATGGGAAACATAGGAACACTGATTGGAAGCATTGTGAGCGTTAGATTATTTTCGATATGGACCAAAAAACGTTTGGGAAGCGTGCACAAAGAAGTGGACAAAAGCGTGTCTCATTTCCGAGATATTCGAGAAGGAAATGTATTCGAAAGGTTCTTAGAAGCAATGCTTGATGGTGGCAAGACTGGAGTTGACATAGGTCTTGGCATAATTCCAGGCGTACTTGTGATAAGTACCTTAGTCATGATGCTAACATTTGGACCAAAAAACCCTTCCATGGGCTACCAAGGGCTTGCGTATGAAGGTATCGCTCTGTTTGATAAGCTTGGAAAGCTCATATACTGGCCTATCAAAGTCCTCTTCGGGTTTGATAGTCCACAGCTTATCGCATTCCCAATAACTTGTCTTGGTTCAACAGGTGCGGCACTTGCATTGGTTCCCAAGTTCCTTGAGCATGGGTTTATCAAGCCAAGTGATATTGCTGTTTTTACAGCAGTTGGGATGACTTGGAGTGGATACCTTAGTACTCATGTTGGCATGATGGATGCCCTGGGTTATCGTTACCTTACAAGCAAAGCTATTCTTTCGCACACAATTGGAGGGTTAGTTGCTGGATTTTCAGCGAACATTCTCTACAGAATATTCTTTTAGCATTCAAGAGTGCTATTTCCAAAGGGGGTATTCGATGAACCTAGCAAAGCTTAGTGTTTCCCAAATCGAAATACTTAAGACATCTGGAGAGTTTGAAACCAACACGTATAAATTCAGTTTAGATGGTATAACTTACCTTGTAGACCCTGGATTTGGTATAGGTAAAAAAGTTAGTAAAGACAAAAAAGTTGATGTCATCATTACACATGGTCATTATGACCACATAAGTGGGCTTACTGAAATTGATTTTGACAGAATATACATTTCTCCTGAAGACAGCATTGCACTCACAGATCCAACATCAAACTTATCGGTATTTTTTACGGAACCTTTTGCTTTTGAGGTAGAGTGGTATAATATAGATGAGTATTTTCAAACAGTTGTTGCGCCTGGTCACACACCCGGTTCAAGGATAGTTATCTTTGAAGGGATTATCTTCACTGGTGACGTTGTGTTTTCCAATTCGATTGGCAGGGTCGATTTGTATGTAGATAAATCAGAACAAGTGCAAATGAGAAAGCAAATGACAGCAACGATAAAAAGATTGAGAGAACTTTTCAAAACGCTACCAGAGGATTGGTATATCTGTCCAGGACACGGGGAAATAGTGACTATAAAAAGACTGTTTGAAATAAATCCGTTCTTCAAATAAAATCCAGGAAGTGGTAATTTGTCAAAAGCTTTTCGGAACGTAGATATATACGACCAAGCTTACTTGGAGCGATTACGAAGCCTTGAAGTCAAACGAAAGGTTATTATAGACATCTTGAAGAATTACAAAAATTTGGACAAAGCAAAGATTGAAGTGCTCACAAAAAATTTGGAACATCCAGACAAGCAAGGATTGAGAAAAATCAATCCTATTATTTTTTCATTCTTACTCGACAGTCTTTTTACAATCAAAGAAAATATTGAGATAAAAATATCAGAGTTTGAGAAAAACAAGCTTTCCCGATATGTTCTTTTCGAAATCCTCTTTTGGTCAAAGCCTTCCGCGTATCCGTTCCCAGATGAAAAAGTCGAAAACTACAAAGTTTTTCTTGCAAAAAAGCGCCAAAAGCTTAAAGAAGCGAAATTAGAAAATTTTCTTCAGTTGTATGCATTGGAAAGTATTGAAAAAGACACATTCTTAAGAGATGTGAAGGAAGCAATTTTCAAAGTCAAACCTGAAAACCTTGAGGAATACCTTTGGATAAATGATTTTGTTGATTACCTCAGCCCCATAGAAAAAAGTGAGATAAAAAACAAGGTGCACCCATATGTGTGGAAAGTGTTGAACTCAAAGTCAAAAACAATTCCCGTGATTATAGATGGCAACAACATACTTCTTGCTTCTGAACTTAGGGGTCCAGAGAGGATAGATACACTTTTGGAATTAATTTCGAAATTAGACCAAACTTACTTTCCATTTTATTTGGTTTTCGATGCAAATGCTAAATACAAGTTTCATACGAGATATTTTAACTACAAACGCACTTACTATCATTCACCGGCAGATGAGCTGATATTAGGACTTGCAAGAGAGGTCAAGGGCGTTGTATGTTCAAAAGATAAGTTCAAAGATTACAATATGAACATCAGAAATATCTGGTATGATTTGAAATTGTAGTTCAGGGAGGTATATATTTGATTGTACTTGGTAGTTCTTCCCCAAGGCGGATACAGTTACTCTCATTATTAGGTTTGCCTTTTGAGGTTATAAAACCCGATGTCGATGAAGAGATACCTAATGAGAAAATCTACAATCCAGAAGTAATAGTTACAGAACTTGCCAAACTGAAATGTGAAGCTGTTTTTGATAGACTAAGTTCTAACCAAGATGGATACCATTTCATGCTTAACGAGGTCGACGCCATTATAACAGCTGATACAATCGTATGGTTAGAAGGGGAAATCCTTGGGAAACCCGCCAACGAAAATGAAGCCGAAAAAATGCTTAGAAAACTTTCAGGAAATTGGCATAAAGTTTTTACTGGAGTCTGTGTTAAAATACTAGATGAAGAGATAACTTTTTTCGAAGAAACACAAGTTAAGTTCAAAGAACTCAGCGATTGGGAAATTTCATATTACATATCAACAGGTGAACCCTTAGACAAAGCCGGAGCCTACGGTATCCAAGGATTGGGTGGCGTTTTTATCGAAAGAATCGTAGGCGATTACACAAATGTAGTTGGATTACCAATGCCAAAGCTTTGGCAGCTTTTGTTGGATAGGGGGGTCATCAAAAAATATGCCACTCGAAAATGGTCCCAGGGAAAAATTACTTAAGGAAGGTCCACAAGTCCTCAGTACAGAAGAACTGCTCGCGATACTTTTGCGCACAGGAACGAAAAACAAAGATGTATTGACTGTTGCAAAAGAAATATTCGAACAAAATGGGAAAAGCTTATATAAACTATCGCGGGCTACGGTGCAAGATTTGAGAAAAGTAAAAGGTTTAGGAATGGTGAAGATAGTAACACTGATAGCTGCTTTAGAAATAGCCAAACGCTTAGCAAAAGAGGAGGTAAAGAGTTCGGAAGGACCTTTAAATTCTCCAGAAAAAGTTTTTCAATACTGTTTAGATATGCAGAACTTTCCCCAAGAAGTCGTGAGGGTTATATTCTTAGATTCAAAACTTAGGATAATTGGTTCTTCCGATATCTCAAGAGGTACGTTAACGACATCAATTGCCCACCCACGTGATGTATTTCGAGAAGCACTTGTGAGAAATGCTCACGGGGTAATTATAGTCCACAATCATCCATCAGGAGACCCTACTCCGAGTGCAGATGATATAGAAATTACCAAACGTCTGATAGAAGCTGGTAAAGTCCTAGGTGTAACCGTTCACGACCACGTAATTATAGGAAGCACATACTACAGTATCGTGCAACGATTGAAGTAAGACAATTCAGGAAACCTTAAGAGGTGATAATATGATTGGCGGTTTCGAAAAAGAAGATGATAAGTTGAAAAACATTATGAAACTTAAAGAAGAACTCGAAAAAGACTTGAAAAAGAAAGGGTTGATTAAGGAAAAGAAGACAGATAAGCAGAAGCCATCTACTGTTGACAAAGAAACTATCAAAAAACTTCGAGAAAGTATTGTTACCACAGCTCACTTGTCCGAAGACAAAAGTCTAACACTTTACGATATAAACTTTCAAGACTATGATGCAAGCATAGATGATGTAATCAAGACTCTTAGAACTTTCATGACGAGAGCCACAAATATGAACTGGAAGATTATCTACGAAGGTTTAATTTGCTTGCTTGAAGGAAGTATATCAAAGGCTAAAGAATCTTTCCAACAAGCAAGTGGGATTGAAGCCAATTATAACAGGCTTTTATCAGCTATGTACAACGGAGAAGATATATCACAAGAGGCTATTACATTTTTAAAGAACAATCCAGAGCAGATTTACCCATTACTGCTTTTGCTTGAAAGAGAACTATTAAAGGGGACAGCCGATGGAATAGAGAAAATATTAGCGTTGTTAGCGAGAAAATCATCAATATGGAACCTTGTTTACGAAATGTATCTTAACAAGGCAACCGAAGAAACCTTAAACGTTGCTGTACGTGAAAAAGGATTTGCTACGTTAGTTGTTCTCCTTGGTGTTTACATCGATAGTAACAGAGATTATCCTATCCAAAATCATACGTGTTTGAATGTTCACAAAGCCTATCTCAGAGGTGAAAGTATAACTGCACCTGAATGGTGTGTATTTGGTCAGTTAGCAATCGAAGCAAGGAGATTTTTGGCAGGGTATCAAGTTGACTTAAACAAAATAAGAAAATTTGAAAAGACTCCTGAAGGTAAGTTGTTTTTAGGAATGCTTTATTACAATATGAAAAATAGAACTATCGCCGAACAGTATTTAAAAGTTTTTGAGGTTCAGGTTAGTGAATATAAAATTTACGCCAAACCATTAAAGCAATCCAAAATAGGGATGGAACAGTTCATCCGTGTGCCAACTGGCTTCCAACCAGTTAGCGAGAATAAGGGTATTTTGGAGTTTATTGAAGAGAATCCGGGATACGATATTTATGTAAACTTTCGGAACACCGAATTTGTAAGGCTTATTTTCTCAGAAGAACATTGCAAAATTAACTATTCATCAAAACGATAAGGTCTTGAGGAGGTATTCATATGGTCCCGCTTTTCGATCTAACAAGACAGTATCAAAAAATAAGAAAAGAAGTTTTGGAAGCAATCGACCAGGTTATTTTGGATGGAAGAGTCATACTTGGACCAAGTGTTGAAAAGTTTGAAAAAGAACTTGCAGAATACTTAGCTGTTAAACATGCAATAGGCGTAGCTAACGGTAGTGATGCTCTTGTTATTTCACTTCATGCTATCGGAATTGAAAAAGGTGAAAAAGTTGTAACCACCCCTTACACCTTCTTTGCTACCGCTTCTTGTATCGTTCGCAACGGAGGTGTTCCTGTGTTTGTTGATGTTGAACCCGATACATACAATATTGACCTAAACCAGGTAGAACAAGTGTTAAAGAGAGAAAAGATAAAAGTTGTAATTCCTGTCCATCTATTTGGTCGTACAGTTGATTTTGAAAAATTGGACTTCCTAAAACAAAAGTTTGATGTTAAAATATTGGAGGATGCCGCACAATCGATAGGAAGCGAAGGGAAAATTGGCAATATTGTCAAAAAATCAGGTACTTTTGGCGATATTGGCATTTTTTCTTTTTTCCCAACTAAAAACCTGGGAGCTTATGGAGATGCCGGAGCAATAGTGACAAACGACGACCAACTTGCCGAACGTGCACGGATGCTTAGACAACATGGTTCTAAGAAAAAGTATTATCACGAGATGGTTGGTTACAACTCAAGGCTTGATTCAATCCATGCCGCAATACTGAGCATCAAGCTTAAGTACTTAGAAGAATGGACACAAAGGAGAATAGAAATAGCGAAAACGTATCAACGACTTTTTGAAGAAAAGAAACTCCCAATAAAGTATCCAAAAGTTGAAGAAAAAGGTTACAGAAGCCACGTTTACCATCAATATGTTGTTGAATTCGAAGACGAAAAAACAAGAGACAGAGTTAGAGAACACCTAACGAAGAACGAGATTGGAACAGCGCTTTACTATCCATTGCCTTTGCATTTACAGAAATGTTTTGCTGAGTATGGTTACAAACAAGGGGATTTTCCTGTTGCAGAAAAGTTATCAAAGACAACACTTGCACTCCCGATATTCCCAGAACTTACAGATGAAGAAATTGAGTTTGTAGTAGAAAAAATAAGCGAGGTGTTATAAAATGGCGGAAATTATTAGTGATGCACAGAAAGAACAATTTTTACAAACATTGGAGAACTTTGTTAGAAGATACCTCCGAGTTAAGGAAACCATCAAAGAACTTAACAAAGAAAGAAAGGACCTTGAAGATGCCATTATTCAAATGGTTGAGGGCACTGACATTGACCATATAATAGTTGATGGCGTTGTCGTTGAGTTTGAGAATAGGACAAAAATCAAGTTGAAATAAGGATAAAGGTTAAACCAAGCTGGGAAACAGACAGAAAAAGAAAAAGTTTCCCAGCAAAAATTCCCAAAATCTTAGCGTGGGGGGAAAAGAGTATGGAGAGTATTAACAGGTATTTCGGTATCTCGCAGGCAGGTTCTACGGTTCGCAGAGAAGTTGTAGCCGGTATTACCACCTTCTTGACGATGGCTTACATCGTCTTTGTTAACCCTTCCATCCTCGTTCAAGCTGTCCCGGGAATCTTTGACCAAACAGGGAAGATTATTGACCAGGCTCTTTACAACTCATACTATGGTGCATTTATGGTTGCAACCATCGTAGGTGGTGCTGTTGCAACAATCATCATGGGACTTTTTGCAAATTATCCATTTGCACTTGCACCTGGTATGGGGCTCAATGCGTATTTTACCTACACGGTTTGTTTAAAACTTGGAATTCCTTGGCAGTTAGCGTTAACGGCTGTCTTTATCGAAGGGCTCATCTTTGTTTTTCTGACAGTTACGGGTGCGAGAGCATTTGTAGCAAGGGCTGTGCCACAGCCTGTAAAAGCAGCAACAGGTGCCGGTATTGGACTTTTTATAGCACTTATAGGTCTTAAAAATGCAGGAATCGTGATGCCCGACCCTGTGACTGCTGTCACACTTGGACATTTGAACAGACCTGATACATTATTAGCAATTCTTGGCTTCTTCATAACAGTAGTTCTGTTTGCATTGAACGTTCCGGGGTCGATTCTCCTTGGTATAATACTCACAACTATAATTGGTGCCACTCCTCTTTTCAACGTCACTCAATATCAAGGAATAATAGGAAAAATTCCTGATATATCTCCTACCTTCTTCAAATTGCAGTTCGATGCTCAAACACTTCTTTCCGGAACTTTCTGGGTTGTTGTTGCTACATTCTTCTTTGTTGATTTCTTCGACACACTCGGAACACTAACAGGTCTTGCCGAAGGAACAGGCTTTACAAAGAAGAACGGAGAATTAGAAAGAGGCACAAGGGCATATCTTGCAGACGCTATAGGAACAGTTGTGGGTGCACTCTTTGGGACATCAACAGTTACGACTTACATAGAGAGTAGCACTGGTATTGCAGTTGGGGGAAGAACAGGTTTAACGGCAGTTGTTGTTGCTTTACTCATGCTTGCCATGTTATTCTTCTCACCACTTGCTTTGACAATTCCAGCTGCCGCAACTGCTCCAGCACTTATATTCGTTGGTGTGCTTATGGTCAAGAGCTTGATGAGTATCAAGTGGGATGATGTAACGGATGCAGTTCCTGCGTTTGTAACGCTTACGATGATTCCATTTACCTACTCAATTGCAAACGGTATAGCTCTTGGAATAATAACATATCCTATTGTCAAAACGCTTTCTGGAAAACGCAAAGAAGTTCATTGGTTCACATGGATGCTTGCAATTCTCTTTATTGCCTACTTGACGTTCTTCAGAGAATAAAATACCACTTAAAACTTGCCCCCGACTCAAAAGTCGGGGGTTTCATTTTAACGGAAACGGTGTGGTATACTAAAAAGCGAACATAAGCCCCAAATTTTGTCTTACCATTGTTTCGGGGATGGGGGAAAATTTTCATGAAAAAACGTAAAAAGGCTCTATTCTCGAACTCATTAAAAAGATTTAGGAACGGCAGTGTTCTAGTTGCGGTGCTCGTTATTCTTATTATAACTGTTGTAATACTCAGCAAATTGTGGTTCCTCTTAGGACTTCGTTTGAAAGGTTATCCATAAGAACAACCATTTTGAAAGAACTTCTCAAAAATGAACCATTAAACGATATTAAATTCAGCATTTTGGCTTCTGTTCTTGATAAGATGGTCTCTCAAAAATTTCTCACTTGCTCTACCGATGAACCTTCTAAAAAGATATGATGACTTGTGACCAGATGGCACAGGTATTTTTTTAGCATTTGGTAGTAATCTGTAAAAACCATTTGAAGCTTGAGATGGTATAACTTTATCAAACACTCCTGTGAACATTAGAACTGGTTGGTTAATGAACTTTGCATACGAAATGGGGTCGTAATGAAAACACGTCGGAGTAAGCGAGAATATCTCGTCTATACTTTTCAGTGCGTGAACCTTTTTTCTACTTGCACTCCTCAGTTCGACGCATTTTTGCTCATCCTTGCATCCCCATTCGTTACTGTATTTCTTGTATCCTTCCCTAACTGGTTCCACATAAGGTGAATACCAATTTATCCATCGCCAATCTCCGCCCGAAAATGCGATGATACCAGCCTCCAATCGTTTATCCAAAGCCATACTCATTGCCGTTATCATACCACCGAAGCTAAATCCAATGATACCTGTTGGAAGACTTTTCACATCTTCGAGCATCTCAAGTAAATCGAGAGTTCTTCTCACATCTTTAACTGCCTGATGAAATCTAACGACACAATGTGCCGGTGAATGATGAAAGAACGGTTCACCACCATTCCAGTCAGGTTTTGCACGCTGCATGTGATAGGGTTGAATCACAAAAAATGTTTCGATACCTTTCGAAGCAAAATACTCGCCAAACCACATAAGATAGGGTATATGTCCATTGCCTATTCCGTGTAAAAATATAACCTTTGCCCAAGGATTTGTTGCACGGAAACGATACGTGTAAATCCTCTTTGATTCAGGAATATCAGGTTCATACACTGCATCATACGACAGCAGTTCATACTTTTCTGTTCTTTCAACCTTAAGGTTAAACGGTAGTGTCCTATCATACTCGTAGATGAACAATCCTATCACCCCCATCAAAGGTGAACATTATTTGAAATATCTGTTCACTCACTTCTGGAATAGTACAAAGAGTGTCCTGTTGTGTATCCAAGAAGCAAACCATAATAAACATCCGAAAACCAGTGGTTTTTTGACCAAAGTCGCTGAAGTGAGAATATTGTTGGAACAGCATACCAAAACTTTCCGAACCTTTCAGCGACAGGTGTAAATATCGCCCAACTTAACGCGGTATGTCCTGATGGAAATGATTGGTAGGTGTTTTCCATTGAAAAGAATTTAAAAAGGAAAGGATTTCCATTAACATAAGGTCTTGCACGCCCCACGAGAAACTTTATGGTTCCTGTTAAAATTGCACTTATTGTGAAACTTTCGATAACAGTCCACGCTGTGTAGCTATCAAATGGGAATATCAATCCTGATACAACTACTGAAATTAATGCGAAATCAAAAATATCAATATCGTTCAATACCTCGAGGAAATCTGACCTTGGAATGCTTTCGTTAATAGGACCGTCGAGTGCAAAGCTAAAAGCTCCTAATGAGAACAGGTAAATTTGCGAATTTGTGGTTTTAAATAAAGACACTAAGTCCACTCTCAACTCATCAAAATAATCCGCACTACAGCAATTTTGACCAAAGGATAAGTTAAAATTGAGTAGTATTACTAAAAAAATTACTACAAACCTAACATGAGTGTTTAAAAATTTTAATTTCCCCATTCAATCTCACTCCTGACAGACCGCATCCTAAAAAAATTATACTCTTTGTCTATTACTTTTCAACCAAAACCCATTTCAAACTTCGCCCAATTGCTTGAAAAGTAGTATAATAAAAAAAGAAGTATGATTTAAAAGTGAGGTGATAAGTAATGAAAGGGATTAATTTTACTATCATTTTCATCATTGCAGTATTCGTAATAGGTGGCATTGCTATTTACGCTTACGAGCACTTTCGTTACTCCCCATATGCCCTACAAGTTGATCTAGGAGTAGTCAAAGAATGGCTTAAAGACAGGCATGTTGACCTCGTTGATACTAAACTAATCTATGAACTAAACAACACAAAGTTGCTTATTGATAAACATCAAACACCGTACGAGTTTGCTCTGACAATTTACCCGATCCTTTCGCTTTTTAAAGACAACACAACTCGTTTGGAAATACCACTAAAGTCTACAGACAAAGTGTTGCCCCTAAGGTTTAAATACGTTGATGGAAAAGTTGTTGTCTCAATGAGCAAATGTGAAATACCCGTTGGTTCAAATATACTGTCGATAAACGGCTATCCTATCGAAGATATCTTAGAAAAGTATAAAAGGTTGTATCCCATGTGTGAGAACTTCCAGCAAGTATACTCTTTTGTAGATAAGCTCCTCCCATACTATCCCAAGATAATCGATGCAAGCACTTTACAAATCAAGTACCAGCTACCCAATTCATTAGCCCAACGTACATCTTACATCAAAACCATTTCCTTTAAGGATTTCCAAAAAGATATGCATTTAAAACCTGTTGAGCTATACGACCTGGGACAATACACCGTTGTAAAGATTAACACCTTTGATATTTCAAAAAAAGAAGATATGAAAGTTGTGGAAGAAATCTTTCAAGAACTATCAAAAAAGAATGGAAGCGTAATTTTCGATTTGCGTTACGCTTCTGATGGTGATGCCGCCATCCCCTCAGCCATCATCTCAAAGCTTATAGATAAACCAACTTATCTTTATCCAAAATTGATAACACGCTACAAATACCGTCAAGTGGAAAAAAAGCAAATTCCCATTGAACCAGACATCGCCAGAATTTCCAGAGACATCTATTTCCTTGTAGACGGTTCCTGTTTTTACACGCCTCACAAAATTCTGCTTTCTTTTGTAGCAACTAATAGGATTGGTAAGGTGTTAACAACAGAGAATGAAACAGGCTCACTTTTCTCGGACCTTTCATTTTACACAGATGAATTCTGGAAAATTCTCCCAAACACGAGAGCTTATATCGTAATGCCATTATCAAAAGTACTCGTTGAAAACAATTTACAAGAGGACCAGATTCAAGTTGTTAATCTGGCAATTGATGAAAGTCAGCTGTTCGACAAAACGTTATATGAGGGCTGGCTTAAAGAATTAATTTCCATGATAAAATAAAGTCACAAAAAATCTTAGAGGTGAGAGTATGTTCTCAGAAAGAATATTAGAGTATCTTCAAGAAACAAAAGTTGTAGATTTTCTTGACGAGTTAGAAATAGCTGCGTATGTTGTAGATAAAGACCGACATATTGTTTTTTGGAACAAGCAAGCTACAAAGTTGACTGGTTACGAAGCAAGAGAAGTTGTTGGTAAACCCTGTGCTGAACAAGTATTGAACCATGTTGACAGAACGGGTATTCCTGTGTGTAAAACAGAACTGTGCCCACTTTATCAATCAATCAAAAATGGTATCCCTGTTCAAGTCCCTTTTGCAGTGTATGGGCTTACCAAATCAGGAAAAAGGCGCCCATTTTCCGTTGTTGGTTTGCCCATAAAAAAGGGAAACGAAGTACTTGGTGCTATTGAATTATTCACGGATGCCGAAAAAATGGATGCTGATATGGCTATTGCTATAAGAATTCAAGAAAGTTTTGTCCCACAAAACACCGAAAATATTGAATTCTTCTACAGACCATCCACTGGACTTGGTGGAGATATGATATATTACAATCCACCTTGGGTAGGTATAATAGACATAAGTGGACACGGTATAGCTGCTGCACTTGTAAGCATGCTTATTCGTACTACTTTGGATACAATAATTGCGTTTGAACCTCCCTTACAAGGTTTACCGTTCCTTCTGGAAAACGAACTCAAAAAATTCAGCCTTCAAAGCATATACCTCACAGGCATTATCGGTCAACTTAGCGAGGATGTTTATAGATTTGTCAACATGGGACATCCTTCACCAATAAACGTGACCAAAAAGACATTGATTGAAACGAAAAATGTGATACCCGTCGGATTTGGGTTCTCCGAAGAATACGATGAATCCGCCATCAACACTTACAATCTAAACGATGGAAACTTGCTGTTGTATACAGATGGATTAATGGAGATGAAAACAAAATCAGGGATGCTTACTACTCAAGGATTGCTTAATATAATTTCACCAAATGATACTACGTCGACTATATATCTCAAAACACTGCATTTGCGCGCTTCAGGTTTACAAGAAGATGATATAACTATGGTATTGTTCAAAAAATAACTACTGTACTTGCCCACAAATGCAGGCTCTGTTTCCTTTCAAATAACTATCTGGAGCCCACAAGCTAACTGTAAAGCAGTTGACTAATCGAATAAGTAAATTACTTTGCTTTATGCAGAGCCAAATAGGGGGATACTGTATTTCTAATTAAATTTGGAATAAATCCAATCAGGGGGTGAAGTTATGAACTATTCTCAAAAATCGGGGTTTAAAGTTCTAAGGGTGATGCTAATCTTTTTCTCAATCTTGGCATTCGCACTCGATGTAAAAATTACCTCTCCTAAAGATGGAAGCTACGTTTCATCCGAGTTCTTAGTTAATATTTCAGCCGGTGACCAAAAAGGCATTAAATTAGTTGAGCTATACGTTAACGGGTTCAAAATTTCGGAAAAACTTAAAGAACCTTACGAGTTCCAAATTCCAATTAACATCGGTCAACTTAAGTGGAAGCTTCAAATTGGTAAGTCCACAGCATCTTCCCCAGCATTGACAGCTGATGGAACAATCTACGTTGCGACCAAAGATACTAACCTGTATGCTATTACTCCTGATGGAAGAATAAAGTGGAAGTTCAAAACCGGCGGTGCAATTCTTTCTTCACCTGCAGTAGGATCTGACGGAACTGTATATATCGGTAGTTCAGACACATATCTTTATGCTATAAAACCAGATGGTTCACTGAAATGGAAATTCAAAACAAACGACCGCATCGTTTCTTCTCCATCCATAGGAAAAGATGGCACGATATATGTTGGAAGCTATGATGGCTATTTTTACGCTGTTACAAAGGATGGTAAGCTTTTATGGAAATTTAAGACCAGTGGTTGGATTTCCTCTTCACCGGCTATTACAGAAAATGCAATATACTTTGGAGGTTCTGACGATCACTTTTACGCAGTCACTCCCTCAGGTAAACTTATTTGGAAGTTCAAGACGAATAACGATATAACCTCCTCACCTGCAATTGCAACTGATGGCACAATTTACTTTGGAAGCCTCGACAACTTCCTTTATTCAATCAATCCTGATGGAACATTGAAGTGGAAGTTTGAAACTGGTGATGATATCGTTTCTTCACCTGTAATAGGACCCGACGGAACGATTTACACAACAAGTAAAGATGGCTATCTGTATGCAATTTCACAAGACGGAACAGTAAAGTGGAAATTTAAAACAGAGAAAGAAATAATCTCCTCTCCACTAATAGGTGCTGATGGCAAGATTTACGTACCAAGTTCCGATAGTATCCTTTATTGTCTATCATCCGATGGCCAGCTATTCTGGAGCTTCAAAGCAGCTGACGCCATTACCTCATCACCTGCTATAAATCCTGGCGGAACGATTTACTTTACCACAGCAAATGGAATTATTTACGCAGTTCAAACTTCTTCGTTTGGACTCGCAAACAGTTCTTGGCCCAAGTTCAAGGGAAATGCCTGCAATACAGCACTTTTTGGTGACAAATCAGGAATCAGCTCATATTTGGAACTAAAAGCAATTGCGTATAACAAATCTGGTAACAAGGCACAAGCAGTTATAAAAGTCACGCCGGATTACGTGCCTCCAGTTGTTTACTTCAAAACCTTGAAGGATGGAGACTTTGTAAAGAAGGAGTTCACCATAGAAACCGAAGCGAAAGATGATAACGGTATCAGCAAAGTAGAATTGTATTTAGGAAGCCAAAAAATAGCGGAGAAACTAACTCCACCATACACATTTGTTGTCGACCTAAACACTGTTCAAATTCCCAAAATAGAAACCCTAAGCATAGAAAACGAAGGAAGAGAAATATGGAAGGCAAAATTGAATAGCGAAGTATGGGCAAGTCCTGCGCTGGCAAGAGACGGAACAATGTACATAGGAACTTATGATGGTTTTGTGTACTCAGTGACCCCTTCTGGCCAAGCTAAATGGAAATTCCAAACAAACGGAAAAGTTCATGCTTCACCGACAGTATCGAAGGATGGAACAATATACGTTGCGAATCTCAATGGTTATCTATACGCCTTATCCTCAGATGGTACTTTGAAATGGGATTTTAAAGTTGGGAATGCAATATACTCATCACCAGCCATTAGCACAGAAGATAGTACTATTTTCTTTGGAAGTCGAGACGGATTCATATACGCTGTGGATGCTGATGGGAAACTGAAATGGAAATTCCAAACTAACGGTGAAATTCTTTCGTCGCCAGCTATAGACTATAATGGGACAATTTACATCGGTAGTAAGGACGGGTATCTGTACGCACTAACACCAACAGGTGAACTGCTTTGGAAATTTAAAACGGAAGGTGAAATAGCCATATCTCCAGCACTAGGTATTGATGGTAGCATATTTATTGCAAGTAGTGATAAATACCTTTACGCAATCACGTCAGAAGGAAAACTCAAATGGAAATTTCAGACACATGGTACTCCAAAATACTCAGCAGTAATTGGTCCAGATGGAACGATTTATATAAGCAGCGACAAACTCTATGCAATTTCACCAGATGGAAAGCTAAAGTGGGAATTTGAAACTGATAACCCCGTTACTTCATCCCCTACGCTTGGCGTTGATAATTTAATCTATGTTACAGCCGGCAAGTATCTATATGCGATAACTGTTTCAGGTGAAAAGAAATGGGTTTTAGAACTTGAAGAAGACGCAGGAGTTTTGATGTCTCCGACAATTAATGATGACGGTAGGTTGTACATCTCAGGTTCAAATGGTTATTTGTTTGCAATTCAATCTTCTTCGTTGGGATTAGCAGCAAGTCCTTGGCCCAAGCTTGGCAGAAATCTCGCAAATACGGCAAATATCCTCGATGAACTTGACTATTCAGGAATCAAATTGGAACTAACCGTAGTTGCTTACGACGTTGCGGAGAACAAAAACAAGCAAAGGGTATTTGTTAAAACAGACAACACAGAACCACAGGTTTACATCTCACCGTACAATGACAGAACAGTAGTCACTGGAAATGTTCAAATAACTACCTACGCATTTGATAAAAGCGGAATAGGAAAACTGGAAACGTATCTTGAAGAACAAAAAGTCCACGAAACTAACGCAGGATTTGCACTTTTGAACATCAATACTTCAGAATATGAAGAAAAACCATATACATTAAAAGTAATTGCGCAGGACAAGTATGGGAACAAATCAGAAAAATACATAACCCTCATCATCGATAGAACTCCTCCGAAATTATCATTTATAGATTTGACAGATGGTTCAACAATAACGAAAGAGTCAAGGATTGCTGTAACAGCAAATGACGAAAACGGAGTTTCCAAAGTTGAGTTGTACGTTGCCGGACAGAAAATAGGTGAGGTAACCTCTGAACCTTACGAATTCAATTTAAACCTCCGTGAAGGTGTGCTCAAGTGGAAAATAAAAACCAACGGTGACATACTCTCAACCCCCGCTTTAGTTGAAGATGGAACAATCTACATTGGAAGTCTTGATGGTTACCTATATGCAGTATCTACTGATGGAGAAATCAAGTGGAAATTTCCAACTGGCTATGAGATTTGGTCATCGCCCGCTATAGGTGACGATGGCACAATATACATTGGAAGTAGCGATAGCTATCTTTATGCTGTTACACCAGATGGTAAGCTAAAGTGGAAATTTAAAACTGGCTATGAAATCTGGTCATCACCTGCTATAGCTCCCGACGGAACAATCTACCTTGCAAGTAAAGACAGTTACGTATATGCACTCACACCACAAGGAAAACTGAAATGGATATTTCAAACTGGAAATTGGATTTACTCTTCCCCAGCGATTGGTAACGACGGCACCATATACGTAGCAAGCACCGACAAGCACTTATATGCAATTTCACCCACAGGAAAGCTCAGATGGAAATTCAAAATGGATGGTGAAATCTTGGCTTCACCTGCTATTGGAGCCGACGGCACAATTTATATAGGATGCAGAGATACCAATCTATATGCCATCTCACCAAACGGAAACCTGAAATGGAAATTCAAAACAAACGGAGAAATACTCTCGTGTCCGGCGATAGGACCTGACGGCACTATTTATTTCGGTAGTGCAGACAACCATTTCTACGCTGTATCACCTGATGGAAAGTTGAAGTGGAAACTCAGAACAGGAGATTCTATCACTTCCTCCGCATTGATTGGTGCTGATGGTGTTATATACATAGGCAGCAACGATAACAATTTGTACGCGATAACTCCAGACGGAAAGTTCAAATGGAGATTCCAAGCAGGCGAGGATATAGCTTCCGGTCTGACAATTAGTAAAGATGGTGTAATATATTTTGGAAGCGATGACAACCACCTTTACGCACTTTACACAACATCATTTGGATTGGCTAACACACCTTGGCCCAAAGACAGAGCAAATAACCTAAACACAGGAAGGTCTGGGGATAAGTATGGTGTATCGGACGGTGCAGTCACAATTAAGGCAATTGCTTACGACATCGTCGGAAATTCAAGCGAATATGGAATCCGGGTGTTTGTGAAATGGTAAATCTGAAACTTCACAAATGCTTACTTGCAAAACGTAATATGTAAAATATTCCGCAGTTCATCTCGCACGGCTTCAATCATTCTTGAAGCCGTGCTTTTTCATTATACCTTCCGCTTTTCAAAACCGAATCAAAGCAAAGCATTACATAAAAAGGTTTTGCAAATCAAAAAAATGCAAAATACTTGCTTGGTGCGAAGGTATAAATATCCAGGTTATACAAGTAAAGGGTTTCTTTGATTGTCCTAATAGTCGATACTCAATACTCAAAAATCTGATAATTCTCAGTCAACTTCCAAGTAATTAAAATCAAGTACACTGACTTTCATATTTCGTTATTGACAATATTCGAATTTTCTTATATACTAAAACTGGAAATCAAAATTCCTCATGGAAGGTGGTCTATATGGAATTGGAAAACGTGGCAGAATTATTAAAAATAATTGGTCATCCAATAAGATTAAAAATACTCCATCTTCTAAAACAAAATGGTGAGTTGTGTGTTTGTGAGCTTCTTCCTTTACTGGAAGTAAGCCAACCCAACCTATCTCAACACCTTTCGATTCTGAGATTGAGTGGATTGGTCGAAAATAACAAAGTGGGTAATACTATCAGATATCGACTCTCAAATAACGAACTATTGCGCGAAATTTTAGAAATCATCGAAAAACATGCGAATTTGGAGGTGGGTTTAAATGATAAGTGAGATTAAATTGTTTATAGCTCTCCTTATCATCTTTTTGATTTTCTACTTCGTTCCATTTGATTTACCTATTGTCAGTGAAAGCATTCTCAACGGTTTCAAGATGCTCAATGAATACGCACGCGAACATGTCCTCCTCTGCCTCGTGCCAGCGTTCTTTATAGCTGGAACAATCTCGGTTATGCTAAAGAAAGATGCCATTTTAAAACTACTTGGTCCTGACGCTAAACGATACATCTCTTACCCGATTGCTGCAGTCAGTGGGGCTATTCTTGCTGTGTGTTCTTGTACAATTCTTCCACTATTTGGGGGTATATTCAAAAAGGGCGCTGGAATTGGACCTGCAACGACATTTTTATTTGCTGGACCTGCGATAAATATTGCTGCAATATTCTTGACCGCTCGTGTGCTCGGCTGGGACTTAGGAATCGCCAGAATGATTGCAACAATTATAGCAGCGATAATAATTGGTCTCATAATGGAATTCCTATTCAAAGAAAAAGGAGTTGGGGGTTTTGTCCAAACAACCTCGGATGGCACTGACAATGTAAAAGCAGTAGCTTTCTTCCTGATACAGCTACTCTTCATCATTGTCTCAGGACTAAAGATTAACCCTACCGTTAAATATTCGAGTTTGGGCGTTCTTGGTATAACCACATTAGCAATGGCGGTATTTGCTTTTGAAAAAGACCAAACAAAGAGTTGGATAGCAGAAACTTGGGACTTTGCGAAAAAGATACTCCCATATCTATTTGTTGGTGTATTCCTTGCAGGAGTCATTACAAAACTATTGCCTCAAGATATAGTTGTTTACCTGCTTGGAAAAAATAACCTCTTCTCAACCTTTATAGCTTCCATTATCGGTGCACTGATGTACTTTGCAACCCTTACAGAAGTTCCTATAGTCCAGGCACTCACACAACTTGGAATGGCAAAAGGTCCAACACTTGCACTGCTTATGGCAGGAAACACACTTAGCTTGCCAAGTATGATAGTTATCACAAAACTGCTTGGCAAAAAGAAAGCATTTACATATTTCGGACTGGTTGTGTTCTTCTCAACTTTATTTGGAATGATATACGGGCTAATAGCCTAATATAACAAAAGAATAGAAGGAGGGGAAGTTATATGGCAAAGAAAATCGAAGTTCTCGGTGCAGGTTGTCCAAAGTGTAAACAAACTATCAAAATCATGGAAATGGCAGTTCAAGAACTTGGAATCGATGCAGTTATCGAAAAAGTCCAAGACATCAACGAAATCATCTCCAGAGGAATAGTCGCAACTCCAGCGGTGGCAATTGATGGAAAAGTAGTATTGAGTGGAAAGATACCAACGTTGGATGAAGCAAAGGCATTGTTAAGTAAATAAAAAATTGCTTGATAATCAAAAAAGCTGAGCGGAAAGTTACCCTGCTCAGCTTTTTTACATTATTACTCACATTACTCGCTTTCTGAAAAACGCAAAGATAATTTTTTTGAAAATAAAAATACCTGCTATTTGATTGAAAAAACAGAAACACGCAATTCAAATACTGCTACTTTCTTCTTCTATTAAGCTCTTTTATAACATCTTCAAGTGTTACATCCATATCAACCATTAAAACGGTTAGATGATAAATTAAATCGGCAATCTCCCAAATCGCATTTTCCTTATCGTTCATTAAATATCCTGTGATTACTTCAACTGCCTCCTCGCCAAATTTTTTTGCGATTTTAGACTTTCCTTCAACAAAAAGCTTAGCTGTATAAGAACCTTCTGGCAAATTATTCTTCCTTTCAAGAACAGTTTTATACAAAACAGACCAGGCCTGCAAGTTTTCTTGAGTCATAGAGGTTTTTTGTTCGTGTTCCAAAAAAATATCCGGTTTGAATGAAGAAGTGGCACTAATAAATTCACTTTTAAAAAAGCAACTTCTGTTGCCTGTATGACAAGCCACTTTGTCATCTGGAAAATTTACGATGTAAAGATAAGCATCCTCGTCGCAATCCTTTCTTATCTCAACAACCTTCATTACATTACCTGAAGTCTCTCCTTTTTTCCAAATTTTTCTCCTTTCTCTTGAAAAAAAGTGAGCGTAACCTGTGCTCTTAGTTAGTTCAATAGCCTCATTATTTGCATAAGCCAGCATCAAAACCTCTCCACTTTTTGCTTCCTGAACGATAACTGGAAAAAGTAGCATAGATTCACCTCCAATTAACACCATCAAATCCTTACATATACACCTTTTTCCCTCAAGTATTTCTTAAGTTCGATAGGAGAAATTTCACCAAAATGAAAGATAGAAGCAGCGAGTGCTGCGTCGATACCGATATTAAAAACTTCCAAAAAATCAGAAAAATTTCCTGCGCCACCTGAAGCGATAATTGGTATATCTAACACATCCCGAGCTAAGCTTAACATTTCCAAATCGTACCCAAACTTTGTTCCATCTCTGTCAATGCTTGTAAGTAGAACCTCGCCAGCCCCCCGCTCTTGAACCTCAAATAACCAATCTTTTAGCCTAAGTCCAGTATTTTTCTTACCAGAATGCGAAAAGACCACAAACTCTCCAGAGCACCTCTTAGCATCAACAGCGACAACAACAGCCTGTCTACCGAATTTATTTGCTATTTTTGTTATCAAATCTGGGTTTTCAATAGCAGCCGTATTTATCGAAACCTTATCGGCACCATTTGTGATAAGCTCAGCAGCAATTTCATAACTGTTTATGCCTCCTCCCACTGTGAAAGGAATATCCAATTGCTCCGCCACTTTGGTAACCAGTTCGGCAACGATCTTTCGCTTTTCAATCGAAGCAGTTACATCAAGAAACACAAGCTCATCGATGCAAAGTTCACTATAAAATTTTGCAAGCTCGACGAGCTCTCCACTATGTCTAAGTCCTTCAAAATTCACACCTTTAACTACAACTCCATCCTTCACGTCGAGACAAGCAATAATTCTTTTAGCTAACATACTTTTTCATCACCTCTTTGCTCAAATAACCATCCAAAAAAGACCTTCCGACTATGACTCCAGCAAAGACCCCGTTAGTCTCTTTGTAAAGCGTTTTTGCATTTTCAAGAACTTTTTCAGACGATACACCACCGGCAGCGTAAATTTTCAAACCACTTTTCACAGCAAGCTTTTTAGTCAAACCGAAGTCTCTTTCTTGCATTGTGCCATCATATTCAACACAAGTGTGAATCAATTCAGTAAGACCATACGATTTCAATTCCAAGAGAAACGAGAGCACATCTCGGTCATCTTGTTTCATCCAGCCATTGTATTGCATTAACCCATTCCTTGTGTCCAGGCTAAAGATTGGTGTTACACCCATATTAATCAAATTGGCAATAGCCTTAGGCTTTTCAATCAACATCGAGCTAAAAATCTGTCTTTTAAATCCCATCTCCAAAAGCTCTTTCGAATACTCCAAACTTCTTATTCCACCTCCAAGCTGGACATGACAGGAGTAATCAGCCAGTTCCACCAAAAGTTCTCTATTCACATCGCTATTGTCAATTGCCATAGATAAGTCAACAATATGCACAAGTGGAAATCCATCCTTTATAAGTTCAGAAACTAAGTCTTTTAGATGAAACTTATAAACTATCATATTTTGCTTACTTCCGTTAACCATTCGTACTACTCTTTGGTTGTATAAATCTACTGCTGGGATAACGAGCATCGAATCACCTCTTGTAGAAGTTTATTACCTATGTGCGAACTTTTTTCCGGATGAAATTGAAAACCAATAGTTTTATTATGCATTACGGCTGATGGAAATATCTCACCATCATACTCCGTCGTTGCCAAAACTATCTCGTCTTTACACACTGCCCTGTATGAATGAACAAAGTAATAAAATCCTCTTGGAAAATTGTTTTTAAAATCCACAACGTTCCAACCTACATGTGGAAGTCTTCTACTTGATAACCTAACCACTTCACCCTCCAAAAGCCCAAGTCCTACGCTTCCATGTGCTTCCTCACTTCTCTCAAAAAGTAGTTGCATACCAAGACAAACTCCAATAATTAATTTTTCATTGGAGGCGTGCATTTGAACATATTTATCGAGTCTGCTATCTCTAATTCTTCTCATACCCTCTTCGAAATGTCCAACTCCTGGCAAGAACAGTATGTCGTACAATTCATTGGTCGGTTCGTACACCAAATCTATCAGAGCGCTAAACTTTCCTATTTCAACAGCTCGTATTACACCTCTGTAAAGGTTCATAATATTACCTGGTCCGACAGCGATGATACCAATCCTTAGTTCCTTAGCTTTCAATCTATCATCCCCTTTGTACTCAAAAATTGCGAAGGTTGAACTGCCTTTCTGATTGCTAAACCAAAAGCTTTAAAACAGGCTTCGATGACATGGTGCTCGTTTCTACCGGAAAACTTAACGAAGTGAACTGTAATTTTTGCGTTGTTTGAAAATCCTCTTATGAACTCTTCAAATGCCTCTGTTGGAAAATCCTCAATATATGCACCTATAAACTCAAAATTTTTCAAAAAGTACGGTCTACCTGAAAGGTCTACATAAGCGCCAACGAGCGCTTCATCCATCGGAACTGTTGCCTCTCCATATCGTTTAACCTTAGAATAATCAAACGCTTTTCTAAAAACCCTACCAAAAACTATTCCAACGTCTTCGATTAAATGGTGCGCAATACCATCTAAAGACTCACAGACCTCAAGCTTTAAGCCTAACCCAGAATAGAGCGAAAATGTTGAAAGCATGTGGTCAAAGAACCTCAAACCTGTGCTTCCTTGAAAGAAGCTACGAGATGTTGAAAGACAAATTTTAACTTTCGTTTCCTTAGTCATCCGTTCCTCGACAAAAAAGTCAACAGATTCTTTTTTACTCATAAAAATCACCTCTTGAACCTCTTAATCTCTCCAGTTCGGCAAGAATAATGTCGTTTTCTTCTCTCAACCCAATACTAATTCTTATCCCTTCATCAAAATAACGAACAGCAATACCCTTTGAAATAAATCGCACTTTAATATCTTCAATCTCCTCCTTTTTCAAAAAGATAAAAATGAAATTCCCCTTGGAATCTGTAACATTGAATCCAAGCTGCTTTGCTTTATCTAATACACGTTCTCTTTCCGTGATTATGTAATCAATACGCCTTTCGAAAAGTTCCAAATTATCAAGTGCAGCCTTTGCTAGTAACTGAGAGATATAATTAAGGTTATAAGGCAAGCGTACTCTGTTGTAAGCTTCAATAAACTTCTCATTTGAGATAACGTAACCAATTCTCTGGGCAGCTAAGGAAAAGGCCTTCGAAAAAGTTCTAACAACAGCTAAATTCTCATACCTTTTTATCAAATCAACGTACGTAACCTTGGAAAACTCATAGTAGGCTTCATCAAGGACAAGAAAGGCTTTCGATTTTAAAATACGCTCAATATCCTCGACAGGAAAGATATGACCAGTTGGATTATTCGGATTGGGGACGAATACAACATCGCCTTCTTTGAAATTAAAATTTGGAATCCTAAAATTATCTTCGAGCGGTATTTCTACATACTGTACACCGAGAGCCCTCGAAAAGATTTTGTAACAGCTATACGTTGGAGTAAAAAAAATAGCGCGTTCGAACATCGATAAAATAACGTATATAATTTCATCCGCACCGTTACCAACCGATATATTCCTTTCGTAAATTCCATCAATACCGACATACGTGCTTAATTTTTTCAAAAATTCCGCATCAGGTGAATCATAGTAGATACGAAAGTTATCTAAATCGATACTTTTAAACACATCTATCAAAATCTCTTCTGGAAACGGAAATGGATTTTCATTGAGTGCCAAATAAATTTCCGCACGTTCTTCACTTTTATATTCAACAGTTCTGGAAAACACATTTTCTAAAACCCTCACAAATTATCCCTCCTAATATCTACAGCCTTAGCGTGCGCTTCAAATCCCTCCCACCTTGCCATCTTTGAATAAATTTTACTTTTCTCAAAAAACTCTGCTTTCGAAAAATAAGTAATAAAGACCCTTTTAACAAAATCAGACACTCTTAATCCAGATGAGAAACGCGCACTACTATAAGTAGGAAGCACATGGTTCGGACCGGCGCCATAATCTCCAACACTTTCGCAGGTATACTTCCCCATAAAAACGGAACCTGCGTTTTTTACCTTTCCAATTAATTCAAAAGGATTTTCAACGAGCAATTCCAAATGCTCTGGTGCGATAACATTAGAAATCTCTAAAGCCATTTGTATGCTCTCAACCAACATGACAATCCCATTTTTCCTTAAGGACATTTCGATGGTTTCTCTTCTTTCCGGTGGCAATCCTTTGATTTGACGCTCAATCTCACTATCTATTTCCTCAAAATACACCTTGGAGGTTGTTATCAAAACTGACATAGCATTTTCATCATGTTCGGACTGAGAAAGGAAATCAGCGACTACAAAATTCAATGGCACACTCTCGTCAGCTATTATCACCAATTCACTTGGACCTGCCACAGAATCGATACCTACGTCCCCAAAGACAATCTTTTTAGCCAGGGAAACGAATACCCCACCAGGTCCCACAATCTTATCTACTCTCTTAATTGATTCCGTTCCATACGCAAGGGCAGCAATAGCATGTGCACCGCCCATTTTATAAATTTCTCTAATTCCCAACATTTTAGCCACAGAAATTACATAGTCAGAAACTTTTCCACGTTCATCCGGTGGAGTAACTACAACTATTCTCTCGACTCCAGCAATGATAGCAGGAACAGCACACATTATGAGCGTTGAAAAATAGCTCGCCTTCCCACCTGGAACATAAATTCCAACACTCTCAAGCGGGACAACCAATTCTCCCAAAATACTTCCATTATGTGTTGCGTAAAACATAGAATTCTCCTTTTGACGTTCGTGAAAATTCATAACATCCTTAATAACTACTGACACACTTTGCTCAAAATCATCATCCACCATAATTTCTTCGAATTCTTCAGGCTTAACGCGAATATCTTCGAGCTTTAAAGGAAATTTCTCAAACCTGCTTACAAACTCACTCAGAGCTTTATCTCCTTCGTGCTTGACCTTATTTACAATATCTTGAACTCTCTTTTCAAAAGCCACAAAAGATTGCTGTCGGGTATTTAAAAATTGCTCAACATCTCTTATTGAAGGATTAACCAACTTAGCTAACCTTAACATCATCAATCCCCCTTTTCAACCTTTCTAAGAAGTTCATTATTTCAGCCCTTTTAGTTCTATAACTAACAGGATTCAACACAACGTGTAATCGAATTAACAATATTTCCTCAAGCACCTTCAACCGATTCTCCCGAAGTGTACGACCTGTCTGAGTAATATCGACTATAAAATCAGCTAAACCTACAATAGGAGCGAGCTCCACAGAACCTTTTAATGTAACGATTCTACACTTCCAACCTTTTGACTCACAAAACCTCTGGGTTATATGTGGAAACTTCGTAGCTATCGATACCTCTCCAGAGGGAATCTCCTTATCTTCTGGTCCAGCAAAAACCATCTTGCTTAACTCAGAAGGTAAATAGAAAGGCTGTAATAGCTCTACACCAGTTTCAACTAAAACATCTGTTCCACAAAAACCGATGTCCGCTGCACCTTGCAAAAGATACGTTGGCACATCGAAAGGTCTAACAAGAAAACCGACCAACTCTTGTGAACGATAAATTATAGATGTTTTCTCGTTGAACACATAACCAGCTCTTTCCAAATAGCTATTAACTTCTTCTTCGAGTCTGCCCTTAGGAATAGCTAATCTCAGCATCGTCTCACCTCCTCAAATATACAACCACCAACACCCTTTTCGCCATTCACTGTATACTGACCACCAGCAGCAACTACTTTTGAAAGACTAACATCGTAAATCGTAAATACGAGACCCGAGTAATGCTCCTCTGTTCTTGCAAGTGAAAGGTCTATCTCTATCCTCAAGTCCTGAAATTTGTTAGAAATTCTCGATATTACTTTGTACAGGTCGCTTTTAACTTTCTCAGGAACATTTATGTTTGCAATCTTCTCTTTTTCCCTGTCATACATACTATTTTCAATAACAGCTTTAATCTTTGAAAAGTCTATCTTTTCAAACTTCTCAACTTGTGAAAGAAACTCAACCTCTGCAAGATTCTTTGAATTTAGAATTCTAAGAATCTTATCATGAATCTCTTCAGGAATATCTCTTAACAAATACTCATACACATCTGTGTGCCCGAGTTCTAAAATGAAGGGACCATCGTAAATTTCGTACAAACTGAAGAGTAAAAGTTCGACTATTTCAACAAAATCCTCTACCGCATCACTGGGAATAACTTCCAGGCCCAATTGATATTCGGCGTACAAATCATCACCAACATACCTGTAAACAAAACCTGAGTACCAGAACTTAGAAAGCTTTTTTACGCTATACTCCTTTCTAAACTCTATAACAGACTTTGTGAAATCACCTTGCAGAGTATAAAGTTTTCCTTTCCTGTCCATTAAGAAATTACCAAACTTAGTGTTTTCATTAACCAATTTTAAAGCTGTAAAAACAATCTCATCATAACCTTTTTCTACAACCCGTTCGTAGAACTTTATCAAATTACTAAAAACCAAAGCTTTCACCTCCTACATTTCGTGAAAAATACAAATAAAAAAAGGGCCACGTTTTCTTAAACGTGGCCCTGGCGGTTGAGTTTAGCTTAACTCCAATAGCTAAACTCCCGGAGGATAAACCGCCGGGCCCTTATTGTGATGATGAAGTTTTGAACTTAAATTAAAATAGCTGGAAAAATCAAAAACTTTCATTAGGATACACCTCTGGAAAACATCTTTTCTCATATTATATCCAGACACTAAGAAAAAGTCAATATGCATCTGATTCATATATCCCCCATTTTTTCAAAAGCTCCTTAGCAACCTTTTCTCCTTCTTCTGTCATGATACCAGACTTTGAACGATTTGAAGTATGAATCAACCCTTCTTCAACTAATTCATCTATTACACCAAAGTTATACCCTTTCCAGAATCTTCTTACTTCAAATCCGAAGTTCTTTTCTTTCCAAGAAGTTAAATACATAAGCATGAGAGTCATCTCTTTAACAGCTTCTTCAACATTTCTAGACACAAGCATCAGCTCCAACAAATTCAATATCGTCCTATCACTCAAAATTATACCAAACCAAAGCCCGAACAATAATATGTTTTTTCGCCATTTGAAAACAAGCAAATAACTGAGCATAGCCTGACAACTTTTTCAAAAAATCATTTTGTTATGGAAACTAAATTCAAATTCCAGTAATTGGTATTTCCCTTTTTAGGTTCGTTAAAAAGAAACAAAAAAACAAAAATTGATATTGGTTTTGGAATAAGAAAATGTTATAATATAATAAACCTATCATATTACTTCATCTTGACCTTAAAGCGTGAATAGCTATTCCAAAGTTCTTATAGAACGTGGCACGTGGTTTTAGTTACAACAAGATCGTGTTAACTTGTAGTGAAAAAAATAAACAGATTTATTGCGAATATTTTGCTAGACAAGCTCCATATTTAAAAGATGATACTTTTTGCTTTTGTTTATTTGGTGCTTTTTGGAAGCAAGGTAGGAAGGTTCCTTTATTTAATGAATGATGCTGTTTTTGGAAAATTTCAATACTTTTGGTTAACATTATCTTTTGGAATAGGAGGGATATTATGGCTATTGAAAAAGAAAAACTAAAGCCTCTTTTGGATGACATTGAAAAATTAACAAAGGAAATTATTCCCAACAAGGAACTTAGGGCGTATGTGTTAAGAATGCTATTAGGACATGCTTTCGAAGAGCTCAAGCAATTAGTTGAAGAAAGTAGACCACCTGTGTTTTATCTCGTTGGTCGAAGCGGACACGGAAAATCTTCGCTGATTAATGCATTAGCAGGAAAAGAAGTTGCTCAAGTTGGTTCTGTGAAACCTACCACACCGCAAGCAATGGTTTACGACGTAGAATTTCCTGAACGGAAGGCATCGTGGAAAGTAATTGACTCTCGCGGTATTTTCGAAACCTCTAGGCCAGAAGGTGCTTCAGAGCTCGAAGCAACAGACCAAGTGATTAAAGACATTGAAAAGTACAAGCCAGACATTATTTTTCATGTTATAAACGCTAAGGAAGTAAGAAATCTTGCGAAAGATGTTGAAGAACTCGAAAAAATTATGAAGCAATACAAGATGAAACATAGTGTCCAAATCCCAGTAGTCATCGTTCTAACCCATGTTGACATTTTAGGAATTCCAACAAAATGGCCTCCTGAGAAGCACCCAGATAAAGCTGAGCAAATTGTTGAAGTCATGGATTACTTATTAGAAACCGTGATCAAAAAATTCTGCAATAATGCTTTGAAGGAGCCAATAGACCCTAACAACGAGTTAATTGGTTACAAAATTAAAGGATGCAACAATTTCGTATCTATTATTCCCGTCTGTTCTTTGAAGAATGATTCGAAGGATGGTTTTTGGAACATAGAAACACTAAGAGAGTTTATCGCAGACGAACTTCCAAAGAGCGCACAGCTGTTATACTTCCAATCATTAAAATTGAAGCATTGTCTGAGAAAGCTTGCAGAAGATATAGTTAAAAGGTTTAGCCTTACTGCAACTGCGATAGGTACAATTCCAATTCCGGTTTCTGACATTATGGTCCTTACTCCATTGCAGATTCTAATGATAATTATTGTAGGAGCTTTATCGTGCAAACCGTTATCACGAGAAACTGCGTTTGAGTTTATGACCGCAAGTGGAATTAACGTTGGAGCGGGGTTCGCGTTTAGAACTGTAGCACAGCAATTACTCAAGCTCGTACCATTTATTGGACCTGTTGTTTCAGGATCAATCGCAGGAGCAGGAACTTATGCTATTGGTAAGGCTGCAATAGCATATTTCTTTTACAACAACAAAGTCGACCCCAAACAATTTTATGACGAATGGAAATCAATTGAAGGAAAAGAGAAGTTATAATTTTGTTTGAATGGCAGATAAGCAAT
>CAYVMA010000061.1:0-107225 GCA_964452455.1 uncultured Fervidobacterium sp. | reverse complement strand
TCTATTCTTCCAACAAGAGCACTTTCTATAGCTTCTGGAATCTCGTGAATTTCTTTTAACATAAAATGTTTGAATCCACCCTTTTCCGCTGCCGATTCATCCCATGTGATGTGTGTATGTTTTCTAATGAGTGTGTTCCCTGAAAAGTCAGTGATTTTTATTTTATTACCCTCGATGTAGACCACGTCTCCATCCTCGAGGAATATAACATCGCGTGTGTATTTGATTATTGGTGTGACATCTGATGCCAAAACACAGTATTTGTCGTTGCAACCAACTACAAGTGGACTACCTTTTCTTGCCCCAACCATGACGTTTGGAATATCAGAATGGATAACAGCAATTGCAAAGGCGCCTTTCAGGATTTTTAAAGTGTCCAAAACTGCTTGGAATAAGTTACCTTTGAAGTTCTCTTCAATTAAGTGGCTGATGACTTCTGTGTCAGTTTCTGATTTAAATTTATGGCCCCTTTTTATAAGTTCCGCTTTTAGTTCTTGATAGTTTTCAATGATTCCATTATGAACAACTGCAATTTTTCCACTGCAATCCGTGTGTGGGTGCGCGTTTGTGTCGTTAGGCGCACCATGTGTTGCCCATCGAGTATGCGCTATACCGCTTTTTATTACTTTTTCTTCTTCAATGACATGTTTTAGTGAGTCAACACGACCAACACTTTTTGTAACAATCAGTTGACTACCGTTCGTCGCTGCTATACCAGCGGAATCATAGCCCCTGTATTCCAATTTTTTCAGACCTTCTATGAGTTCGGCCACTTTGAATTCATGTCCAATGATGCCAACTATTCCACACATAAACTTATTTCCACCTCGCTAATTGAGCTTCCAAGTTTTTAATTAATTCTTTTTCGACACCTTGAGTTGCAACTTTTAGTGCATTCTTAATAGCGACTCTATCAGAATTACCGTGAGCTTTTACAACTATCCCATTGACTCCCAAGAAGAACGTCCCACCGTATGTTCTAGGATCCAACCTTTCTTTTAACTTTTTCAGTACTCTGGAAAAAATAAGCGCACCTATGATACCATCTATGCTTTTCTTTGCCTCATCTTTTATTGTTTGAGAGATTAGTTTTGCAACACCCTCCATTGTTTTCATCGCAACGTTTCCTGTAAAACCGTCGGTAACTACGACATCAACAGTTCCAAGATTTATGTCGTTCCCCTCAACATTTCCGTGGAACATAGGACCTAATTTTTCTTTCAGCATTTGATAAGCCAATTTATGCATATCTGTTCCCTTGTTTTCTTCAGTTCCAACGTTTAACAGTCCAACTTTAGGAGAATGTTTGCCAAGTATTCTTGCGTATTCAACACCCATTGCTGCAAATTGAATCAAATAATCTGGGCGCACTTCTGCATTTGCACCACCGTCTATCAAGACTGTAAACCCGTTGAGAGAAGGAATAGGAACAGCTAACGCAGGGCGGTCTATTCCTTCAATCCTCCCGACAACAAGGGTTGAACAAGCTAACAATGCTCCTGTGTTTCCTGCACTGACAAAAGCGTCCACCTTGCGTTCTTTCAACAACTGAGCACCAACATACATCGAACTTTCTTTTCTTCGTAGGGCTTCAGTAGGTTTTATGTCCATTGGTAAGTAGTCTTTGACTATTTCCAACGTGAAATAATCCGCCAGTTTATGATTTTTCAAGTCAGATACAGCATCTTCCGTTCCAATAAGCACTAGGTGAACTTTTTTCTTATAACTTTTAATCTCTTCCGCAAACATTAAAGCGCCGGCTTTTATTTCTTCCGGCGCTTTGTCTCCACCCATTACATCCAATGCTACTCGTATCATTTCGCTACCTCAAACACCTGCTTCTTTCCGTAGTAACCGCAGTTTAAGCAAACTCTGTGTGGTTGTTTTGGTGCTCCACAATTTGGACAAGTTGTTACTGCGACACTGAAGGCTCTGTAAATCTTTGCCCTTTTGTGATGTGTTCTGCTTCTTGAACGTTTCTGCTTTGGTACAGCCATACTTATCCCTCCTGTGTATGCTTTATTTTCAGTAATTTTGCGAATCTTGGGTCTACCTGTTCTTCCTCCATAGCCTTACATGTGTGGTTTGGTTCTTCGTTTAAATCCGCACCACAATATGGACATAGACCTTTGCAATCCGGACTACAAACAAAAACATCAGGCGCACTACTGACTATCCCTTCTACGATGCGTTCTTCCAGGTCAATTATATCACCAGTCAACAATATTTCGTTAGCCAAATCTTTCAGTTCTTCATTTTTTGAAAGTGGTTTCTTCTCAAAAGTATACACCGCTTCTATGATTCCGTCAATGTACATTTCTGAAAGTTTTAAACATCTGTCGCATGGTCTTTCGACATACCCGCGTGCATAGCCACCAAGTAATATCTTGTTGTCAGCATATGTAAGGACCATTTTTACTTTGAATCCGCCATGCAAAACCTTATACGTTCCAGTGTGTAGTTCAATGAATTCCGGAGAGTATATCCCTTCAACAACTTTTCGGCGTTCTTTTATTAAATCTTTCACATTGACTTTCCACATTGCAATCACCTCAAAACTTTGGTATTATAATTATAGTACCTTTTTTCGTTTTGTTAATACAAAAATCTTTACTTTAGTGTAAATTTTCGTCGATTGTATGGTATAATCTTTCTTTGGTGGTGAATCCATGGAATGGTTTAGAAAATTTTTGGACTGGTTTTCCAAGATACCTCAAAGGTGGAAAGAAGCACCAAAATCGCAAAAATTAATAATTGTTATGGTAGCCGTTTCTGTTATAATGGCTATCATTTTACTTGCTATAATAAATGCTCCTAAGTATGTCTTGTTACTCACCACAAAGACTGAAGAAGATGCAGGTCCTATCTTGCAACAACTAGAATCTTTGGGCATTCCGTATAAAGTAGAAGCTGGAAACAAGATATTGATACCTTCAAATTACAATGTTTACGAAGTGCGTATGCGATTAGCGTCAGCTGGTGTGCTTGCAGGAACGTCTCGAGGATTCGAAATTCTAGACCAAAACAATCTTGGTGCAACAAGTTTTGATAAGCAAGTTAGATACCAGATAGCTCTTCAGGGAGAATTGGAAAGAACTATCTCTACAATTCAAGGTGTAGATGGTGCAAGGGTAGTTTTAACTCTACCAAAGTACACTTACTACGTCCGAGGAGAAATGTCAGAACCAAGGGCTTCTGTAATGGTAGTTATGAAACCTGGACAGTCCTTAACGAAAGAACAAGTGAAAGGTATAGTTTCGTTAGTTCAGGGTGCTGTCGAAGGAATCAAACCTGAGAATATCAGGGTTATAGATCAAACCGGTCGAGATTTGACAACGCTCTTAAATTTGGATACATCAACAGCATTGGCTTCGACAAAGATGGAGCTTAAGGTGAGCTTGGAAAATTACTACAAGCAGAAAATAAAAGTCCCTCTTGAGAACGTTTTTGGACCAGGACGTGTAGAAGTTATACCGGACATTAAGTTGAACTGGGAAAAGATAGAAAAGCAAATAACAACCTATACAGCACCGAACAAAAAGGAAGGATTGGTGAGAAGTAAAGAAACTGAGCAAGAGTATTCAACCAGTCAACCAATGACAGGAGGTCCTGTGGGGACGGAATCGAACATCCCACCAACAACTTATGAGTCTACATCTCCTACAACCCAAGGGTATTACCAAAAAAGCCACGAAATAGTCAATTACGAACTGAACCAGATTGTCGAGAATATTGTGAAAAACTCCGAGGGTGAGATAGAGAACATAACACTTTCGGTTATAATTGACTCTTCCTCTACGGTTCTCGAGAGGACATCAAAAGACCAAGTTGAAAAACTTATCAGTTCGATAATTCAAAAAAGCATAGACGCAAATACTCCAGAAGGTTCAGTAACTTACGCTGTTGCGTTCCTACCGTTCAGTAGGGAATTTGAACAAGAATTCTACAAGCAGGTGCAAGCAACTACGGAACTGCAAAAGTTACGAACCAGGTTGGTTCTCCTGATGCTTGCATCTGTGCTAATATTCTTTGCAACTTACCTTGGATTAATACAGTTCAAGAAAGTGAAAGCGAGAAAGTTGATGGAGCAAAGATACAGGGCTTTACAGGAAGAGGCTCAAAGAACATTGGAAGCAATTACGGAAGAAGAAATGCCAGCTGGTGCGGAGGAAGAAACGCTTTTGGAACAACTCAAAGCTTATTTGCAACAAGTTGCTGATACCTCTCCTGAAGATGTGGCTACGGTTTTAAAAGTTTGGATATCTGAGAAAGGATGAGATTATGGCTGGAAAGTTGACAGGAAGACGTAAAGCAGCCATATTGTTGGTCACTATGGGTCCTGAGAAGGCGGCAAGAGTGTTGAAAAATCTCGAAGAATCAGAAGTAGAGATGCTGACGATAGAGATTGCGAATCTTGGTAAGGTTACAAACGAAGAACGCAAGGCTGTTCTCGAAGAATTCCAGAATTTGACAAAAGCAAGAGAAATGATAATAACTGGTGGTATTGAATATGCTAAAGAAATGCTCATAAAAGCTTTTGGACCAGAAAAGGCTATGCAGATTATCGAAAGGCTTGTTTCGAACCTATCTGTGAAGCCATTCGAGTTTATGCGTAATGCTGACGTTGTGCAAATTGTTAATTTCCTACAATCAGAGCATCCCCAGACGATTGCACTGGTTCTTAGTTTTCTTGAACCTCGCGTCGCTGCACAAGTTTTAGGTGCTCTCCCTGAGAATTTGCAAATAGAAGTTATCAAGCGAATATCTCTTTTGGAACGTGCGTCTCCTGATGTTGTCAAAGAAGTTGAAAAGTTGCTTGAAAAGAAATTCGCCGGTGTTACAACTCAAACCCTTAGTGCTGTTGGTGGCCTGGATACGGCAGCCGAGATTATGAATAATCTTGATAGGTCAACTGAAAAGAACATTATGGAAAGACTTACGTACGAATCACCGGAACTTGCCGAAGAAATCAGAAGAAGGATGTTTGTCTTTGAAGATATTCTTAAACTTGACGACAGGTCTATACAGCTTGTCCTCAGGGAAGTTAACACGCAGGACCTTGCTGTAGCTCTTAAGGGTGCGTCTGAGGAACTGAAACAGAAGATATTCAATAATATGTCGAAACGTGCACAGCAGCTACTGAAAGATGAAATTGAATTCATGGGACCTGTTCGCGTAAAAGATGTTGAGGAAGCTCAACAAAAGATAATTAATATTATAAGAAGACTTGAAGAAGCGGGCGAAATTGTAATTGCAAGAGGTGGAGGAGAAGAGTTAATTACGTAAGCAATACGCTACGACATTAGTATTGAAAAGGTTGAAAAAAGCTAAAATGAAAAGGAGAACCGAGTCGTGGCATGGGATGACAATGTGTATTGCGCTGTTGATATAGAAACGACGGGAATAGACCCGTCAGGTGGGGATCGCATTATCGAAATAGCAATCGTGCCGATATACAAGGGAAAAATAGTTAAAGATTGGATTTACACATCTTTGGTTAACCCAAAGGTCAGCATTCAGACTTACGCGCAGAGCGTACACAAAATTTCGGTAAAGGACATACAAAGTGCGCCTGGATTAGAGGATGTACTGGCCGTTGTTAGAAAGTATTCCAGAGATACCGTGCTGGTCTTCCATAACGCACGTTTTGATTTGACTTTTCTTGATTACGCTGCCAAAGAAGTTGGACAGCTACCGCTGGACGTATATTACATAGATACCCTGGAAATTTCAAAAACAGTATACGGCAGGGGAAAAAAGCTGGAAACACTGGCGATAGAGATGGGAATTTCACACAAGGTCACACACAGAGCATATGATGATGCACTTGTGACTGCAAATGTGTTTATCAAGTTTTTTGATATGTTCGGCTGGGAGAGAATCCACGAATTTCTGAGGCGGTGGATGGGGAGGGAATACTAATGGTTAAGAATTACGTTTTAGACACCAATGTTTTGATACATGACCCGGAAGCTATATATTCTTTCGAGGATAATAATGTTTTCATCCCTTTGCCCGTCATAGAAGAATTAGATAAGCTCAAAAAGGAACAAGGACGAGTTGGAAAAAGCGCTCGAACAGCTATTAGGGTCTTGGAAGAACTACGAAAAAAAGGTAACCTTCACGATGGAGTTAAATTAGACAGCGGTGGCAAAGTAATAATACCGGTGCTTAGTGAGAGTGATTTTGATAGACACCAGGTGAAATTTTTATTTGAAAAGTACGTGGACAATTGGATATTAAGCTACGCGATGTTTCTAAAAACCACAAGAACAGAACCCACGATAATAGTATCAAAAGACATAAGCTTACGTTTAAAGGCACTGGCTCTTGGTTTACAAGCGGAAGACTATCTTACGGACAAGAGCGATTTATCTCTTTTGCCACTAGGATATGTTTCTGTTGGTTCTTTAAAAGAGCTGAACGTAGAAAAACTTTATGTTAACGAATACGTTGAAAGCAAAGAAGGTTTCTTCAGGTTCGATGGTCAAGATTTTGTGCAGATAAATCTTAAATCAAAAGTGTTTGGTATCAGCCCTAGAAACAAAGAACAGCTCTTTGCTTTAGACGCACTATTAGAGGACGATATAAAGCTAGTGTCATTGATTGGTATAGCAGGAACTGGAAAAACATTCCTCGCACTTGCTGCTGCACTTCAAAAGACTCTTGTGGAAGGTTTGTATGAACGAATAATAGTTGCAAGGCCGTTAATACCAATGGGTGGTAAGGACATAGGGTATCTACCTGGCGCGCTTGAGGAAAAGATTTCTCCTTGGATGAGTGGTGTTATGGACAACCTTGAGTATTTGTGTAGATTGAACAATGTTAGTTTAAAAGAAGTTATGAAGAAAGAAATTGTTGAGCTTGAGGCACTAACGTACATAAGAGGAAGGTCTATCCCAAACCAGTTTATAATCATCGACGAGGCTCAAAACTTAACCCCTTTGGAGGTTAAGACTATACTAACAAGAGCAGGAGAAGGGACAAAAGTGGTTCTAACCGGTGATCCGTATCAGATAGACACTCCTTATCTTGATGAAAGTAGTAATGGGTTGGTTTACGCTGCTTCAAGGTTTCTGGGAAAACCTATCGCAGCCCATATCTTTTTGAAAAAAGGTGAGAGATCCGAATTGGCAAGCCTAGCTGCTGAACTATTGTAAGTATAAACAAAATAGTCCGTTGGGAGGAATAAAAAGTGGTTGTCGAGGTCAACAACATCTCTCTTTTTGAGCATTACGAAGGATTTTCCGGATTTCAAGAACAGATATTTCAGTGCAAATTGAAATTCTTGGTCCAGCTTGCGAAGATGTACCCAAACTCGAAGTTCGTGTTCTACAACGCCCTCGGTCGCTTCGGACTTTTGGAAGAAGTATATAAAATCCTAGAAAATATCTTCGAAAACTTCGAAATCGATTTGGAAAATAAGCTTCTCGATTTCAACAGCACTCCTATTAACAATCTCCCCCATGTTCGTATTGACGGAAAGGTAACAGCTATTGATTCTGTTGAAACAATAGGTTTGGTTAAAGTGGAAAGCGAAGCCACTATTAAATGTGACTACACTACATGTTTATATTTGCTCGAAAACCTTACGGAAAAAGATTTGGAAGATAAGTTTAAAGGATTTAAAGTAGAAATCCTTCCCAAGAGTTTCTTTGAATCCGAATTGATTAACTCTTTGAAAACTGCTAATCAACGTTACGTTGTGCTGAAACTCATTCGAGGTGAAGAAATATGCTTATAAAAAAAGCCCACATAGACGGTTTCGGAAAATTCGTTAACGCCTCATTCAAGTTTGGACCGGGGCTGAACATCGTCTTTGGACCTAACGAGAGTGGTAAAACCACTTTAGCAAGGTTTTTGTTATACACGCTTGGTAAACCTAGCAACGAAGCGCTCAAATACAGACCGTGGGGACATAACATTTTTGGCGGATATTTGGAAACATCCGATGGGAAGTATGTGTTTGGTGAAGACACAGCAGAAGTGCCAAAGTACGATATCAGCTTGCTCGAAAGTATAGCGTTTATAATGGAAGATGACGAGCTTGAAGCTGTAAAAGTTGACAGAGGTATCTTGGAAAGTACACTTAAGAAAAAGACCGAGAAAACATCTGAAGGACGTATCCTAAGAGAGGCAATAAAGAGAATTCAAACACTAGATATGAACAAATGTTTGTTAGCAATCTCGGAAGAGATTCGTAAAACGGAGGAAATGATATCGGTTGTTGAGGAAAAGATAAATAAGAAGAATACATTTTTTGTGAAGATAAAAAATGTTGAGACGCGAATAAAAGACTTGCAAGAACAGATTAATGCCTCAGAAAGCAATTTGGAAGAACTCAGGAATGCAAAAAAATCCGAACTTGAGACAAAAATATCGCAACTTAAAAGGAACATAGAGGCCATAGAAACAGAACTAACGAAGTATCTATGGATTGAATCATTAGACACTGCTGTTGTCGATGAAGCTCAGAACCTTATTTACAAATTAAATTCCATAAAGGCTCGTTTGGAAGCTTTGGAAACAGAGCAAGAAAAATTGAAGGAAGTACTTCAAAAGAAAGATAGGGATATTGAGGAAAAGCTTAAACAACTTGGAGCATCTTCAGTCGACGATTTAGAAAGCGTTGGTTTACGCTTGAAACATCTTTCGTTGCTTACCAAGATGTACAACGAAAGGGTGGGAAACGTTGTTGATGAGGACCCACTCTGGAGGTTATTTCTTGAAAATGAGAACATTTTAGAACAGGCGGAAGAAGAGGAACAAAGATACAAGGAAACTATAAACGAAATAGAATCTACTAAACTGAGCCTGCAAAACGAAATAGAGAGAAATGAGCAGACAGCTAAATATTCGAAAGATTTGTCAGTAGTTTCAGCAAGTGCGGGTTTTGTTTTGTTTGTTCTTGGACTTCTTTTTAAAGGAATATCACTCTTCATGTATACTCCTGCCGTAGTGTTCTTAGCATTAGCCGTCTTCCTCATGTTCAATTGGAAAAGAAAGATGGCTTCCGTAGAGGTCCTTCAAGAACGCTTAGTTGAAGTGTCAATGAAACAGCCACAGCAACCCTCCGTTTGGAAAGTGCTTGCAAATTATGGCATAACCAACATTAAGCAACTGAGAAAAAAATATACGGAGTTTTTAGAATGGAAGGCACAGAATATAGAGAGACAAAGGTTGCTCAATGAACTGAAAGATATCGAGCAGGAAGTTATCAAAGAACTTTCAAAGTTTGGTGTCACAGGTGCAGCACAGATGATAGTTTCCGCTGTTGAAAATTTGCAAAGAACATTTGGAGAAGTTCAAGAGTTACTTTACGAAAAGGAATCGCTCGAGAGAAGATTATCCCAACTTCGTGGGGAATATTTGTCTGTTCAAAGAGAATATAAGACTATAGCCGAGAATTTGGACGAGATTTTAAGTAAATTTGGCATAACCAAGGAACAGGTTGAAACTTTTAAATCTCACTTTGAACACTATCAAGAATTAAAGAATGCTAAAAAAACGTTAAGTGTTGAATTGCAAAAAGTCATTGAAGAGAGAGAAAATGAGGACCTTGATACTTCCATAAATCAAACGAAAGCTCTACTTCGTGAACTTTATTCTACTAAAGATGCCCTTTTGAACGAGCTCAAAGAGATGAAAAAACTTTATGATAGTATAGAAGTTGACTTCAAACAACTCCAGGCGTTGTTTGAAAAATTGGACGAGTTTAAGTTGAAGGCGAAGATAATATCGAACTTGATTAACGAAATACCGGAGATAAGTAAGTTCCTCAACGAAAGGCTTGCAAATTTTATCGAAAGTTACCATAAAATATTCAGCGACGAATTTGCAAGACTCTTTACGAAGGTTTCCGGTGCCGAGAAGAATTTTGTCATATTGCCAGATTTGTCTGTGAGACTGGTTGTTGAAGGAGATATGAAGGACCCTGACGAGTTTTTAAGCGGTTCCACGAAGGACTTATTGATATTCTGCATTAAAAATGCTCTTTATAAGACATTCTATGATGGTAGTTTGCCTTTGGTTATAGATAACACCTTGATCCGTTTGGATGACGATAGATTGAAAAGAGTGTGTGAATACTTAAACGAAGAGTCGGAACTGAGGCAGATAATATTGATGACAAGTGATAGAAGGGTGCTCGAATTTTTCAGAGATAAAAAGAACGTCATACTCTTGGAGGGATGATGAATGTACAAACGAGTTCTTCTCAAGCTAAGTGGTGAGGTACTCAGTGGAGAAGCACAGAAAGGCTTTAGCGAAGAGCATGTCAATTATCTTATCAGGGAGATAAAGAAAGTTTCTGAATATGGAGTGAAACTGGGAATTGTGATTGGTGCGGGCAATCTTTTTAGGGGAAGGGATTTCGAAGGTGTAAGACCAACGATATCAGACCAGATTGGAATGTTAGGTACGGTAATTAACGCACTATATTTGAAAGATAGATTTGAGAATGCAGGTATCAGAACCGTGGTGGTTTCTCAAATTGTTACCCTACCAAGTGTAAAATTTATAAACTACGACGACATTGACCTTTATTTTGATGCGGGGTATATCGTTATTTTTGCTGGTGGAACAAGTAACCCATTCTTTACGACCGACACTGGAGCTGCACTCAGGGCGGTTGAGATGAAAGCGGAATTGTTGATAAAGGGTACGAAGGTTTCAGGAATTTACGACAAAGACCCGAAGATATACAACGATGCTGTAAAATATAATGTAATAACCTACGATGAGGCCATCGAGAAGGATTTAAAAATCATGGACACGGAAGCATTTTCTATCTGCAAACGCTATCAAATGAAAATCCTTGTTATGAACTTTTTCGAGGACAATAACTTACTTAGGGCTATCCGTGGTGAAAATGTAGGTACCCTCGTTGTCCCAAATAAGTAGATAAGTAAGCGATGAGATTATAGAAAATGGAGGTTTAAGTAAGTGAGCAATCAGTCTGGTGAACATGTCAGAGCTTGGTATCCGGGTCACGTTCAAAAAGCTAAAAGACAAATCAGAGAAAATCTGAAAAAGATAGATATCGTTGTTATTGTGCTTGATGCACGCGCACCTGTTGCAACCACGAGTTTTGAGATGAAAATTTTCAAAGATAAGCAGCGTGTCTTTTTGCTTAATAAAACAGACTTAGCGGATTCCGAATACAATAAGAAATGGGCTTGTGAAATAGCAAAGTTATATCCGACCCTTCTTGTTAATAAGGATACGAAAAGAAAAGAACTGCTGACATTTCTAAAATCTATTCCCACAAAGTATGCGAATCCAAGGATAGCAGTTGTTGGAGTTCCGAATGTTGGAAAATCAACAATAATAAATAAGATACTTGGCAGGCACAAAGCAAAAACAGGAGCCCAGCCTGGTATTACTCGTGGTGTCCAATGGGTCAATGTCGAAGGGTTTACGGTTTTGGATTCACCTGGGATATTGTATTCAGAGATATTTTCAAAGGATATAGCAGCAAAACTGCTGCTTATAGGTTCTTTACCTATTGAAAACGTTGATGATGAAATCTTTGATTACGCTTTTAAAATTTATGCTTCTGCAGCAGGGGTTCAGAAAGATATCGTTCAATTTCTGGAGGAATACGGACGTTCTCGAGGTCTTTTGAAAAAAGGTGGACAAGTTGATTATGAAAAAGCAAAGACCCTCTTTTTCAAAGAAGTTTCAGAGGGTAAGCATGGTAAGTTAACGTATGATATTGAGTTTGAAAAGTTTTGGGAGGTGTTGAAAAATGGTTGATGTGAGGATTGTTAACTCAGTTTTAGCAGCAGCACAGGGAACTTACGAGGCTGTCTTGCAAATGCAAGCACAATTTGGTAAACCTCAAGCTGTAAAAGATATAACTCCAAAGTACAACATAGTTACAGTGATTGGTTTTCTCGGTGACATAGAGGGAAACTTTGTTTACGCATTTAATGAAGAAACTGCTCTAGGAATTGTCTCAAAAATGATGGGAATGGAATACAACACTCTTGATGAACTTTCGCTGAGTGCTATAGGCGAACTAGGTAACATGACTTCTGGAAGCATTGCTATGAACCTTGAAAAGCTTGGATACAAAATCGATATCACACCTCCAACGGTGATTACCGGTAAGGACATGAAAATTACTGCGGAAGGTTTGATAATAAAACTCCCAGTTAGTTTGTTCGTTGCCGAAGATGTGGAGCTCCACATAGCTATTAGGGGCGGAAAATAAAGGCTTGATGGAAGGATTAGATTCAGTAGGTTAAAGGGATTATCAGAAACCGGACCTAAAATTTTTAGGTCAATTGTTTGTCGAGGTGATTTTTATGGTTGTTGTTACCGGTGTTTTGAAAGAAGAGATAATTGGAGTTTTTCGAGAAATGCTCCCCCTACTTGAAAATGGTGAGCTTGTGAAGAGAAATTTTTCAAGGGGGATTGTTGGAGGTAACGAAGTAGTCACAATATATGGTTTTGTTGGTAAAGTTGAGAGTGCTATGATAGCTCAAGCCATAATTGATAGATTTAGACCCAGCTACATAATTCATTGTGGTTCTGCCGGAGCGATTCACCCGGAGTTGAAAATTGGAGATTTAGTTTGTGGTAGTGTTTTCTACGAACATGATTTTCAAGCTTCTAATCCAATTGGGATAGAAAGCTCTTCGAAACTTTTGGAAAAGATTGCGGATGTTTACGACAAGATAAATTTCGGACCTATCGTAAGTGGAGACCTTATAGTTAGTGATAAGGACCTCAAAAGAAAACTATTTGAAAAATACGGAGCATTTGCTGTTGATATGGACAGTGCCGCAATAGCGAAAGTATGCCATCAAAACGGTGTGGAATTCTGTGCTCTAAAGGTTATAGTTGACACGAGTGAAGAACACGCACAAATTGAATACGAACAAAATTTCAGGAAGTTTTCAAGTTTACCATCAACAATAATTTCCGAACTGCTCGATAAACATCTATTGTAACTGTGTAGAGAGGAGCAAATGAAAACATGGGAAATGGAACCCAAAAAGATGGCTTAACAAATGTCGCAGTAAAGAACTCATGGATAGTAAACGAAGATAACTACTTCTCAAGAATCGATAAATTTTTGAGGAATGTCCTGAAAAACGTGCCTTTGAGTGCAATATACAAACTCATAAGAACTGGGAAAGTTTATCTTAATGAGAAAAGGGTTAAAGAACCTTCTGTGAAGATAGAAATTGGAGATAGGATAGAAATCAGAAACGAGGATTTGTCCAAATATACACGTGAATATAAAGAAATCAAACCAGCGAAAATGAACTTAGATATCATATTCGAAGACGAAAACATTATAGCTATCAATAAACCAGCCGGTGTTTCTGTACACCCTGGAAAGAATGTTCATAAACCCTCTTTGATAGAAGGTTTAAAGTATTATGGCACGACAAAAGGGTTTGAACCTTTTCTTGTGCATAGGTTGGACAAAGAAACTTCAGGTGTCATGGTTGTTGCAAAAAGCAGGCAAGTAGCAAGAGAACTCAGTGAAATGATTTCGTTTCGTGATGTGGAGAAGAATTACGCGGCTTTGGTGTTTGGCTCCCCAAAGGCTATGACAATAGATCTGCCAATTGACGACCAAGAAGCAATCACGCATATAAGACCTGTCCGTAAATTTACGACCAAACTCGATGGAAAAGATATCAATTTAACGTTACTTGATGTGAAGATAGAAACTGGAAGGAAACATCAAATACGAAAACATCTTTCGATGAAAGGGTTTCCAATAGTCTGTGACAACGATTATGGTGATTTTAGATTGAACAGAGCCTTTTCAAAAAAGTACGGTTTGAAAAGGCACTTTTTGCATTGCAAAGAGATGGTTTTTGATTTTCATGGGAAACATTATAGATTTGAAGCATCCCTGAGCCAAGATTTAAAAACCGTTCTGAAACTTTTGGAAGCGGAAGGTGATTAGTTTTGAAACTTCCATTATTTGCAAAAAATGAGACTTATATTAATATAATTCTCACTGTCTTTACCCTTGTTCTATCGGTATTTATATTTGTCAGGATACCGAATGATAGAAATAACTTAACCGTTTCCGTTTTTTTTGATGATGACCCATCAATATTGTTTTATACTGGAAGTGAAGAAATTAATGATGAGGCAAAAATTATCATACCATTGGAAGGGATTAAAGAAAGAACAGAAGAGTTTCATAAGAAGATAGGAACCAGGTACGTAGGAATTATGGAGTTTTACGGGGACACAGAGTTTGTCAGAAATTTTTACAAAGCAACAGGCTACAAAAAAATTGTCAAAGTTCATTACGTGAAGCCAAAAGAGCTGTCCAGATATAACTCTTATTCACTCTTCAAACGACTCTGGCGAGCAGTGATGGAAAGAAGTATTGATGTCATCGTTTTACCAAAATCACAAATCGCAAAAGAAGCTTTAGAATTGTTTGGTGATTTTTTCCAGGTGCAGTCAGGAATCCCGATGCCTGATAACACAAACTGGAATGCAAAAATCTCAGGAATACTTCTGGGTGTATTTGTTGCTCTTCAAGCACCTTTTACAATTCTTGGATTCGCACTTTTCAAACAATACTGGCTCTTTGTTTCAATCGTCAGCATTTTTGGAACGTTAGCTGCTTACTTTTCATCCAATAACCGATTTACAAGAGTATCAAATGTTTTTATACTAGGATTACTCACTAACTTTTCGCTATATTCATTCGAGTATTTGAACGACTTGGAAGTCTATAGGGGTGTTAAAGTCTCCCTCGTGATGTTACCATTATTGGTTGGATTACTTACATTTAGAGAACTTTATCAAAAAAGTTCGATTAAACGTTGGCATATTGTTACCACAGGTATCGTTGGTGGAATTGCTATAGTGTATATGCTTATGCGTAGCGGTAATTACGGCTATGTCCTTGACCTTGAGGAAAAGATACGTCTTACGCTCGAGAACTTATTTATAATAAGACCAAGGATAAAAGAACTCCTGTTTTTACCAATGTTTTTTATCGCTGGTGATATCGAGAATGAATTTATTAGTGGCATATTAACATTCTTTGGGACGTTCGGGTTCATATCTATTTTTAATTCGTTCTGTCACATAAAAGCCCCAATTTATATAGTATTTTATAGAGAAATTACAACAATCCTTGTTGCATTGGTTATTTATCTTATCTTCTCTGTGATGAGAAACCTTTGGCTCGTGTGGACAAACAAAAAATGAAGAAAACGAATAAAAACGCATGAATAGAAAAAGAGCGGCTTTAAGCCGCTCTTTTTGATAGTGGTGGGTGTGGTAGGAATTGAACCTACGACCCCTTCCTCGTGAGGGAAGTGCTCTTCCACTGAGCTACACACCCATTTTTATTTCTGAAATGTGCATGATAGATTTTATCATATCTTTGTATTTTTTCAAGTCCTGGGCTAAACCAAGAAGAATTTTGAGATATTTAAGATAATAAATTAGAATGCTTTATCATATATTTGCCAAAGCAATTTTTTCTTCGGTTGTTAACAAGTTATCAACTTCAAGGGTTAACACCATCTCGTTTTCCAACTTTATAACTCCCGATACGAATTTTGCACCAGCCATGCTTGCTATGTGTGCAGGAGGTTCATCAATCATATCCTCGGTGACCGTTAACACTTCTCTGACATCGTCTACAAGTAACCCGACCTTCTTACCATTTTCAAGTTTGACGACAATAATTTTAGACTTTTCTTTGTTTGCAAAGTCATCCATCAAGAACTTTTTTCTCAAATTAATAATAGGAACGATTTCTCCCATGAGATTAATAATTCCTTCCACAAAATCTGCAATGTTTGGTATTTTTGTTGTTTTTTCATACTCTTTAACACGCTCAACCTTCATGATGTTAATTGCAAAAACTTCTTCGCCTAAGTAAAAAGTAAGAAACTTGAGCTCCATAGATTCACCCCCAAGTTTTCTGTTGATTGCCATTCTATTATATCACAAGTTTTACAAACAACTATAGCCTGAACTTAAATTAAAGAAAATAGAATAGAAAGTGTGAGTAGTACTCCAGCGTAAAAAAGCCAGCGAAATCCTAGAGAATTGCTTTCTTTTGATTTCTTTTCGTTCGAATTCCTAAAAGCTCTTAATCCGATTTCGAAAAATACGATAGCTACGACAAGGCTAACAACAAACCCTAAAAAAAGCACGTTTGAAAGAATATATGATATCTTCATTTTCACAACCGTCCTTTGGTATTGATAACAGGTTCTCCGGAAAATCAGTAAGTTAGATTTATCCTCGGTTTGTTAACATCTATCTGACTGGCGGTGCTTCCTGCCAATTTCATAGCTTCTCTCCAAGTTGAGAGTAAATCTTCAAGCAGCGATTTAACATCGTCAAGCATCTTCTTATCTTTTTTGATGTTTGCTTCAACTAATGTTCTGTACATGTAGTTGTAAAGTGCTCTGAGGTTTTTAGCTATTTCTCCACCTTTTTCCATATCGAGCGCCAAATTCAGCTCCATCACTATATCTTGAGCCCTAACAATCTTTGCATTCGCATTGTTATAGTCTTTTTCATCTATGTAGTTCTTTGCCTCATCTATGACACTTATTGCTTTCTGCAAGAGCAGTTCTATAAGCTTAGCAGGGCTTGCAGTTAAAACCATTTGTTCAATATAGTCCATTCACAATACCTCCCTTTTCTATTTCGTGAATTGCTCAACAACAAAATCAATTTACCTTTGCTATTGCTTCCAATACTTTTGTGAAATACTCTATATAGTAGTCTAAGACCATTGGTATTTTATTTTCTACAACATCGGAAATTTCAAATACATCCCTTTTGTCAAGCGCTTCCAACATTTCTCTGAGAATGTTCGATACTTCATTTCTATCTGTTACAAGAGCCAATTCGCTTTCGTTTAATTTCGTAATCTGATTTGTCGAACTTCTCAAGTTTTCAATCGCTGCTAAACCTTCTGATAAGTCCTTTATTGCTTTCCATCCAGCTTCATTTCCTGTTATTATGCTACTTGCTACTTGTGGCAAGAGTTCCTTAACATGTTGGATGTAACCCAGTACATCCTGTAGTGTCTCTTTTAAAAAAGAAACCGCATCTTGCGTCTCAATTTCTATTAGTAATTCTTCATCTAACTTTGCGCTTTTGAGTTCCTCTACGTAAGCAACAGGAATTTCTTTGCCATTAATCTTCAAACTTTTCAAAACTTTCCCTTCAGTGACGATAGTTTTGAGTAAAGCGTTGAAGTTCTCAAAGTCCTGTGCGTTAAAAAGTTTTTCTTCGCCGTTTACGACAACTTTTACCATCACTTTTCACCTCTTAACTTAAAATATGCTCGCATGACTCCAGCAACTGTTTTGGCATCCGTTATCTCCCCATTTATACATTTCTTCACAACTGTATCAAAATCCTCAATTCGAACTTCGAGAACTTCATCTTCATCTGGGTTAGAGTTTCCGGGAACTAAATCCTGCGCTAGGTATAGATGGATAATCTCGTTGGAAAAACCAGGTGTTGTGTAGATGTATCCCAGATATGTGTATTTTCTTGCTGTGTAACCTGTCTCTTCCCAGAGTTCGCGCTTAGCACATTCCAAAGCATCTTCACCTGGTTTATCAAATTTTCCAGCAGGAATTTCCAATAGCTTTTGTTTTATCGGATACCGATATTGTTCAACCAGGATAATCTTTCCATCACTTGTTATTGGAACGACTGCTACGGCACCGGGGTGTAGTACGTGCTCACGAATACTCATGGCGCCGTTTTCCAAAAGTACCTCATCTCTTAGAACTGTTAATAGCATACCGTTGAATACTACCTCTGTTGTTATCGTCTTTTCCATAGCTTTCTTTACCTCCCCTAATTTGCGTTTGTGATTTTGTATTTTTGCTTGCCATTTATTACTATCTATACATTTCTTCTAAGTCGATAGAAATTAGGCCCTTCCCATCTGTTGTTATCAGTTTCCCAAGCGTTTTTGAAATTGCTACAGAAAGAATTGATTGACGAAAGTTTGAGTATGAACCGATGTTTTCTGGTTTATCGTTGACTATCCTCCATACCTTTATCAAATTATCCGTTCCGGCGGTAAAAAGCTTGCCGTTAAAAAACATAATTTTGAAAATAGTTGAATTATGCCCTTTAAATTGTCTAATGTTTCTAAGTTCTCTGTCTAATACATACACTCTTCCATCCCATCCAGCAACGTATATTTTGATTTGAGAAGGATTTGAGTTTTCAGAATAATTACTGTCTACAGACCAGAGAGTTTGCTCAGAGATTTTGACTTTTGTGACTTTATCTTTTTTGAGGCTTACCACAAAACCTTCCAAAGTTGTTAAGTATATCTCGTCACTTGAAAATGCAAAAATACCTGTAATGGAAAGTTTTGGAAGCTCATAGACTTTTATTTTTTGAAAGTTCGTTAAATTCCACAATATAACTTTGCCGTCCCATCCGCCACTTACAAGTATATCACCAACCACAAATATGCTCCATACGTAACCAATATGACCGGTTAAAATATTCAGCAACTTTCCGGTTTTGGAATCCCATACTTTAATAGTTTTATCGTTTGATGCGGATATTATATATTTCTCGTATCTTGCAATACTCTTTACTGCATCTGTATGGTCGTCGAAAATCATTGATAATTCAAATTTACCTTGTTTTTTATTGTAGTTCCACAAACTCACTTTTCCATCTTCGTGTCCGCAAATGACTAAATCATCTGCGTAAATTGTTGAAATAGTGCTTATTTGACTTGAGAACCTACGAACAACATTACTGTCCTCGATTTGAACGACCATACCGTTTGATAAGCTTGCGAAAATGTTGTTTTTTGTTTTTCGAAATTCTGCTAAATCCACAATAAAGGCTTCAAATTCTTTGGATTTGTTACCAATTCTCAATTTCGAGCCCCCCATGATAATCTGTGAGTCGATAACTAAGCCTGAATAGAGTGGAAAGACATCACTTCTTTGAACTTCCCAAACTTTTCCATCGAACACGGCGACTGTTCCGTTAAAGTGAAAAACAACAATCTGATTGTTTAATTTTGATATATTTACTACAGGACTTGGGTAATACCTTATAAGCTTTGGATTATAAGACTTTTTATCCAATGCATATACGTTTCCAAAATTGGTCCCGGTGTAGAGTATTCCTCCGCTATCGTATATTGAACAGACCCATTCTTCAGGGATAATCGCAAGCATTCTGAGGTTCCATCTTCCCTGTATATCTTCAAGCGAAAATACCTTCCCACGGCTTCCAAAATAGACGAGATTCTTTTTTGACTCATCAAGAGCACAGGTCAAAAACGCATCTTCGTTGTAAAAAACGCTTTGAACTTTCCCATCTTTTAGAATGAGCAACTTCCCTGACGAGTCTCCTGCGATAACAGATTCGCCCAAGGTTAAGACAAACCTAATCGGGGTATCGTTCTTGTAACTCCATATCAGTAAACCATTACTTACGTTGTATCTTTCGATACTCCCATCTTCACGGCCTATTACAAGCGAATTTTCGTTTACTGATATTTTTGCGGAGGATAGGAAATGCTTTGGTGCTTTTCCTAAATACCTCCCATCGACTGAGTACTTGAATATGTCACCTTCTCTGTTTGAGACAAATATTGTTTTATCAATAATTTGTAGTGAAGTAATCTCTGAGGCAGACATATCGAAATTGCGCACGATTTTTGCACCAGTTGTTTCATCGTTAACAACAATAACTTTCCCTTCTACCGACAGATACAAAGACTTTCCATCATCTGTTATTGATTGAACTGTGGATTCAAAGGAAAGAATCTTCTCATATTTTATCTGTCCTTTATCAAGCGAAAATCTGTACACAGAACCATCAGAGGTGCCAACGTAAAGTTTATTCTGAAATACGTGTAGCGAAAGGATTTGAGATTTTAATTCAAAAGAACGTTCAAATTTAAAGTCGTCGAGTGCAGAGAATGAAAGTCTACCATTTTCGTCGCCTGAGACAAGATAACCGTTGTAGATTGCAAGTTTTCTGACCCAGCCGTCGTGAATTTTTAGAGATTTGAGAGGCTTGAAATCTTTCCAGACGATTATTGTGTTGTCTGAGCCAGCGGAAATAAGAAACGACTTGTAGAAAAGGAGGGCGAAAACTGAGCCTTTGTGAGCTTTCAAGGTGTAAATTAATTTTAGTGTGTTTTTGTCGTAGACTTTGATTGTGTTATCAGGCTTGTAGCCTCCTACGGCGATGTATTTGTCGCTAATACCTATACACCTAGCCCAGCTATTATGTGAGGTGATATTTTGTAATGGCACAAGTTCTTTATTCCAGACCTTCAAAGTTCCGTCTGCACCGGCTGAATAGAGCCTGTCATTGTCGAACCTTAACTCCCAAACTACCGAGTTATGACCGTAAAGTGTAAAATCCAAAGCGTAACATGGATTTCTTATTGTTATAATTACCAATAAAGTAAGCAAAGCAGATAATAATGGTCTTTTCAATCTTTTGAATTCTGCAAGCTTTACAACCATTAGTCCCTCCTCTCGAAATGTGGATTGGTTCTTTGCTTAGCAACACCAAATGTGTTTGGAAATCCGCCTTTAATGTGAATCTTTTTGTCCATGTTACTATTATACTCCTGCTTAACCTATTTGGAGAATTACTTTCCGATTTGAACTTCAATCGTATTCATGATTTAATATTGGTTGTTTAATGTCAAATCTAAAAATGAGAGGTTTCCGAATATGGAACATGTCCGACAAGGAAGAAAAACATGGGCGAGGTTAAGTCCAACATTCTATGTGATAATAATCATCTCAGTTATTTTAAGTGCTTTCGTTTACAACAAATACGTATGGCTACTTGATATCTTCTCAGGATGGTTGATTCTGGAATATTTTTCGCTAAAAGCCCACTCGAGATTAATTAAGAATAATGTAAGTGGGAGAACCCGAGTATTTATCAATGAACGGTTTGACGTAGTGATCAACATCTCTTCTGAGGCGAAAAGACCGTTGGTTATAGAAGTTGTGCCACCAGCGGTTGTTAAAAAAGCTTCAGTGCGCTTGGTTTTGAACCCAAAGGATAGTGTTTCACTTCCATTTGATACGTTTTTTGTAACACGCGGAACAAAAGACATGGGGTACTACACGATAAAGATAGAGAGTTTTACAAGGCTCTTCCAAGTTTTAATCACGGAGGATATACCATTCAAGGTCAAGGTTTTTCCAAAACTCGAATACGCCGAGGCTGAGATTGAAAGAATACTTGAGATGCTTCCGGTTGTGAAGAGTAAATACAAGCTTGTTGAAGATATTTCTTATATCAGAAACGTGAGAGAATACGAGCGTGAACCTTTGAGCAGAATTCATTGGAAGCAGAGTGCCAAGATGGGTGAGCTGATGGTAAAAGAGTACGAATACGCAGGAACGACAAGGGATTATATTTTACTTGATCTAAACCTTCCAGCAGGCATTTATTCAAAGACAGCTTGGGAATATATACATAGGAAATATCAAGAAGAAGCCATTAGAGCAACAGCCGGTTTGCTGAAATATTTCACCGACAAACACGAAAAGACCAATTTGTTGATATCACATTCAAAAGGCACTTACAACCTTTCATTCACGGACTACGTACTTTATTTTGATTACTTAGCTGAAGTGGAAGGAACACTTGAAGGCAACCAAAACACTACCGAACTTCTTGAACATGTAATTGATGTAGTTCAACCAACGGATACAGTTATATTGATAGGTATGTTCTTGACAAAGGATGAGGTTGAAAGTCTGCTAAGATTGAGAAAAAGATGCGGTAGGATTGTTGCATTGATTATGCCATATGGCTTTAGAGAAGCAACAAGCAAGAAGTTTAAATCATATTTCGATGTTCCACTCGAAGTAAGAGAATTGTACAATTACGCAAGGGTTTTGGAAGAGGAAAACATAATGATAGAAGTGTGGCATGAGAACACAAGCTTTATGGAAGGTCTTCTGAAACTCACTGATGGTGGACAGTAGCTTATCGCCAAGAGGTGAAATTATGGGGCAGTACAGGAAAATTAATGAAACATTGCGAAGGATAATTATACTATTTTCGATAATCTTTTCTTTGACAGTGCCTAGCATAGAGATAGTCAAGAACTTACATTTTTGGGTTTTTGCTATATTACTCTTGACGTATATCTTATCGCAAAGCACTATAATTTCGAGAATAGTTCTGTTTTTTTCTACGTTGTATGCCCTTTCATTTTTCAAAGCGGATTCGGTAAAATACCTGCTCGTCGTTGTGCTTTTTGCTTTAAGCATTAGTAGGTATTTCCAGAACAAGTGGTTAACGTTAGCACTTTATCTTTCGGTGCTGGCGTTTTTTAATCACTACCTTACCCCATTCTTTGTCCTTTTGTTTGTAGTTCTTAACTTTTCAGACACACCTGAATTTAAAGCTATTTTTGAAAACAAAGTGAAAGTGAAAAAGATAATCTTACTTTCCTCGTTGTTTGTTATCTTTCTTTTACTGCCGCTTCCGGACGTTAGGTTCAACATTATAAAAGTAGTCGAATCACAAGAAAGACCAGCGAAAGCTTCAACTCAGCAGAAAGTGGAAAGGTACATCATCCCTGAAAACAGCGTTCAGAACCGCTCGAACCAAACATCAGAAACGAATGTAACGAAAAATCCAGAACTCATAGAAAAGATAGAAAATCTTAGCAGAGAACGTTTTTTTAAACTGTTGGAAACTCTGTCGATGGTAGCTGTAACTATAGTTTTGTTCTACGTTTTGACGGTCATAAGACGAGCACCTTACGAACAAAGAAGGACTATAATCTCCAGCTTTTGGGTTACAGTAGCTATTCTGCTATTTTTCCTCTTTGTGGTTGCTCCGACGATTTCTGGTGTTACTTCTAATTTAAAAACTCAAAGGACTTTGAAATCAGAATTTTCAACTGGGAGTGCGTCTAATCAAACAAATCCAGCAACGACAGTAATCACACAAGAAAAATCAGCAGTATCTAATGCCTCTCCGAATAACACAACTGACCACATCCTTTTTATCTTTCAACTCTTATCAACTGCTGCTGGCCTTTTTGCTGTTTTCTTTTTGGGGAAAATGTACTACGATTTTCTAACACAGAAAACTGACCAGGAAGAAAATAAAATCGCAGAGTCAGAACCAACTCAATCACCAGTGTATCAGACAAATCTTTCTTACAAAGAGATTCTCAATTTATCCGGTGTAGAATTTGTGCATCATGCATACCATTACATCAGACAAAATGTTTTCAAAGGTTTTGATCACTTGACACCTTACGAACTTTTTGAAAGGTTCAACATTCCTGAGCTTGAAGGAATAACAGCCAAATACGTGGAAGTAGAGTATGCACTCAAATTGGAAGTGATGCAAAAGGATATAGAAAAACTCAAAGATGATTTTGTTATGATTATTGAAAACAAAGAAAGGTTGTTAGAAATCATTTTTATTCAAAACACCTAAAATAACGACCAATCAAACAAAAAAGCCACCCAGTTCTACCTGGGTGGCTTTTTCAATCTAAAGGTTATTCTTCTGCAACTACTGGTACTTTCTCGAGTATATCGTTCAGAATATCTTCCTTTGACTCTCTTAAAATCTTTGATTCTGTGCTTTGGATGATTCTATGAATCAACACATATGGGGCAACCTTCTTCACATCATCAGGTAACACAAAGTCTCTCCCGTTTATGTATGCCCACGCCATACTAACGTGCATCAGCGCCAAGCTTCCTCTTGGGCTTGAACCGTATTTCAATGATTCATGGTGTCTTGTTGCATCAACGATGTTGACAATGTATTCTTTTACTTCCTGACTTACCTTAATTTCTCGCACTTTTTGTTTCTCTTGAGAAAACTCTTCTGGGGTTCCAACGGGTTTAAGGTCCTCAATGGGATGTCTGACCCTTTGCGATTCTAATACTTCCATTTCGCTTTCTCTATCGGGATAGCCAAGGCTAATTCTTATCGTAAATCTGTCAAGTTGTGCTTCAGGAAGCGGGAAAGTTCCTTCGTATTCTATAGGATTTTGCGTTGCTATAACGAAGAAATTATCAGACAATTTATGTGTTACTCCGTCTACGGTAACCTGCCTTTCAGCCATAGCTTCTAGAAGCGCTGATTGTGTTCTTGGAGTTGCGCGGTTGATTTCGTCGGCTAAAAGGATGTCTGTAAAGATGGGTCCTTCCCTAAAAACGAACGTTTCAGTCTTCCTATCGTATACAGATAAACCTGTTAAATCAGTTGGAAGCAGGTCAGGCGTAAATTGGACACGTTTGAAATTAAGTCCTAATGAAATAGCCAGGGATCTGGCAAGTATAGTTTTCCCAACACCGGGTACATCTTCTAATAAAACATGACCACCCGCGTACATCGCAGCGAGAATAACTTTGATCTCTTTGTTTTTGCCTTTAATGACTTTTTGAACGTTTTCGAGGATTTTTTGGTGCAATAGTTTTTCTCCCATTATTTTCTACCTCTATCTCTTATGAAATTCTCAATAGACCTATCCCAAGTGCGTTCCCCTTCTTTTGTAAAGAAACAACCTGGAATTTCACCAAGGCTTCTGTGGTAAGCAACGCATTCACAACACTTTCCGCGCTTGTCACAAGAAAGATAAGTGCATGTGCAATTTTTCAGGTTCTTTTCAAGAGATGGACATCCTGCTGGCATTCCAATCCCCCCAAACTTGGTTTTTTGGAGTCATTTCGGTTAATATTATTATAACCTGGAGACCTTAGAAATTCCAGACCTTTTTAATGTTCAGTTCGTCATCGAGTAGAACTAGCTTTGCAGGATATCCTTCTTTTATTCTGCCACCATTCAAGCTCAAATCCTTACAAGCATTATAAGAGCTTACCGTTGCAAGTTCTTTTAAGGAACATCCTGTGAATTTAGCAAAATTCTTCACTGCTTGAGAAAATCTCAAAGTGCTACCAGCCAATGTGCCATCGCTTAGTTTTGCTATTCCATTTTCAACCTTAACGTGTAAATCTCCAAGCATGTAGTTACCATCTTCCAACCCGGTAGCGCTTATGCTATCGGTAACAAGTACTATTTTTTCAGCTCCTTTAACTTTATAGACCAAATTTACAAACTCTGGTGCACAGTGAATCCCATCTGCGATTATTTCCAGAGTAAAGTCTAAGAGCAATCCTGCACCAGTCACTCCAAGTTCTCTGTGATGGAGAGGACTCAAGGCGTTTGGAAAGTGCGTGATACGTCTAAACCCGTTTTCGAATGCTTTTTTCGCTTGAGCAAAAGTCGCATCTGTGTGTCCAATGGATATTCTAATGTTGTTCAACTCGCAACTTTCGGCAAAATCTAAAAAAGAATCATACTCTGGAGCAACGGTTATCATGCCAATTGAAGATAATGGAAGATACTGTTCGAGCTCACGAACATCTTTTGGTGGAGACTGAATATAGGACTCGTTGTGAGCACCTTTCCTTTTGGGGGTTATAAACGGACCTTCAATGTGTAATTTAAGCTCCGATGGTATTTTTATCTTTCTGAGTTCATCAAGAGGACATGTTACAGTCGTTGGTTGAAAATACCAAACACCCTCTAAAGCCTCGTACTCTTTGAATCTTTCAAAGTCTTTTTGTGATGCCATCATCGTATCTATACCTTTAATCCCGTGAATATGTGGGTCGACGAACGCGGGCATGATGATATGCTCATAGTTTGATTTTTTGCTCTTTTTGATTTCAAATATTACATCTTCAAACTCAATTGTTCCTATATATTCTCCATCGACTGGGTCAACTATAAGTACGTTTTCAACTAACATATAACCACTCCTTTACACCAAACCCAATCTTTTCATACTTCTTTGAGTGAAACAAATTTTGTGAGTCCGTGAGGTTTGTCAGGATTTAAGCCCTTATGTATTGCTCTCTTGTATCCAAGAAGTTGACTATAGAGATTAAGTACTTGCACATCAAAGTCGAAGTCAGCAGTGAAGGAAGTTATGATTTGAGTGCTTGCTCCGCGACTCATTATATCCTTTGCTAAATCATCTTCAAGAGGACTTGGATTTTTGAACTCAGAAAAAATTACAACATGTGAGTTTGGAGAAAGCAATGCTATGGGACCATGACGATATTCGAGAGTTTCATGGTACTCGGTATAATCCAGCGACAATTCCTGAACTTTGAGAGCACTCTCTTTGGCAATGTAGTATCGAACACCATAACCCAAGAAAACAAAATGATTTCTCTTGCGCACAATATCATCTGAGGTCATTTCGTCGAATTTCTTTAGAACTTCTCCCACATCAATGTCAATTCGTTTGATACCATTCAGGAATAATCTCACTACAGCAGAGAAACTTCCGGTCATGATTACAGAATCTTCGTGAGCAAAATCGAGTTCATACGCTAAGTCGCAAACGTTAGCTAGTGGAGTTTTTCTATCGCAAGTAACACCGACTGTTTGGATACGCCCATTCAGTAGTTCAGCAACTTTGACAGTCTCAGTTGTATAACCTGTTCGTGAGATCAAGAACGCGAGGTCGTATTTTTCTGCAATTTCTTCGGACAAATTTTTGACTAATATTTCACCAGCCGTTATAGCATCTGCGTAATAACCATTTTTCCTCATAATTTCTGAAATTATCAGCCCTGCATTATACGAACTACCACAACCTATGAAAATGTATCTTTTAACCTTTTCAAACTGAGGTGGTGTCATTTTATCAACGATTTTGAACAATTCTCCGACTCTCATTATCTCATAGTACGTTTTGAAACTTGCCATGTTTCGACCCTCCAAGAATAGCTGACACGCATAGTTAAAGGTATCAAAACCTTGCAGAAAGATTTGTCATTAAAAAACAACTTTTCTCTCTGGAGTTTTTAACAAGAAGATACATAATATGAACTTCAAATTCAAGAAACGAACGTTCCACAGTAAATATTATCATTTGAAATTATTTTCAGACAAAGTTCTCTTCGTGTAAAAGGAAAAAAGAATCAAAGAAAAAGGTCGGGAATGCTCGAGTTCGAACTTTACATTTACATCAAGATTGTTTCTTTATTTCTTCTACCTGTTTCGGCGGAAATTACAGTTTTTGAATATATAATTGTTGTATGTGAAACTAGTTTTTAACCACAGTTCAGTTTCCGTAGGGCGTATCTTACGAATATTTTAGCGGAGGACTTTGAAGAGGTACATGTAAATGCAGTATCCATCATGTTAGAGTACAAACCTTTTAAAATCTACACTTTGGTGATTGAATAATTAAAAAAGCCGCGCGACTGCGCGGCTTCTTAACTGAGTTTTTATTAAAATAGTGAGCTTAATTCTTTATAGATTTCATCAGTTATTTTGTCTTTCACTTCAGCAGCTTTTATATTTTCCTTGAGTTGCTCAAGAGAGCTTACTCCAAGTATGACGCTGCTAACATGTGGATTTTTAAGACACCAAGCGATAGATAGTTGTGACATAGTAACACCCAGGTCGTCAGCAATTTGTTTTAACCTTCTGATTTTGTTTGTTGTCTCCTCTTTAAATATTCCTCTTTCTTCCATCACTTGTTTAAGCCAAGGCCATCTATCGAGTCTTGAGCCTTGTGGTATTCCTTCCAAGTATTTCCCAGTAAGGACTCCTGATGCAAGAGGGCTCCAAGTTGTTAGACCCATGCCGTATTTTTCGTAAAGTGGCGCGTATTCTTTTTCAACCCTGTCTTTAAATATGAGGTTGTACTGAGGTTGTTCAACAACTGGTGGTATGCAGTTCAACTCTTTTGCAACTTGGTGTGCCCTTTCTATTTCTTCGGCACTCCATTCGCTTGTCCCCCAGTAGAACGCAAGTCCGCTTCTGACAATCTGGTCCATTGTCCAAACCACTTCTTCCATAGGAACTTCCGGGTCTGGTCTGTGGCAGTAGAGAATGTCTACATAATCCAGCTGCAATCTTTTAAGAGAGTTCCAAGTCCCTTCTAGAAGATGCTTTCTGGAGAGTCCTTTATCATTTGGACCTTCGCCACCCCAGAAGATTTTTGTAGATATGACAAGGTCCTCTCTTCTGTATTCTTTCAAAATCATACCAAGCATAGACTCTGCGATTCCATTTGCATATGCCTCGGCTGTGTCAATGAAATTAATACCGTTAGCCACAGCATATCTCACAACCTCACGAGTTGATTTCAAATCCAGCTGGTTTCCAAATGTCAGCCACGTTCCAAGCGAAAGTTCACTGATTTTTAGTCCCCACTTACCTACTTTCCTGTATTCCATAATACCCACCTCCTGCTGCAAGATAAATCAAAAGTTCGAGATACGAACTTTTGGATCATAATATTATATCACAAAAACAATGGGAGATGCAAGTGCACCTCCCATAAATTCTTGAATTTTGAGATTGTGAAAAATATTTTGATTCAACTCATTTTACTCTATTTCTTTTGTCAGTTCGTTGAGTAACCTTTCCTCTATAACTCTGTTAGTTCCAAAGTCGTCAATCTGTAAATACCATGCAAATGTATCGACAATAGCTTGGAGTGGTACCATACCTATTATTTCACTTCCAACAACAGGAACACCGTACCTGGCAGCTTCGCGCTTGATTGTTTCAAAAACCCTGAAGATAGGAGATTTTTTATAGTTTGTTAGATTCATTGATACTTGAACGATACCCTTCTCTTTTAGTTCCACACCCATTGCTTTGACGTATCTGTATCCACCACTGATGTGTCTCACAGCTTTTGCTATCTTGTCTGCAATTTCAATGTTATTTGTTCCTAAGTTCACATTGAATGCAATGAGAAATTCTCTTGCGCCAACAGCTGTGACTCCGGCCGTTTCATGAACTCTATCTGGACCAAAGTCTGGTTTCCAATTCGGGTCTTTGATTTTTTCAAAAAATCCCTCGAATTCTCCCTTTCTAATTTCTGAGAGGTTTTCCCTATCTGGACGTGTTGCACTTCGTTCGTATAGGTAAACGGGAATTCCAAGTTCTTCGCCTATTCTCTTGCCCAATTGTTTTGACCACTCTACACATTCTTGCATAGTTGTTCCTATAAGTGGAACGAGAGGAATAACATCCGTAGCCCCCATCCTTGGATGTTCACCTTTATGGTAGCGCAAATCAATTAGCTCGGCTGCCTTTTTCGTCATGTCGAAAAGTGCGTTGAGAACATGCTCTGGCTCACCAACAATTGTGACGACAGACCTGTTGTGGTCCTTATCCATTGACCAGTCAAGTACCTTAACTTTTGGATACTTACTCGCTTCTTCGATAATTTGTCGGACAATCTCTTCCCTTCTTCCCTCGCTAAAATTTGGAACGCTTTCGATTAGTTTCATGGAAATCCCCCTTCCTTAAGTTAGAACGAAGTTGTTTATTTGTCCACAGTCTTTTTTATCATATACCACAGGTAGAGGTCAAACTTCCCTAAGTGCTCTCCAAACATATCTGCAACTTTTCTAAGCCTTTCTTCGTAATCTAAGTAGCGTTTTTTCGTCCATCCTTTGGGTATCTCTTCAATGAGACCGTATTTGTTCATAATTCTTAGAACATGCTTATCCAAAATGGCATAGTTTGAGAACGCTATATTGCGTAAAAAGTGTGAACTTTCTTTCCAACCCAATCCTTTGACATTTTTTACGATGTATTCACGAGGATCGTCTTGTTTGATTAACTCCTTTAGTTTACCAATAATCCACCTATTCGATACTATGTATTCAGCTCTAGCTTCGGGGTACCTATGTCCAACTTCGCGCAATTTGTTTACTAATTCTTCTTTTGACATATATACAAAACCATGTCCGATAATTTTTTGCGCTTTTATGCCACCTTGTGCACTCCAATTTGCTGTTAGGATGCAAAAGCATAGCTCTGAAAATAAATCTTCTTCAGAACCTTCCTGCCTCAGTTTTTCAAATTCCTCCCATCTTGATTCAACAAGAACTCTTGCTTGTTCTGTTACTGACTCGAGATTTTTAAGTAGTTCGTCTACGCTGTGCATTTTTCATAAACCTCCAAGCTTTTCTTTGTTTATGATATTTAGAATGTCTGGCCAAAAATGAAATATGTGTTAAAGTTTGGAGAAAATGTTGGCAAAATCTGCAAACCTGCGCCAAAACGCACCAAACCAAACATAGGTAACACTAAGCCCAGTTCAACACCGGCTGAAGATTTAAGGTTGTCGAATGTGTAAGCTTGACCTATGAACCCAAGGTCGTAAAAAATGGAGAAGTAGAATATCTGGTCTGGTTCTTTAAATCTGACTTCGTTGTTGTTTAAAACAAGCACAGTTCCTTTTTCTTCGCTCTTTACACCTCTCACTTGATATGGACCCGCAAGACTGAAGTTAACAGGCGCTCCCGATGTTTGGATGACCTGGGCATTATAAATGCGACTTGCTAACGAAACAGTTTCGGATAATGGTAAGTGGTATGTTACCTCTGCGAAGTAACTTATAGCGTCAGAACCTTGTTCTGAAATTGGGAAATATCTTGTTCCACTGAGGGTGAATGAATAACCTTTCATTGGAACGTAAAGGTTATCTAAAGTTTCATAAATGTAGCTCCCTGTAAGAGCCATAGTTTTTGTTGTGAACGTTGTTGTAGATGATGTCGTGGTTTCAGAGTAATTCGCTGTCAAAGAAAATTGGCCGATAGGCAGTTTTAGAGTACTTATTCTAGCTGAAGTACTCCATTTTGTTGTTGTTGTTCCTTCTTGTGTTTCTTGGTTGAAAGAAATGGAAGATGATACGCTAAATGGCATTTCAAAAGGTTTTCTAATACCAAAGTCAAGCGATATGTTTGTGGTAGAAAGTGCTTTCTGCAATGATATGGAGAAATTCTCACCATAACCGAAAGGATTTGTAGAAGATAGTGAGAGTATACCTGCAAATCCCTCGTACCAAGGTTTATCTTTCACTGGTCCCCATGTTATTCCACCTTGAAAGTCGAATTTCTTGTCTTTTTCCGAAACGTTTACAACAATGTCAACGTTTTCATTATCCACTGGTTCAAAGTTTAAATTCACGTCTTTGAAGAAGTTGCTCTTTTTGAGTTCAATAAGCGTGACTTGTAGCTGATTACGGTTTAGATAGTCGCCGGGTTTGAGAGCTATTAAATCATCGAATACGTAAGTTTTTGTTCGTTCGTTCCCAGTTATTTTGACATTTCTGACTTTGGTTTCACTTACTATTATGTACAAATAACCTTCTTTGTCAGCTTCCAAATTCAGATTTACGATGTATCCGGCTTTATCGTATTTGTCTTTTACTTTTTGTATCGTTTTCAAAATGTCAAAATTTGTGTATGTTCCTTCTTTTACCTCACCAACGAGTTCCCTTTCGCTAAAGATTGTATTACCTCTACTTCTGATTCCCTTTAATTGGGAAGGCTGAGTTAAAATAGTGTTGTCTGTTACTGTAATTACAAGATTTTTCGCGGGAAGGTCTGTTTCCTCTTCAGAGGTAGAAATATCAATTACTTTGAAGTATACGTATTTAGAGAGGTTTTGGAAAAATTCTTGGAATTTTTGTAAGCTTGGAACGTAATTCTTTGGGCTGTCGAAAATCTTTAAGAGTGGGGCTTTGATTTCGTAATCTTTGTATTTTGGCAAACTTAACTGCTTTTCGATATTTTGGAACTCCGCTTTGAACTGTTCATCACTGCTTAGAATTTCAAATTTTACATCGTAAAGTACATATTCTGTTACTTGGAACAGTACATTATTGCCATCGACACGACCCGATATGTACACAAAAGCAAATGTCTTATCTTGAGATTTTGGAGTTGCTACAACGTAACCATTATCAGAGTAAATTTTTGCAATGTTGTTTATACTTTCCCAAAACTTTTCAAAACTGAAAGCCTTACCTTCTTCTAAGGTTATTGAGCCTTGCAGTGTTTCCTTGGCGAAAAGCCCGGGTCCTTTTATTTCTAAGGAAACTTGTGAAACAGGTTCGTTTTCTACAACCTTTATAAGCAAAATTTTTTCATTTTCCTTCCCTTGAACGTCTTCCAGAACGTATTGAATGTCTTCGAAGTATCCAAGTTCATCAAGCTGGGAGATAATGTCTTCTATTGCATACATGTTTACATCTTTTCCTATGTAAGCACTGTAAATATAGGTTAACTCGCTTTTTTGAATAGTCCTTAATCCTTCGAACTTTACATCTTTCAACACAAAACCAAGCAAAGTTGCACTAATGAAGACAAAAAGTACAGTTAAGACAGGTAAAACAAATGTTTTCCTCATCTTTTTCTCCTCCCTTGTTGTAGTTCTCTTTTACTAACTCTTTTATTAACTCTTTATTGAACTCTCCAGCTCTTCAAGCATTTCTGACAATGTTTTTATTTTCTCCGGAGTGTTTAAAACTCCTAGGTATTCTCGTATCGTTTCAGAGGAAATTTCATAGCAATTGTCATTATAACACCGTTCGATAAACCAGTTTATATTTTGGTTTAGCAAAAGAACAAGAAATGTATCGACAAGATTCCCAACCGGTTGACAATCGATATGGGATTTGTAGAACAAAGCTTCTGTTTTTGTGCCTTTGCCGTATTCAGAATATACTTTTACATACCCACCGGTTGCTTCGGCAGACTGCTTTAAAAAGGGTAGTCCAAGTCCCACCCTTCTAATCTCCTTCTTTCTGGTTGTTACAAATGGATCAAAAATTTTCTCAAGGATATCAGGCCTAATTCCACCCGCATCATCTTCTACTGAGAAATAAAAAATTTCGTCTGTTTCTTTAATTACCAATCTCACATTCTTTGCTTTTGCATTTATCGAATTCTCTGCTATATCATGTACGTGGTCTGCGAGAGTTATAAGTCCCAAACTGTTTTAAACCTCCCTTCTTGAATTAGTTTTATTACATCCTCTGCACTCTTTGGTTGTTCTTCAAAATATATTTTTCTTGAACCCACTTCGCCAGGTGTATGCGCATCTGATGAAGTTAAAACTATGAATCCTTTCCTTCGTAATTCAAACGCAAGTTCCTTTTTCTTTACCTCAACGTATCTGGCATTGTATGGCACCATTCCGAGTTGCTGGATGACTCCAAATCTTCTATCGATGTGTGCAAAGACTGGAAGTCCGTTGTGCTTCTTAATCAATTCTAAAACGTCTTCGATAGTCATATTTACAGGAAAACCAAGGTAATAATCTAGGGATTCTGTAAATTCTTCCTGCTCATTCAGGACTAGCTCGTAACCGTACTTTTCTGGATCATACTCAAATTTTGGCAGCATTTGTTCAACAGCTTTAGAAACTGCTAATGCATCTTCAATATCTGCGAAATATCCAAGTATGTGAACGTCTTCCAGTGAATGAATTTCAATGCCAGGAACGATAATTTTGTTACTACATAAAGAAATAAAAGCCGCAACGTTACGTGCGGAGTTATGGTCAGTAATAGATATTATTTCTACTTCTGAATCACAGACCACCGAAGGAACCATCGTAAGTTCTGCACAAGGGGACAAACAAGAATGAACGTGAAGATCAGCCCTGTACATGTATCATCAGCTTTCTCATAATCAACTAAAATATCTAATCAGCGAATTCCTAATTCGTAGATCTTACCGGCGATGTAATAGGAACTCTCTGAAGATACGTAAAGGTTTATACCTTCCTCTTTTGCCTTTTCGATAGTGTCTTGCGGATAGTCAAGCCCTTCACATAGCACAATTGCCCTTATTCCTGTTAGTGCAGCAACTGCAATTATATTGACATGACTTTGGACCGTGAGCCAAATGCTATTTTGCTGGGCGGAACGCATAACAACACTTAGTAAGTCTCCAACGTAACAATGTTCGATTTCGTAATCATTGCAGACCACAACTTCTTTCAAACCTACGTTTTTTGCTATTTCGGAAATTCTCACAAAAGCCCCTCCCCTTGAAATATTCCGGAATTTTTTATGAGAGCTAAGTATATTAACTAACTACACAGTTGTATTCAAAATCATTCCAACAAGCAGTTCTGGAATCTTCATACCTGTCATAAGTGCGTTTATAGCCATCGTAAGTAAAAGAATCTGTTGTAGCAATTTTTCTCGCTCCATAGGATCCGCTGTTTGATAAAGCTTTCTGTACAGTTCATCTATCTTTCTTTCAATTTCATTTCTTTTCAAGTCACTGTCTTCACCTATTTTGTTTTGTTGGTTTTCTTGTGAGGTATTACCATTTCTCTGCCCAGGCACATAGATTAAGACTTTGGTTTTACCTGCAACTGCCGCTAGGAAAGAGCCTCGTTTTTGAACATCAAGGTATATACCGCCGTATATTATAAATCCTCCCTGCTCGGCAGCTTGCTTTTTAAAGTCAATATAATTTGCAAATTCTTGGCTCATCACTCTTAAAAAACTTTGACTCGCCGGTGCACCAAAAGGAACACCGGGTTCTCCGGGATCTAATTTGTAACCCAAGACGGGGTTGACCACGCTTGGTGAATTTGTCATTGAAATTCCACCAACAGGACCTACCCCATGTTAATACCTTCTTTCTTTTATGCTTTCCTTATGTTTCCTCACATCTTTGACAAAATCTTAAGTGCTTCTTTTATCAACTTAGACAGATTTGCATCCGGAGATTCTTTCCTCGCTTGTTTCACCGCGTTTTGAGCTTGTGTTTTCGAATATCCAAGTGATACAAGCGCTTCGATTGCTTCAAGCGATACATTATCAACCTGCATCGGCTCAAATTCGTCTTTAAGTTCAGCAACTATTCTTTCTGCTGTTTTTCTTCCAATGCCAGGAATCGACGAGAGTCTTTCAATGTCACCATTTGCGATTGCCGTTGATAAAAACTCTATGCTTGCTGAAGATAGAATCTTTATTGCACTCTTTGGTCCTAACTTTGATACTTTTATGAGCTTTTCAAAAACATCTCTCTTTTCCTTCGAATCGAAACCGTATATACTTATATCTTCTTGCGTTACCATCAGTTTTGTAAACACAATAATTTCTTGTCCTTCCTTTGTTTCTGAAAAACTTTCCGCATCGCAGATAATACCAATTACTAAGTTACCGATATCAACAAGTACTTTCCCCTCACTATGTCCTAGGAATTTACCACGGACTAGTTCTATCATTTTTCACCATCTCCAGATTCCGTGCTTTGTTCGATGTTTGTAAAACTTTCAGCAAGAGTACCTTCGAAGATTTCTTGAACATTTTTCCATAGTCGTTCCGAAATGTCGTGACCAAAGATTTTTTCGAGTTCTTCATAGACGTAAGATACATAAATTGGTTCATTCCGCTTACCCCTGTAAGGCTGTGGTGGGAGATAAGGACAGTCCGTTTCCGGAACTATATTTTCCTCTCCGATTATTTTGACCACGGACCTTAGCATTTCGTTCTTTGGATAAGTGATAGGACCTCCAATTCCTATTTTAAAGCCTAACTTAACAAAACGCTTTGCCCAAATCTCATCACTACTGAAAGCGTGCACTATTCCACGTAAGTTTTCAAAAGAAAAGGCTCTAAGAATATCGTATGTATCATTGTATGAATCCCTGATGTGCAAAATTATTGGTAGTTTTAAGTGGAGTGCTAGTGCCACCTGGTCGGCAAAAACTTTCTTTTGAACATCCACAGGAGATAGATTCCGATAGTAATCCAAACCTATCTCACCTATAGCAATGACTCTGTTTACTTTCGTTGCAGTCTTTTCTAAAGTATCAAGATATTCTGTTCCGGTTTTGAAAGCATCCTTTGAATCATGCGGATGAATTCCTATAGCTACGTAAGTGTTTCCCAGATTTTTGGCGATATCGATGCATGGTTGTATATCGTTCAAGCTTGTCGAAACGTTTAGGACAAAACGTAGTCGAGAAGTCCTTTCGAGGACATCTTGAAAATCTGATTTGAAATGTGGCATATGCAAATGCGCATGCGTATCTACGAGGTATCTTTCGTCTCTTCCCATATCCATTTTTCTATTCCTCCTTTTTCTGGTATAATTATACCAGAAGTGGTAAAATTTTTTACAGTTGCCCAGCTTTATCGACAAAAACTTAACTTTGTGGTAATATGATAAATGGTGTAACTTTGAAAAAATATAGGACAAAAGCGAGGTGTAAATGTTAAACTATGAAAACTATCGGGAAGCTCACTGTAATTACTGGTCCCATGTATTCAGGTAAGACAACCGAACTTCTAAACTTTGCGGAGATTTACGAAATTGGTAAGAAGAAAACTCTGATTTTCAAACCGGCTATCGATACACGCTACAGTGCTGAGGATGTCGTAACTCACAAGTTTCACAAAATGCCTGCAAGGGTTGTCAAAGATTCGACCGAGCTTTTTGAATACTATAATTCTTTAATCGAAAAGCCGGATGCGGTGTTCATAGATGAGGTTCACTTTTTTGATTCTGAACTAGTTAATATCGCCAAAGAAATAACCTTAGATGGGGTAGATGTTTATTGTGCAGGACTTGATATGAGTTATTTGTGGGAGCCTTTTGAAACGACTGCAAAGTTGATGGCACTTGCAGATGAGATTATCAAAAAGAAAGCAGTCTGTGAAGTGTGCGGCGAATATAAGGCGACATTATCTTACAAGTTAAAAAGCAACGGTGGAGTTTTTGATGTTGGTGGGAAAGACAAATACATCGCTGTCTGTAAAGATTGTTATGAAAGTTATGAAAGAAATGCACAAAACATAAACAAAAAGGAGGGAAGAACATTATGAAAGGAAGAACGACACTTGCACTGATAGGTTTATTTGTTCTGGCAGTTTTAGCCTTAGGTCAGACCACTCCAACAACGGTCACTATTATCCATACTGCCAATATTTACGGGAATGTCCTTCCGTTCAATTATTTCACGAATACTTATGAACCAAAAGGTTTGGTGCAAATTTATTCCTATGTAAATAAGATTCGTAGTTCGGGAAGGGAGTTATTATTAGTCGATACTGGTAATCTACTTTATGGTAGCCCATTTGGCGATTATTTCCTGGAGAACCCAAGTACTGACAACCCCGTTGTTGCAGTCTTTAACAAAGTAGACTACGATGTATTTGTACCAGGAACACTGGAACTGAATCTTGGAAGTGTCAAGCTATCACATTTGAAATTACTTAAGACAAACGTAGTCGCAATTAACATGGCACAAAATCTCTCATTTGTAAAACCATACTATGTTAAGACGTTTCAAAGTGGTTTAAAAGTAGTGTTAATAGGAGTTGTTCCTCTTTACGAAAAGGTGGACTATATAAATGCTCTAAGGTCTACTCTTCAAAAGGTAAAAACGGAAGTTGCTCCTGATTTAATCATATTGGCAACCAGCGGAGGAATTACTTACGATCCGATAAGCGGAAAACAAATTTCATTGGCAAGTAAGTTCAACTTAGGAGATACGCTGGTTAAGCAGTTCAGTAATGAGGTTGATGTTTTTCTGTTTGGCAATCAAGCGATGGTTTATACAGGTGTCAACAAGCAAGGTAAGGTCTTTTCCTTACCTGGAGGGGATGGCGCATCCGTTAATCAGATAGATATAACACTTACACGTTCAGACAAAAAGTGGAAGGTCAGCAAAGTATTTATCCAAAATGTTAAAATGGAAAGCGTCAGTCCCGATATGGAGCTTTTAAGTTTGATGCAAGGGTACGAGGCTTACGTTGAAAGATGGTTGAGGACTCCTGTTTTGAGGTCTGAGATAACTGTTGGGTTTAACAAATACATGGCAATCTTGGAAGATTCGTTGGTTACTGAAATTGTAAATAAAGCGGTAATAGAATTTACCAAGTCACAAGCAGGAATATGGAATATATTCAATCCAAACTATGAAGGTTTTGTAAAGGGTGATATTACTAGAAGGGATATTTATCAATTGGTGGGCAAGACTACTACAGTAAAAGTTCTGAAACTGACAGGTAAAGAGGTAAAAGATATAATCAAGAAAAGCTTAGAAATGGTCTCTTTTGATGGTAGCAAAGTGCTGTTTTCGAGCACACTTATTAATTCCCCCTGGTTGTATGATCTGTTTGAAAATATATACTACTCAGTTTGGCTTAACAATCGAGAAATCAAAAAAATAGAATTTGCAGGTAAGCCTCTAGAAGATAGAGATACACTTGTTGTTTCCGTTCCATCAATAAGAACGTACGGTCAAAATCCGATAACATCAGGAACAATAATTAGTGAAATAGAAATTCCTGTCCAAAGAATTGTCTTTGACATTGTAAAAAGTGTTATAGGCGGAGACATTTTGGAACATAGGGAGGATAATAACAGAACATCAGAAATTCTTCTCACGTATACTGTGAAGCCTGGAGATACCTTGGCTCAAATTGCTTATCGTTTGGGTCTTGCAAAAAGTAAAGAAGATTTACCTGTAGCGATAGCTGAGTTAATGGCTCTTAATCCTAATATTAAAGACCCAAATAGAATTAGACCGGGGTGGGTATTTTACTATTCAAAGAACTACTTAAATTTGATACCACCTTTGAAGGAACTTTTCGAAATCAAAAAGCCTGGACATTAAAAAATGTTGAACTATTTAGCAGCATTGAACGCGAGGTGGTAAAAATAAATAACCACCTCGCATTTTTACCTTTAGGAGTTCTACGAATTTTCACAAGTATCACACAATATGATAAGAATTGTGGTATAATAATCAGAGAAGCGTTCTAGAAAAAAGTTTTTTTGGAGGTGCCATAAAGTGAAAAAGTTTTATATTACGACCCCTATTTATTATGTGAATGCTGAGCCACACATTGGAAGTTCTTATACAACTATCATAGGCGACATTCTTGCTCGTTACAAGCGGATGATGGGTTATGAAGTCTTTTATCTAACCGGTACCGACGAGCATGGGCAAAAAATAGCACAAGCGGCAAAGGAAAGAGGAGTTGAACCACAGCAACTGTGTGATGAACTAGCCCAGAAGTTTAAAGAGCTCTGGAGAGAGCTTGAAATTACAAACGATTATTTCATCAGAACAACCGATGAACATCATATGAAAACCGTTCAGTTTTTTGTTTCAAAGATGATGGAAAATGGTGATATTTATAAGGGAACCTACGAGGGTTGGTATTGCGTACCTTGTGAAACTTACTGGAATGAAGATGAACTCGAGCATTCAGAAGACGGAAAACACCTTTGCCCATCATGTAAACGAGAAGTGCAGTTGATTAGAGAAGAAAATTACTTCTTTAGACTATCAAAATACACCGAACCACTTCTGAAACATTTTAAAGAAAATCCAGATTTTGTAGAGCCAGATTTTCGAAGAAACGAGATGTTGAAAATTCTTGAATCGGGGTTGAAGGACCTTTCAATAACTCGAACGACTCTGAAGTGGGGAATTCCCATGCCAAATGACCCGGAGCATGTCATATACGTTTGGGTTGACGCACTTATAAACTACGTTTCTGCTATAGGATATCCTGATGATATGGAGACATTCAACAAATGGTGGCCTGCCGATGTGCATCTGATTGGCAAGGAAATTAACAGGTTCCATAGCTTGATTTGGCCTGCGATGTTAATGTCGGTCGGTTTACCATTGCCTAAGAAAATCTTCGCGCACGGTTGGTTAACAGTAAATGGTCAGAAGATTAGTAAATCGCTTGGGAACGCTATAGATCCAAGGGAATATGTTAAGAAGTATGGTAACGACGTTGTTAGGTACTACCTTGTCAGAGATATTGTCTTTGGTAAAGATGGGGACTTCTCTGAAGAAAACTTGGTCAAGAGACTAAATTCAGACCTTGCCAACGATTACGGAAATCTTTTACATAGAACGCTTGCAATGATAGTAAAACATTTCGATGCTCAGATACCAGGAATTGGGGAATTGGAAGAACTGGACAAGAAATTATTGGAAAATTACGAAAAAACAAAGCAAACCTATACTGAACTTATGGATAGATACAGAATTACCGAAGCACTAGAGGTACTTTGGCAATTTATAGGTGATTTAAACAAGTATTTTGACGAGGCAAAACCTTGGATACTTGCTAAAGAAGGAAATAAGGAAAGACTTGGGACGGTTCTTTCTCTTGTAACTGAAAGTATTTACAAAATAGCAACACTTGTATCCTGTGTAATGCCGAATTCTTCAAAGGAAATCTACAGCAGGCTTTCAGTCAATGAAGGGTTCACGGAAAAGTTTTTGGAAGGATGGAACATACTTAAAGGACACAAGGTTGTTCATGGAGAACCTCTCTTCAAAAAGATAGAGAAAATAGAAAAGGAAATCCAAAAACCGCAAAAATCTAATAAGCAGGGGGATAAACCTATGGAAAAGCAAGAGAATGTTGTGAGCCAGGCAGAAAATGTTGTTTCTTTGGAAGAACTTATAGATATTGATTACTTCAAAAAGGTTGATCTAAGAGTAGCAAAGATTATATCAGCTGAAAAGGTTGAGAAATCCGAAAAGTTGGTCAAATTACAAATTGACCTGGGCGAACTCGGGACAAGACAAATTGTTGCGGGAATCGCTCAGTACTACAAGCCTGAGGAACTTGTGGGAAGGTTAATAGTCGTTGTTGCGAACCTAAAACCAGCAAAGCTTATGGGAATTGAATCTAAAGGCATGCTTCTTGCTGCAAAAAAGAATGACAAACTTACACTTTTAACAGTGTCCGGCGAAATAGAACCAGGAGCGAAAATTTCCTAATTGAACAGCTTAAATTTAAACAAAGTCAAACTATGATTGAGACGTTAGGGAGGTAATTTTCTGTGGACGAAAGAGAAATTAACAAGGATATTCTAGCCAATAATGAGTTAAAAGACAACAATGATTCAAATGTAATAGAACGTGTGCTCGAAGAAGAGCTTGTTAAGTCTTACTTGAGCTATTCGATGAGTGTCATTATTGGTCGTGCAATACCAGACGTGAGAGATGGCCTAAAGCCCGTCCAACGAAGGATATTATATTCCATGTACGAGCTTGGATTGCTCCACAACAAACCATTTAAGAAGTCGGCACGTATCGTCGGTGAAGTGATGGGTAAGTACCACCCTCATGGTGATGCTGCAATATACGAGGCACTTGTTCGAATGGCGCAACCTTGGACGATGAGGTATCCACTTGTAGAAGGGCAGGGAAACTTCGGTTCCATCGACCGTGATCCACCTGCTGCAATGAGGTATACAGAAGCCAGGTTGCACAAAATTGCGGAAGAAATGCTCGAAGACATAGACAAATCAACGGTTCGGATGCTAGATAACTTCGATGGTTCATTGCAAGAACCAGAAGTGCTTCCTTCAAAGCTACCGAATCTCCTCTTAAATGGTGCAAGTGGCATTGCTGTTGGAATGGCTACAAGTATACCAACGCACAATTTACGAGATGTTGTTGATACCATAATTGCAGTTATAAAGAAACCTGATATATCGATGGAAGAATTGATTGATATAATAAAAGGTCCTGATTTTCCAACAGGAGGTATCATTATAGGTAAAGCCGGTATCAGGGAAATGTATGTTACCGGCAAAGGAAGTTTCACAGTTAGGGGCAGAGTGGAAGTAAAACATGATAAAAAGAAAAAGTCGATTATTATCACTGAGATACCGTACGGTATAAGTAAAGCAGACCTGATAAACCAAATAGCTGCCTACTTGCAAGAAGAAGAGGTTCCTGTAAGAGACCTAAGAGATGAAAGTGATAAGGAAGGACTCAGAATCGTTATAGAATTTCCTGAGGATATAAACGAAGAGGTTATCTTAAACAATCTTTATCAAAAAACAAGTCTTCAAACACGATTTAACGCTACATTTCTTGTTATTGATGCTGACAAACAGCCGAAATTGATGAACTTAAAGCAACTTGTTGAAGCTTATATAAAGCATAGATTTGAAGTAATCAGAAAAAGGACGCAATATGCTTATCAACAAGACTCACGAAGGGCGCATATTTTGGAGGGGCTAATAAAGGCTTCAAGGTCTATTGACACTGTTGTCGATATTATTCGGAATGCAAAAGATACATCTGATGCTATGGCTCAGCTTATGGAAATCTTACAGATGACTGAAGAACAGGCAAAAGCTGTGCTTGATATGAGACTTGGTAGATTAACCAACCTCGAGACACAGAACCTCCAATCAGAATACAGAGAGGTCCTTTTAAGACTTGAAAAAGAAAAAGAACTCTTAATGAGTGATGAAAAAGTCTACGAAGTGATTGTCCAAGAGTTGCTCGAAGTCAAAGAGAAATACGGAGATGACCGTAGAACGGAGATAACAGAATATGAAGAAGTTATAACGAAATTTGACAAGAAAGACCTTATACCAAACAAAGATGTTGTTATGACGCTTACAAGGAAAGGGTTCCTAAAACTCATGGATTTGAACGCATTCAGAACGCAAAGAAGAAATGGTAAGGGCGTTACTGGGGCAAATTTAATGGAAGACGACATAATATCTCAGATTATTTACACCAAGTTGCACAATAAAACATTGTTTTTCACTTCGCAAGGCAAAGTATATGAAATTGAGAATATAGAAATAGAAGAAAGCGGTAGAGCTACGAAAGGAAAGCCGATTACTAAATACATCAAGCTGGAACCAAATGAAAGAGTGCTTGCCATGATGGACATCTCAGATTACGAAGGCGACCTGCTGTTTGTCACAAAAAACGGAGTAGTTAAGCGGACAAGTCTAGAAGACTTCAAGAATATTACATCCAAAGGTATAAGAGCAATTACTTTCAGAGATGGAGATGAGCTTGTTTCAGTCCTGCGTGTAGAATCAGAAGATAGCACCGTCTTAATCTCGACCAAATTTGGTATGAGTATAAGGTTCCCAGTTGATGAAGTTCGCACAATGGGTAGGAATGCTGCAGGTGTTAGAGGCATTAGGTTAAGAGAAGGAGATCAAGTAGTGTCTGCTACAATTTTAAAAGATGATAGCGGATACATACTGACGATAACTGAAAAAGGTTTTGGAAAGCTTACCGAGGCAAGTGAATACAGAAAACAATCGAGGGATGGTTTAGGAATCAAGAATATCGCAGAAGTTGAAAAAACAGGTCCTGTTGTTGGAGTTGCCTATGTAAAAGGAGATGAAGAAGTTGTAGTCTTTACAAAAGACGGAGCTTCTATAAAATTCAAAGTGGCAGATGTTCCTTCAAGAGGAAGAGTCGCTCAAGGTGTTAGAGTTATACACTTAGCAGATGGTGACATAGTTGCAGATTTTGCAGTTATAGGTGGTGAAGAGTAATTTGTTCAGAGAAATCTCCCATACTGCAGACCTTGCTTATGAAATAGAAGCTTCAAACGTAAATGAATTGTTGCAGGATTTTGTAACAATAATTATTCAAAATTCTGAAATTTTTGAGACGTCTAGCACGAACATTACAAAATCAATATCTAATGTTGTTAACGAAAGTAACAATCAAGGCACAACAGATTTGCAAAATGTTATGAAAAAATGTTATAATATCAACGATAGTAGCGATGAAGAATTTGTAGACAGCTTATTCGACACCGTCAACGATATAATTTCTTTGGTTGACAGAGGATACTTTCCAATGAAAGTTGAGAACCAATGTGTGTATTTTGCCAAAAAGCGCATCATAACACGTATCAAGGCGTTGACGTATCATGGGCTGGAAGTGAAACGCGGTGAAAGAATAAGCCTGAAGGTGGTGTTTGATGTATGAGAGAATTAACCGAAAGACAAAGGCAGATCTACGAATTTATAAAGGAGTACATAACAATAAAGGGCTATGCGCCTTCGATTAGAGACGTTGCACGACATTTTAAAATGACGCCTAGAGGAGCTCAGCAACATCTTATCGCACTTGAAAAGAAAGGATATATAAAACGTTCCAAAGGTGCGAGGGCAATAACACTTGCTGACCGCAAGGAGAGTATAGTAGTCCCCGTTAAGGGAAAGATAGCTGCTGGTCAAGCGATAGAAATGTTTGAAGAAGTTGACGAAGAGATAGAAGTTCCTATCGAAATGCTTCGAGGGTATGGAGAGTATTTCGCTCTCAAAGTTCAAGGAGATAGCATGACAAATGCACACATTATCGACGGGGACTACGTCATACTTAAGAAGCAATACACAGCAGAAAATAACTCAATAGTGGCTGCGGTCGTTGATGATAAAGTAACCTTGAAAAGATTTGTTTTAAGAGACAATTTGGTGGAACTTATTCCAGAGAATGAATCTTATCCTGTTATGCGATACGACCCAAAAAAAGTGAGAATCATCGGGAAGATGGTAGGATTAATAAGGATTATAAAGTGAATCTGGGGTGATGGAAATGCAGAAAAGTGTATTAGGAGATGTTATAAAATTCATTCTTCCAGACGAACTAGAATTAACGAATGCACAACAAATCAAGAAGACGATTTATGAGGAAGCTTTTGAAAAAGGGTTCAAGAAGGTTATTTTGGACCTCTCAAAAACAAAGTACATTGATTCTACCGGGTTGGGAGTAATGGTTGCAATACATAAGCAAGCGCTTATGAACGCTGGTGCTGTTGTCTTTTTGAACCTTGATAGCAATATAAAAGGTCTGCTCAAAATGACAGCACTCGATAGGATTTTGAACATATACGACAATGAAAAAGAAGCTATCGAATTTTTAAATAAGTAAGCAACTTTGAACAATTCTTGCAAGGGGAGGTAAGATATTTATGTACACGTACACCGAACAGTTTGGTGTAGTTATTGTTTCTCTTGAAGGCGACATTACCATGCAAAATGCGATGACCTTAAGAAATTGGGTGGTTGATAACCTTATCAAGAAAGGCAAGTCAAAAATCGTGTTTGATTTCACAAGGGTTAATTCGGTTGATAGTTTCGGGCTGGGCACATTTGTTAGCTTGCACAAAACCGCTCTTTCTGCGAACGGAACTATATCTTTTGCCAACGTCAACGAGAACGTCAAAAAACTTCTTACAATGACGGCTTTGGACAAGGTTATTAAAGTATTCCCATCAGTTATGGATGCTGTTAACTCTATTAAATAACGATTATTTACCATAGGAGTGCATAGGAATGAAAATAGCAATAGGTAGTGACCATGCTGCTTTTGAATTGAAGGAGAGAGTAAAGGAACATCTTCAGAAAACAGGTATAGAAGTTATCGATTGTGGCACCTATTCGATTGAAAGCGTTGATTATCCTGACTACGCGAAAAAAGTTGCAGAAAAAGTTACAAGCAAAGAGTGTAATTTTGGAATCCTTATGTGTGGAACAGGGATAGGCATGTCTATTGCCGCAAATAAGATAAAGGGTGTTCGTGCTGCCCTCTGCTTGTTCCCAGAAATGGCTGTATATGCACGCAAGCATAATGACGCAAATATTCTAGTTTTACCTGGGCGATTGATGGGAATAGAATTAGCAAAGTGGACTGTTGATGCGTTCTTGAATTCCTCCTTTGAAGGTGGAAGACACGAAAGAAGAGTTAAGAAAATTGAGGAGCTTGAGAAATAAATGTTAAGTGGTAAAAAAACGTGTTTGTTTTTCTGTGCTGACTTGAACGAGTATTTTGTTCCGAAAAAAGAAATAGATAACGGAAAATTTATAAGAAATCCTGAGAAACCAAGCAGGTTAAAGTTTGTTTTGAATTATCTTCAAGAACATTTCCAAGCAATTCAACCATCGGAGTTCGGCGAAGAACATATCCTGAAAGTGCATAGTGAAAGTTACTTTAATTATTTAGTCAAGAAATCTCAGGAAGTGGAGGACGAATACCTCCCAGAAGTATTTTTTATTGACCCAATATTTGATACTGGAACACCTATCAAGAAAGAAGCGTTTCTTGCAGCCAAAAGAGCCGTAGACGTAGTTCTCAGTGCGACAAAATACGCCCTCGAGCAAAGAGTTATGACGTACGCACTTACACGACCACCCGGACACCACGCAATGGTCAATTATGGTGGTGGATACTGTTATTTCAACAACGTTGCAGTTGCAGCTAGATACCTTGAAGAAGAGGGTATGCGTGTCGCTATTCTTGATTTAGATTTCCACCATGGCAACGGAACGCAGGATATATTTTACAAAGACCCAAAAGTGCTTTACGTTTCTATACATGGAGACCCCAGAAAATTTTATCCGTGGTTTAGCGGCTACGAGACGGAATGTGGAGAAGGAAACGCGTATGGGACGAATTTAAATATTCCTTTGCCTGAAAACGCAGATGTGAATATATATGTTGAGGCTTTAAAAAAGGCAGTTCAAAAGTTAAAAGATTTCAAACCAGACGCCCTTATGATTTCTCTGGGTACTGACACGCATATAAAAGACCCTGTCGGAAGATTCGCTCTTTTATCTGAAGACTACAAAACTATTGGCTCGTTGATAGCTAATTCTTTAGTGAGCGACTATCTCGTTATTGTGCATGAAGGTGGGTACAACTCGAGGTCTAACCTTGTAGCAGTTAAAAATTTCCTTGCAGGCCTTCTTGGAGAATAGCTGGAACTAAAACTGTTTAACGACAGAAGGAGGATTCATATGGGACTTAAGGAAAAAATACTCAATGATATGAAAGAAGCTATGAGAAATAAAGATGAAATAAGATTACGAGTCTTAAGATCCATCAAAACTGCTATCGGCTATTTTGAAGTTGAAGGTGAGAAAAAAGAAGCGTCCGATGAAGACGTGCAAAAGCTTATCCTTAAAGAAATCAAAAAGCGTCAAGAATCAATAGAAGCTTACAAGGCAGCAGGTAGGGAAGACTTAGCAAAAGCCGAAGAAGAAGAACTCAAAATACTAGAGCAATACGCTCCTAAGATGCTTTCCAAAGAGGAAATAAAACAGCTCGTTTCAGCTGTAATATCAGAGCTGAATGCTACGCCTAAAGACTTTGGAAAGGTTATGAAAGAAGTAATGGCAAGGGTCAAAGGCTCTGCTGATGGAAAATTAGTGAACGAAGTTGTAAAGGAGCTACTTAAGTGAAACAACAGGAATTAAAACAGAAAGAGAGTGAAAAGAAACCTAAGATATATCCCGTATTTCTGCCGAACCTTGGTTGTAAGACACGTTGTGTTTACTGCAACCAGGTTATAATGACAGGAGAAACAATCCCAAATATTGACAAAATTGCTGAAGAACTTGCGTTTGTGACTCAGATAGATGAGATAGCATACTATGGCGGCACATTTACGGGCTTGAAATGGGAACTAATGGAAAAGTTACTTTCGATAAGACCAGATATACCAAAAAGAGTCTCCACCAGACCTGATGCTATCGATGAGAATATTGTTGAATTCCTAAAGAAAAGCAACGTAAAAACGATAGAATTAGGGATTGAAAGTATCGATGATGAAGTACTTTTTCACTCCGGGCGTAATTATTCGAAACACGATATTTTTAAAGCGATATCACTATTAAAAGACAATTTTGAAATTATTGCACATCTAATGACCGGGCTTCCTAAAGATAGCAGAGAGAAAGATTTGAAAAGTGTCAGACTCCTTATAAATGAAGGTATCAGAAACTTTAGAATACATCCTACAATTGTTTTTAGGAACACAGCGCTAGAGAAACTTTTAGAGAAAGGTCTATACAAGCCTCAGACACTTGAAGAAGCCACACTTGTTGTGACCGAAATGGTTATAATTGCTGAAGGTAATGATGGAAAAGTTATTAGAATTGGTTATCATATTCCACAATCTCAATTAAAATTTGTTGTTGCCGGTCCGTACCATCCTTCATTTGGTGACTTGGTGCGAAGTAGAATTATAAGAATGATAGTTGAGAGGTTTGAAGTGAAACATATTGCTTATAGTCGAAGATTCACGTCTTGGGTTAAAGGTTATGGAAACGAAAATCTCCAAGTAAAATTTCTCGAACTTACTGAAGAAGAGAATATATTTTTTGATGGGACACCGCTTTCAGAAATGTTAAGGAAATATTCAGCAATAATTTGAAAAGATTTTCCCAGTTTAAATTGAGGTGGTCAAATGCAAGAACTTATATTCTGGTTGATTTTTTCCATTGTAGCGGCAACATTGATAATTACTCAAACAGTCGTGATTACAGAGAGACCGGCAGTACCTCAACTCACAAATGTTGAACTACCGGACTTGAGCAAAAAGGGCCCTGATGCGCAATTAATATATGAAAATGAAATTCTCAGTGAAAAACTGAGTAAATTTCTCGAAGGGAAAGTTGTTATTTATTCATTGGGAGAATTCTCAGGTCCTACTTTTAACGAAAAAGGTATCAGAGACGGAGCTCAACAAATAGCTTATCAGGGTTTGATTACAGAACTAGAAACAGTGAAAAACAGCCTTATAGCACAGGTCATTTCACTTTTCGACGAGGAAAGGGCGAAAACAATGGGTACAAAAATAGCCGAATTATTTGACCAGCTTTACCAAAGAATCGCATTTGACGATGCACTGGCTGTTACCTACAAAATTTGGAAAAAGAGCAAAGGTGAAGTGACAACATATTATTATCTTGTTATTTTTGATGACGAATACGCAAGGATACTAATAGAATCTGTGGCAACCGACATTATTCAAGAACTTCAAACTTACGGTGTTCCTTTTAAAGATTTGTGGCAAAAGGCGTTGGATGAATATGCAATACAGAGAGGAACATCACACAACCAGTGACTTGTGCAGGACAAAAAGGATAACTTATTAAAAAATAAAATGGCGGAGGCGGTGGGACTCGAACCCACAAGGACCGTAAGGTCCACCGATTTTCGAGACCGGCTCCTTAGCCAGTTCGGACACGCCTCCGTCCAGCAGTAGATAGTATACCATAGCTTTTGTAATTTTCAATATTTAAAAGTTTCACATTAAGTCGTCTGTAATTGCTTTTTTCGATTAGAGGTGGGGTTTGTGGAAAATACTCCAAGAATTATGGTTGTTGAAGATGACAGAAAAATTCGTAGACTTCTAGAGATGGAACTTGAACACGCAGGCTACAAAGTAGCTTCATTTGATAATGGTATAGATGCTCTTGAAAATTTCAAACAGTTCGCGCCAGACTTGGTAATACTCGATATAATGCTTCCAGATATGGACGGTTACGAAATAGCTCAAAATTTAAGAAAACTTAGTCCAGACGTTTTAATCTTGATGCTCACAGCTCTAGGGATGAAAAAAGACAAGCTTACAGGATTTGAATCCGGAGCAGATGATTACCTTACAAAGCCATTTGACAATGAAGAACTCTTAGCTCGTATTAAGGCACTTTTAAGAAGGAAACATATCGATGTCTCAAGACCATACAGGATAGGTCCTCTAGAAATCTACGAAGATAGAAGGACTGTGTATTATGACGGAAAAGAGGTTGACCTAACGAAAACTGAGTTTGAGTTGCTGATATATTTAGTTAAAAACAGAAATCGAGCTGTTAGCAAAGAAGAAATACTCAATGCTGTTTGGGGCATAGATTATTACGGTTCAGACAACACCGTGGAAGTTTACATAAACTACCTCAGAAAGAAGCTCTCATCTGATTTGATAAAAACAGTCAGGGGAGTAGGTTACCGACTGGTTGGTGAAGAACTTGAAACTAACCACTAAGCTTGCGCTTGTAAATACTTTTGCAACTGTCATTCTTGTCTCTTTTGTTTTAGGAATCACATACCTATACTTCTACAAGCTTGCCATGAGACCCGTCCTTGAAGATTTTTCCAACCCTGGAAGGTTTGTAACCATCATTTCCACACCTTTTGGTAAGCAGTACATTGTGTTAAGATGGGATGCATATGTTGCGGATTTGGAAGAGGGAGTGGTAGTCAATGATCCTTATGGAATAGGTTTAGTTGAAGAAAATGGACTAAAGAAAATTGGAAATCGCTACTTTTATATGACATCCGTTCAGAATGTGATAGTAGGAAAGGAGATAACTGCAATAATCAAATTTCTCGAAAACGTTCGGAAGCTTTTTATCCTCGCTATTTTGCTTCTTGCAATAGGCGTAGCAGTGTTTACTTATTTTCTGACAAGGAAGAACGTTAAAGAATTAAAGGAGTTCATATCACAAATTGAATTGCTTGGTGGCACGGATGTTACAAAAAGAGTTGAGATGGCTACCACCACGTATGAATTGAAAGAGCTGGTTCAAAAGTTTAATGAATTGATGGAAAGAATAGAGAGGTCCTATAAAGCTCAAGAAGCTTTTGTTTCGGCTGTATCGCATGAATTAAGAACACCTGTTGCAACGTTATTAGGTTACGTTAACATGCTTAAACGTTGGGGTATGAATGATGAGAACGTTTTGAGGGAGTCTGTTCAGGCTATAGAAGAAAGTAGTAAAGAGATAAAACAAATAGTTGAAAACATGCTCTTGATTGCGAGGGTGGAAACTCTTACAGAGGAGAATATAGAACTAAAGAGCTTTTGCGAAGAGTTACTGCATCAGAAATTTAGAAACAGAAACCATGAATCTGTCAATGTGGAAATTCGTGGGGAAGGAACAATGAAAACAAATAGGGAGGGACTGGGTATAATCTTGACGATATTGCTTGATAACGCTTTTAACCATGGAGCACCTCCCTACTTAATTGAAATAAAAAACAACGAAATTGCAGTTGTTAACCACGGTGAAATGATACCCGAAGAGGTTATTCCGAAAATCTTTGAACGATTCTTCAAAGGTGAGAAATCAACAGGCACAGGTTTGGGACTTTATATTGCAAACGAAATTGCTAAAAAGTTGGGTTTGAAAATACACGTGAATAGCACAGAAGAAAGAACTATCTTTAAGATAGTGAAAGATTGACAAGCTAACCGTAAAATAAATTCTGTTTTTGCCGATAATACAACCAGAGGTGATATGTATGACTATTTCTGGTGTAAACAGTATTTTAGGACCCATGTATCATCAAATGTCCGTTGGAGTAAAGGGTGTATCAACTTCCGGACCATCCGCTTTGGACGTGAATCAGCAAGTCGAACAAGCGAAAGAGCTTATGCTTAGAACTTTGGAATTTGCGTTTTACAAACAACAAGACATGAATCTCAAGCTTGTAAGGATTGCTGGCGAACTTTTCCAGGGTAAGAGTCTTGATGTAACTGTATAGTCTGGAATTGTACCATAGATTAGGCTATCCAATAACGCTTTTTATACTTGAAAAAAGCGGGTGTGTTTTCAACACACCCGCTTGATTTTTTGTTATTTTGTGATTACTTCAAAAGTCCTTTTTTCTTGAGGAAGTCTGTAAGAATTTGGTCAAGTGTTGGTTCGCCTATCTCTTGGAGTTCGTATCTAACTCTGACTGCAGGCTTGTTGAGTTTCAAAACCCTTCTCAAATCGATAGGTGTACCTATTATAACGACTTCCGCATCAGACTTGTTGATTGTTTCCTCTAATTCTTTCATTTGCTTTTCGCCATAGCCCATCGCTGGAAGTATAACATCTAAGTGGCTGTATTTGTTGTAGGTCTCAACGATAGAACCAACTGCAAACGGTCTTGGGTCAATTATTTCTTTTGCTCCAAATCTCTTTGCTGCAACGTATCCAGCTCCGTATCTCATATCACCGTGTGTTAGGGTTGGACCATCTTCGACAACTAAGACCTTTTTCCCTCTTATCAATGATGGGTCATCAACAAAGATTGGGGATGCGGCATCAACTACTATTGCATTAGGATTCCATTTAGCAATGTTCTTTCTAACTGTTTCAATGTCATCTCTATTTGCTGTTTCTTCTTTGTTAATGACTATTACGTCTGCCATAAGCAGATTTGTCATACCGGGGTAGTAAGTAACTTCATGACCAGGTCTGTGTGGGTCAACTACAACGATGTGTAAATCGGTTTTGTAGAATGGGAAGTCGTTATTACCACCATCCCAGAGGATAATATCTGGATTTTCCGCTTCGGCTGCCCTGAGAATAGCTTCGTAATCGACACCTGCGTAAATTACGCTCTTTCTATCAATGTGTGGTTCGTACTCTTCCCTTTCTTCAATTGTACAGTTGTGTTTATCAAGGTCGGAGTAATCGGCGAATCTTTGAACCTTTTGTGCAACCAAATCACCGTAAGGCATTGGATGTCTTATTGAGATTACCTTGAGCCCTTTGCTTCTCAAAATGTCAAGCACTCTTCTTGTTGTCTGGCTCTTTCCACAACCAGTTCTTACAGCACATACAGAAACAACAGGTTTGGTTGACTCTATCATTGTTGAATCTGGACCCATGAGTTTGAAGTCAGCACCAGCTGCAAGAGCAATTGCAGCCCTTTCCATAACATATTGATGTGGTAAATCACTATAGGCAAGAATAACTTCGTCAACATCGTATTTTTTAATGAGTTCTGGAAGATGTGCTTCATCTTCGATAGGAATTCCATTTGGATAGAGTGGACCAGCAAGCTCGGGAGGATAAATTCTACCAGCTATATCGGGAATCTGCGTAGCAGTGAAAGCAACAACCTCGTAATCGGGGTTGTTCCTAAAGAACGTGTTAAAGTTGTGGAAGTCCCTACCGGCGGCACCAAGTATGATGACTCTTCTCCTTCTTTTTTCCATGTTGTTCACCTCCGTTCAACTGGTTGATTGATAATTGATAATGATTCACAGCATTTAGAATTATACAAGTAGTAGCTGTACATTTCAATACTAGGTATTCCGAATTATTAGTGACAATTTCTTCGTTACTGTTGTATCCTTTGGTATGCTTTAGTATGCTGAAGTATGTTTTTTTGTGCGCAGTGATATTAATGTAGCTTAAAATACGAATCCTGGAATTTTCACATACTTTATGGAAACTTTTCCAAAATAAGGTTCACTTTAAGGCAAGTTGTAGTATAATATAAATGGTTTCCACATTATCCTGAAAGGGGAGGTAGAGCGTATGAGAAAGTGGCTAACAGTTGTTTTGGCAGTTCTTTTCGTTTTCTTGGCATTTGCTCAAGCCAAGAAGATCACTATTTGGACATCAGAAGCACAGGTTCCTATTCTTAAAAAGCTTGCAGACCAGTACAAAGCAAAGTATGGTGTTCAGGTTGATGTTATTCAAGTCAATTTCGGGGATATCAAATCGAAATTCTTGACAGCAGCACCAGCAGGTGAAGGTCCGGATATCATTGTCGGAGCACATGACTGGGTTGGAGAACTTGTTGTTAACGGTTTACTTGAACCAATCAACCTCCCAGAAAAAGACAAATACTTCCCTGCACCACTTCAAGGATTTACCTACAACGGCAAGATTTACGGTGTTCCATATGCATTCGATGGTCCAGCACTAATGTACAACAAAGACTACGTCCAGAACCCACCAAAAACATTTGATGAACTCATCGCACTCGCGAAGAAAATAGAAAAAGACTATGGTGGAGAAGTTAGAGGATTTATTTACGACTACAAGAACTTCTACTTCAGCTCATTTGCATTCTTTGGTATGGGCGGTTACGTGTTTGGAACCGATAAGACAGGAAAAATCAATGTGAAAGATGTTGGACTTGCAAATGCTGGAGCAATCGAAGGTCTCAAACTTATTAAGAAACTTGTTGATGAAAAGATACTTACACCTGGCGACAACTACAATACAATGGATGGTCTGTTCAAAGACGGTTTGGCAGCAATGATAATCAACGGACCATGGGCGGTTCCTGGCTACAAACAGGCCGGTATCAATTTTGATGTTGCTCCAATTCCAGACCTTCCTGGCGGAAAGAAACCAAAGCCGTTCTTTGGTGCACAAGGTTTCATGGTTAATGCAAAGAGTAAAAACAAACTCTTCGCACTTGACTTCTTGACAAAGTTCATAGCAACCAAAGATATCATGTTCCAAATTTGGCAGGCAGACCCAAGGTGTCCATCGAGAACGGATGTTAACGAACTCGTTATGGCAAGAGACCCACTTACAAAGAAATTCGCCGACTTCCTTGGAAAATATGGTCTTCCAATGCCAAACGTACCAGAAATGGCAGCTGTCTGGGGAGCAATGGGAGATGCTCTTGCAAAAGCGCTTGACCAGGGTGTTCCAGCAGAAAAGGCTCTTGCCGACGCCGTAGCCCAGATAAAGGCACAGATTAAGTAGTTATAGCAAAAAATATGGGGCACGGGGGAATGCCCCCGTGCTTTTTCTTAAGTTAATTATGTAGGAATTGAGAAAACGGCCGTAGTAGTAGCTCATATAAATAATTCCGATGAAGGAAGTTCCTTAAAATGACTACAAGGAGGATGAACTGATGAAGTTTTGGAAAGCTCTTGGTTACACAATGCTAGTTGTATTCACTATATTCAGCATACTTGGTGCCATCTTCCTCTTTGGAAGGGGTTTCTACGAATTATCTGTAACACTCTTTGTTTTGATATTCTTGATAGACTTTTTTATTCTTAATAGGAACGCCTATCCATATCGCTACATGATACCCGCTTTGGTTTTACTTTTTATTCTCGTTCTCTATCCAATTGCGTTCACAATAAGAACTGCATTTACAAATTATGGAACCGGTCACATTATGACACGTCAAGAGGTTGTTGAAAGATTACTCGTTGACCCGATTTATACTTACATTGTTCCAGATAGTTCGCCACTAACTTACAGTGTGTATGTGAGGTTCGAAGGTACTCAGCCAACGAATGATTTTAGAACTATTGTATCTGATGGTTCAAGTTACTATGTTGCTCGCGAATATCGCGTTCTGAAAAGTGAAGCAGGGCAATTGATATTAGGTGAAGCCGAATTGATAAAGCTTAGCGAAAGTGGATTGAGCTTAGAAAGGCAAGACGGTAAAATAGAGCTTATAAGAGATAATGGAAAGATTTTCAGGTACTTTTACAACCCTGAAGATAGTTCAACATCCATAAACGAAGACTACTTCAAGTATTCAATACTTTTCCCAATTATGAGTAAAATAGAATTTGTTGACAGCAATGGCAATAGATTTGCAATCAGGCAAAATGAAGAAGGCAAGCTTTTAATGTACAATATCAGGCATTTGTATAAACTAGGCCTTGCTGAAACAATAGAGAAGGGAAAAAGTATAGTAAAGACCGTTCTTATAAATACCATCACGAACAGGCCTCTAATTGAGGAGAATGGTACGATTTACGATATAAATGAAAAAGGAGAAAAGGTTGCTGTTGGTGGATACATCTCTTACTATGGTTTGAAGAATTTTACAAGAATATTCACCGATCCGACTGTTTCCGGCCCATTTGCAAAAATATTCGTTTGGAACTTTACATGGGCGGCTTTGAGCGTCTTGTTCACTTTTGTTATAGGTCTGATACTTGCACTTGTTCTTAATAATCCGAATTTAAGAGGGCGTGCAATCTACAGGTCACTTTTAATTATACCTTGGGCAATACCTGCTTTCATATCTGTTCTCGTTTGGAAAAACGGGTTTTTCAATGAAACTTACGGTATCTTAAACAAGTTTATAATCACTCAACTTTTTGGTAAGGAACCTATCAGGTGGTTTAATGACCCATTCTGGGCTAAGGTTGCTGTATTGACGGTCAACACATGGCTTGGTTTTCCCTACATGATGGTTGTTTCGCTGGGTGCTTTGCAAAGTATTCCTGAAGATTACTACGAAGCTGCTGCTATTGATGGTGCTAACAAATGGCAAAGATTCTGGAAGATTACATTCCCATTGCTAATGACTACCATCGCACCTTTGCTGGTTGGTAGTTTTGCGTTCAATTTCAACAACTTTGTCAACATTTACCTCCTTACTGGTGGTGGACCCGCAATGCCAAATACAACAACCCCCGCTGGTTCTACAGATATTTTGATTTCTTACACGTACAAGCTTGCTTTTGAAGGAGGACGTGGTCAAGATTTCGGTTTTGCTTCAGCGATATCTATTATCATATTCTTCATAGTCGGAACACTGAGCTTTATCAACTTCCGCCTGTCAGGGTCCTTTGAGGAGGTGAATAGATAATGGTTCGAAAAGAAAGAAAATGGCTCACTCATATCGTTCTTATAATAGTCTCTATAGTTGTCTTATTCCCAATAGTCTGGGTTGTTTCTACGTCTTTAAGACGTGATAATGCAGCGTTTTCGACAAAACTGTTTAGCAGTAGAATGACTTTCCAAAACTACATAGACCTTATAGCACCTGAGAAAAATGGACCAAGGTTGGTTTCTGATATGGACGCACTTATTCTTATGGCACCCCCTCATGATAAGATTACGGTTGAAAAAGCGAAAGAACTTTTCCAACGCGATGTGGAAAGATTCAAGACGTACATCCAAGAAACCGAAAAATTGAAAAAAGAAATAGACAACGCAATTGCGTATCTTAATGATTATTTTGAAAAGAATTCACAATCGCTTATAAAATCTTACATAGCTGATATAGATAACATAATTATGGAACTCCAATTTGAAAGACCAGAAAAATACTTGGAAGTCGCCGCTTATGAATTGTACTCACAAGGTGAGGATTTAAGTGTAATACTAGAAATTGACCCATACGCAGGTCAGCAGGATTGGGAAGATATGATTGGTAAAAGAAAAATGCAATTAGAAGAATTAAATAGCGAAAAGATGAAGTTGAAAAGCGCTGTTGAACCTCTAGAAAAAACATATCAAACATATCAAAGTCAATATCTAAGTCTTGCTAAAACAATTCGTTCTTTCTTAGTTCCACAACTAAAGGAATACTCCTTAGTTCTCAAATCTGCTATTGATTTGCTTGATGCAGCAGAGGTTTCTAATGTTTTGTCAGAATCATTGCCAGAAGAAAATATAATATTAGAACGTTTCCAAACAACATTCGAACAGATAAAAGATATCCAGTTAAATGTTCAAAAGTTTGATGATTTGAAAGATATCGATGATGCGTTGTCAGAATTCCAAAACGGATATAACCAAGTTATGAGCAGATGGGTACAGGCAACAAACAAGGATAAGGCACCGTTTGCCGATTTCTTGAATACAATAGATGTTTTTACAACGAGAATAGCAAGTACAATAACCGAAACTGTAAGCTTAATTAATCGATTAAATAGAGTAACCGAGAAAATGTTACAACTGCAAGCGGAAATAACGAAATACAAGAGTAGGTACGCTAAGATAGAAGAAGAAATGAACAAAACCAGTGCTGAGCTTACAAAAGCTTACGAGATTTTACATGATTCATTGTTGTACCTAAAAGCAAAACTTGCAGTTACTCAGCTTGAAAGAATAAAAACTTTAGTCGCTAACATAAAACTCCCAGCTCAACTGCAAATGCTTAACATCCAATCCAGGAGGATATTTGGAATCACAACAGATGTGGCAAGCATGATTAATGACCAAAAAAAGCAGAGTAAGATTAGGAAAATAGCTTCTAAGCTTGATTGGCCAGGTACTGCAAAAGATATGTTTACGAACTACGAGCTCTTTTCACAAAACTATGAACCTTTCATAGACGACTTAAAAGCTTACCTTGCGGATATAGAAATTCAGGGTCCCAAGTTTATGCCCGTTTCTAAGACAGGTGTAAAGGTCAGACCTATTGCTATGGAACGTTTAACTGACACTGTACTATCTGTATATAGGAACAACGTAGTACCTAATATGAATGTTATGTCGAGAAAATCATCAGAATTGTCAGACAAGCTTAATATTAAAGAACTTTCAGCAACTTTGAAAAAACTCGATGGAGCGGCGTTCAGAATTGACCAAATTTGGCAAAGAAAACCAGACCATTACATGTTAAGGTGGATTATGAACAGTGTTATTGTCTCTCTCAGTGTTGCAATTATAATAACTGCGGTAACTGCTCTTGCAGCATATCCATTCAGTAGAATGAGATTCAAAGGAAGAAAGTATGGAATCATGGCGTTATTGCTCATTCAAATGTTCCCAGCAATTATGTACATGATTGCTATTTACACATTCTTATCGTTTGCAGGAAAGTATATTCCAGGGTTTGGGTTGAACAAACTATCTGGTTTGATATTTGCTTATTTGGGTGGTATCGCGTACAACATGTACCTTATAAAAGGTTATTACGACACCATCCCAGACTCATTAGAAGAAGCAGCTCTAATCGATGGTGCAACGAGATGGCAGACATTTGTGAAAATAGTTCTTCCTCTTGCTTCTCCAATTCTTGCGGTTATCGTTATCCTTACGTTCATGGGTACATTTAACGAATTCGTCCTTGCAAGGATTATATTACAAGACGTAAAACAGTACACATACGCTATAGGTTTGTACACCTTCTCGACAGGTCCGTTTGAAACGCAATGGGGATTGTTTACAGCAGCTGCGATGATAGGTATGGTGCCAATGGTGATTCTCTTCTTGTTGATGCAAAAATATATTGTCGGTGGGCTTGTGAAAGGAGCAGTTAAAGGATAATGAACATCGGTGACGGCTTGATTACTCCACAATACGACAAATCAATTGTCAATCTTGTTTCAACGTTTCTCAAGCACTTCGAAATTCAATCAAACCATCCCGGATACCCCCTCGAAGGTAACTTCGAGGGGTTTTTCCACGATGTGAGAAAAATAGTGATATTCTTAATAGATGGTATGGGATATAACAAGTTCGTAAAAATCAACGCAATTGTTGGGTTCAGAGATATTCTGAAAGTTTCAAGTGTCTTCCCAACAACTACTGTTGCTGCTGTAACGAGTTGGTTTACTGGGAAGACGCCAAAAGAACACGGGCTTCTTGGTTATATTTTGTATCTACGTGAGATAGGTTCAATTACAAACATGATTGAGTTCACGTATCCGGGGGTAGAAGGTGGTATATTTTCTGGTCTTATCAAGAAACGGTTGCACAGATTAGATAACGTTTTCGACCTTTTGAAAGACAGGGGACTTTACGGAGGGGTCTTAACGCATGCCAATATCTCTAACTCGGGTCTCTCTTATTTGATACATAAAAATGCGCACGTAATGGGGTATTACTATATGGGAGATTTGTTGGCTACTTTAAAAAAGAAGCTTGCTGAAGACTGGCAAGGGATTCTCTACATTTACTGGGGTCATCTGGACGGTTTGGGCCACAAAAAAGGTCCGGATAGTGAAGCTTACGAAATGGAAATGGCAAGGATACTTTTAGAAATTAAGAAATTTGCCGAAGCCCACCTACCTAGTGATACACTTCTTGTGGTTACATCTGACCATGGTATGGTTCAGATACCAAGTTCGACAAACTATTTCTTAAAACCGACGGATGTATTCAACAGACTCTTAGTGTCACCTCCAGGTGGAGAAATGAGAATGATGTATTTCTATTTAGTAAAAAAGAGCAACTACGAGTTTTTAAAGAACTACTTTGAAGAAAACTACCCTTTAAGTTGCGTGCTTCTAACAAGTAGAGAAGCTGTGGATATGGGACTTTTTGGAAATGGGAGAATGCATCCGGAGTTGTATAACAGAATAGGTGATGCTATAATGATAACAAGGGCGAATAATGCCTTTACATATTTATACAGTGGTGGCGAAGAAAGACTTTCTGGCATGCACGGTAGCTTAACTGAAGATGAAGTTTTTGTTCCTGCAGTTTTTATAAGAAGATGATAATAAAAACACTACACACAGGAGGAAACGGAAATGGTAAGAGTGAGATTTGCACCTAGTCCGACCGGTTACCTACATGTGGGTGGAGCTCGAACTGCACTGTTTAATTGGTTGTTTGCAAGAAAAAACAAGGGTAAATTCATCCTAAGAATAGAAGATACCGATACGGAAAGGTCAACACGTGAGTCAGAGCAAATGATAATGAACGATTTAAAATGGCTTGGTTTGTTCTGGGATGAAGGACCAGACATTGGAGGCGAGTTTGGTCCTTACAGGCAAAGTGAGAGACTGAAACTGTACAAAGAGTACGCATACGAGTTGGTTAAAAATGGGCATGCCTACTTTGCGGTTTACGATAAAGAAGATGCAAAAAAAGTCCTTTACACAACAACTCAAGAACCAAAAGATGGGAACCCATATACCGTTGTTTTTAAAGTGCCGGAGAATGAGATTGTGAAATTCAATGATATGCTAAAAGGTGAGATTGAATTTTCAACAGAACACATGGATGATTTTATAATATTGAAGTCCAACGGATATCCTGTTTATAACTTCGCCGTTGTTATAGATGACCATCTGATGGGGATAACGCATGTTCTTCGTGGAGAAGACCATATATCAAACACACCAAAACAGATACTCATCTACAGAGCATTTGGGTGGGAACCCCCAAAATTTATGCATATTCCTTTGATACTTGGCGCAGACAAGACACCTTTGAGTAAAAGGCATGGAGCAACTGCAGTTGAACATTTCAGAAGGGAAGGATACCTTGCTAAAGCTTTGGTTAACTATCTTGCAATCCTTGGATGGAGCGTAGACGAAGAGATATTCGATTATACTCTAAAGATAGATTCGTTCACCCCAGATAGAATCTCCAACAAAAATGTTGTATTTGATTATCAAAAGCTTGAGTGGGTCAACGGAAAGCATATGAGACTACTTACAGTGGATGAACTCTATACCCATTTTGAGGAATGGAGAAAGTTCGTTGGAGCCGAAAAACGCATTCCAAGAGAGGTTTTAGAAATATGCAGAGAGAAGGTTAATACCCTAAGACAGCTCTACGAATTTGCTCTGCCATTTGTTGATGAGGAATACGAGTATTCGGAAGATTACATTGAAAAGTTCGCAAAGAAACCAGAAGCTGTTAGTATCATCGAGTTGGCGCTGGAGAGATTTTCAAGCTTAGAAGATTACAATATTCAGAATGTTGAAACAACGTTGAGGGAAATTGCTGCCTCACTCAATATCGGAACCAATAAAGTTTTTCAGACAATTAGAGGAGCATTACTTGGAAAGCTTGTTACTCCTGGGCTGTTTGAAAGTATAGTTGTACTAGGAAAAGGAGAAACAATTAGAAGATTGCAAAGAACTCTTGATTTTATTAAAAAGCTAAGCTAATGTGATTAAGACCAAGAGCTATAAAGAACACATAAGGGGTTGGAAACCTTGAAGATTCAAAGTGTTTACAAAAGCGATAAATTAGAAATTCTCAAAATCGAAGAAAAGAGTGGTAAATATTACGCGTACGCTCTTTCATCACCATTTTATCCCGATGGAAAAGGTGGGCAACTTGGAGATAGAGGAAGAGTCGGCAATGTCGATGTATTGTCTGTAAGCGAAAGGGACGGTTTTGTTATCCATGAACTTGCGGGGATGATAGAACCAGGCATATACGATGTGCAAATCAACCAAGTTCGTAGGAAAGATATTGCACAACAACATACTGCGCAGCATATATTGTCAGCAGCTTTCATAGAAGTTGCTGAAATTGAGACTGTTAGCTTTCACATGGGCGAAGAGTATTCAACTATAGACTTGGACATACCGTTTTTGGAACCAGAAGTCATTGAGGAAACAGAAGATTTGGCGAACAGGATTGTTCAATCTTGCACGCAGGTAGAGGAAATATTAACAGATGTCGAAGGAGCTAAGGCTTTTGAATTGAGAAAACCTTTGAGCGACAAGATAAAAGGAGAGGTAAGATTGATAAAAATAACGAACCTAGACATCTCGGCGTGCGGTGGGTTTCATGTTGATAATACCGGCGAGATAGGTGTTGTAAAGATTATAGATCTGGAAAAAGTGAAAGGTAACCTCACAAGGGTTTATTTTGTCGCAGGGGAGAGGGCTATAAGATATTTCAGAAAGTACAACAACGTGCTGAAGAACCTTTCAAGACTATTAACTTCTTCAATCGATGAACTGAACCAGCGTGTTGAAAAGATACTCGATGAACTTCGGGAAAAAAGTTCGTTGCTTTCAAAAGTTTCACAAGACTATGCGGAATTATTGAAACGAACTGTTGAAAACAGTGATTTTGTCTACTTGGAAGGTTACACAGAAGTTGGAAACTTCTTGTCGAAAATCGTTGACAACCAGTTCTTGGTTTTCTACGATGGTAGCAAGTACATCATCGGTTCAAAAAAGTATGATGTGCGGAACTTTGTAAAAGCGTTAATTGAAAGGTTTGGAGGAAAGGGCGGAGGAAAAGAAGAGTTCGCGAATTACATACCAAACAGAAAGTTGTCAGCAACAGATTTTGAGAGTGTTTTTTCCGAAGTCTACAACAGATAGTTATCAAGAAATTATTCACTGGAGGTGTTTCGTATGAGTATGTCAAAGAAGTTATTCATATTTGGACTGCTATTTCTTTTTTCCGTCTTTGCATTTTCTAACGCCTTAAAATTTTTGCCGAAAGATTACTCAGCAATTCTGTACGTTCCTGACGTTCCTAAGGCTTACGATGCGTTTAAAGCATTGCCCATAGGTCAAACCTTGTTAGCTGATACAGGAATAGGTTTGGAGTCACTTGTGAGAGGTGTGTTAGAACAGCAACTTTTATCGATGAAATACACATTAGATGATTTCGACTTGTTTAGCAAGGAAATGCTCATTGCCATTGATAAAGATGGAAATACAACTGTTGTGCTGGGCCCTGTAAAGAGTCCTACGAAAGTCAGAAAGGTATTGGAGAGCTTTCTAGAGGCGGAGACGTTGAAGAAAGTTAAATTTACTGAGAATTACTTTATATATTCCGATATGCAAGTTGGTGGTGGTAAAGTTCCAGCAAATTTACTTTCAAATCTCAAGGGGAACCTTGGAGTAACGTATTCCTACGTGACAGACGGTAAAATCACATTCGAAGGATACGGATACATAAGAGTAGAAAATAACGCGCTTACTTTCTACCAAAAGTTGGATGCCAAAACGGCAGATGCGAAGAATGTGCTCAAAACACTGGAAAATACAAAACCTATTGATATCTTTGCCGACAAAAATGTTGGTGGAGATTTACTGGTGTTTGTCAACAGGCCCATCCCTGACGCTCTGAGAAAAACTTTTTTAGATGCCTTAGCATCTAACTTTAATATAACAAACATGAATGCAACAGGGGTGATGTATCTTTCTGCAGATATTGGTGCAGCAGTTAATGCATTGTTGAGTGCAGATTCGCAAGCACAAAATTCCAAATCTAGTCAAACAACACCTCAGGTAAGTCTATCTGCGTACTCTGTGGTTTTCGGAACAGGTTTCAAAATGCCTGCTGAGGTGAAAAAGTACGTAACGATAGGTTCTGAAAAGTACGGAGTGTTGACTTCTGAAAATGGGATAGAAAGTTACATACTTATAAAGAACGACAGAATGATAACCTACACGGTAAATCCGACCAAATACAAACCAGGTGACAGGACCTTTTTCACATCAATGTACAATTCAAAGTATTTCATGGGAATATTCCTTAACTTTGAACCACTTATCAACACCATGTTGGGTAAGAAAATTAAATCATCCGCCGTGTTCGTATCCTACATAGAAGGTGATTCAATTATCCAAAAAGGGACTGTGAAGTGAGAATAGCATGACAAATACCAGTAATGGAAAGGAAAGTAAGGGTTGTTTAGGTTGTGTAATGTCAATTGTTGTTTTTCTGTTTTTAATCCCTGTACTAGCATCTATATTTGGGGTGTTGATACCTTTCGGCATTTTCAGATTCTTCCCAACATTAATGCGAGATTTCGTAGTTATTGTGCTTATTGCTTTTGCTTTTGTGACGTTTATCATAATATCTTCACTTATCAAAGAAAAGGTCAAAACTCAACAAAGTCAGCAGAAGACTGCTGAACAAAAGGAAATTTGGACTCAATCAGAAGACGAACATAGTAGAGAATACCAAAAAAGTTCAGCACATTCGCTTGAAAGCAACACAAAAGTGGATAAGTTAGATGTTCAAGAAGCATTTAGAATTCTTGGGTTGCGCCCCGGCGCGTCTTATACAAAGGTGAGCGAGAGATACTATGAGCTCGTCAAGAAAGTAAATAACATGAAAATTAGCGAGGAACATAGGCAAATAATGCTTGAAGAATTGGCAAACGCGTACGAGGTACTAACCGAATACTATTCAAAAATAAGTTGAAGTTATAAAGACGGGGTGGTATTATGGATTTTGAACTCTATTACTATTTCCCGATACCACCGATTAGTTGGGTTTTTCTGGTCCTTAGGATAGGAGCTATAATACTAATTTTTTACACATTGTACGTTCTTCTTAGATTTTTCACAGAACCGGAGTCAGAAACAAGTGTTGGTAGTAGGCGTGAATTTCAAAAAAGAAGAAACGTTAAGAAAAGCAATACTAGCTTCTAGCTTGCCAACGGAAGTGAAAGAGTTAAAGCTTCAAGAGATAGATAAGATGTTCGAAATAGTTGCCGACTATTATTCGAAAAAGGGTTAAGAAGAAGGAGGCTTTGGAGCCTCCTTCTTTCATTAGTTATTACTCAAAATTCGTTTGCACAATTTGACAGCTTCCTGGGCATCTTTTGCATAGTAGCTTCCAAATCTTTTAGCAAGCTCTTCATTCATTGAAGCACCACCAGCTATCACAGGAATTTCTATTCCGTTATCTCTAAGTGTTTTGACCACGTGTCCAACCTGGATAACAGTTGTTGTCATCATTGCTGACAGCCCTACTATGTCTGGTTTTAATTCCTTAACTTTTTCCAGAATAACAGTTGCCGGTACATCCTTGCCTATATCAATTACTTCAAATCCTGCACTTTCTAAAACTGTTGCCACTATTTTCTTTCCGATATCGTGAATGTCACCTTCAACTGTTGCGAGAAGAATCCTGCCCAACCTTGAAGAATCCTTTTCTGCCACCATGGAGAGTAGCTTGTTAAATATGGGCTTCGAAGTTTCTGCCGCAAGAATCAGGTGGGGAAGATAAATCTTATTTTCAGCGTAAAGATTGCCTATTTCTTCCATTGCCTTAGCAAGAATTGTTTGAATTATCTCAATTGGTGTTAATGTATCTAAGAAGGACAGTACGTATCTTTCCGCATCACTTAAGTTACCACGAAGAAGCAAATGTACTAATTCGCTACTTTTTACTTCTTCACTTATTCGAGCACTTTCCTTTCCTAAAATTCTTATCATCCCTCTTAGAATTTTCATAGTCGCGTCTTCTGATGTATTCAGGATTGCTCCTGATAATCCTGAATGCATTGCTAAAGCTAGGAATGAAGCATTCAATTCATCTCGGTTTGGCATTCCAAAACTGAAATTGGAAAGTCCTATCATTGTTTTTATTCCATCGGATGAGAGCTTTTTGATAGTTTCAAGTGTCACGTTGTAATCTTGGTTTGCACCAATGGGTAAAACCAATGGGTCAACGAAAATCCTTGAACGGTCTATTCCTTGTCTTTCAAGGTATTCTACAGCCATTTTACCCAATTTATACCTTTCTTCTGCTGTATTTGGTATCTCCTTGCCCATTGCAAGAACAATCAGTAGACCGCCATACCTTTTGAGTAACCTTATCTTCTTGTCGAGTTCTTCCTTTGTTGCCTTGGAAGAATTAATTAACGGTCTTCCAGGATATTCCATCAATGCACTTTCTAAAAATTCGTTGTACTGAATATCAAAAGAGATTGGAATGCTTACAATTTTATCGAGCTCAACAATTGCTTTAGAAAAATGTTCTTCAGATAGAACAGATTCTATTCCAAAGTTAACATCGATTACCTGTGCTCCTTCTTGTTCCTGGGATTTAGCAAGTTTTAAAACGTTCTCAAAGTTGAATTCTCGAATTTCATTATGCAGTTTTTTTCTTGCGGATGCGTTGATACGTTCTCCTACGACCAAGAATGGTGCAACGTTAAACATATGAACCCTGCTTGTAACCACATTCAGCTCTTCAACTTTCCTAGTTTTTGGTTTTCTCAGACCAATATGCTGGACCATGTACTTGATGTGTTCAGGTCCTGTACCACAACATCCACCAACGATATTCGCACCCAGTTCAACGTAATCTTCGATGTATATAGTGAATTCTTCAGGGGTAGTTTTGTAAGTCAATTTTCCATCTGCGGACAGAACAGGTTTTCCCGCGTTTGGTTCAACAAAAACCGGTTTTTTGGAAAGTGCTACCAATTTCTTCACAAGCGGAACCATCTTTTCAGGAGTCAGCGTGCAATTGATACCTATTGCATCAACATCCAAATCGTTGAACAAAGCAACGTAAACTTCTAAACTTGTACCTGTTACGGCGACGCCGTTTTCTTCAAAGGTCATACTCACTAAGATGGGGATTTCCGGAGCAACATCTCTTGCTGCCAAATACGCAAGTTTTGCCTCTTTTATATCACTCATTGTTTCGATAATAATACCATCCACGCCTGCACCAACTAGGACTTCAACCTGCTCTTTGAAAATGTTGTACACGTATTTTGATTTCAGTTCTCCAAGAGGTTCTATCATTTCTCCGACGGAAGAGATATCACCTAAAACAAAAACCTGCTTGCTGGCAACTTTAGTTGCCTCTTTCGCAATCTTTACAGCAGACTGGTTAATCTCCCTGAAATACTCATCATATCCCAATTTCATCAACTTATGCCTATTTGCACTGAAAGTGTTTGTAAGTAGGAAATCAACTCCTGCGTGGACGTAGTCAGATTGCAGTGACAAGACCGCCTCAGCATTAGTGATGTTGAGTAACTCAATGGGTTCTCTGGTTTTAATATATCCTCGTTTGAAAAGTTCCGTGCCATACGCACCGTCTAAGAACATCACCCTCTGGGATAGAAGTTCTAAAAACTTTTGTCTGGTAAGGGGTCCCAATTTTTCTCTCCCTCCTCTGTCCTTTTATCTTTTTCACGTTTATTTTTCTATATATTACCATATATCAAACATTTTTGTAGTATCTTGGCGTTCTTTTCTAAAAGCAAAAGGGGATGGTTAGTTCCACCCCCTTTGGATTCTCATTGAATCTGCAACTTTTTGATGACCTTATCTTCCAATAGCTTTGAACATAGGCATACTTAAGGTGAAGAGAGGTTTTATGTCTGATATGTTTGATATGTCGTAGACTATCAATCCGCTATCAGTTGAAACAAAAATGTATTTATCATCGGTTGTTGTTAGATTGAATGCGTACGTCAATCCAGAGAAATTAACCTCAGCTACCTTTGCTTTTTGATAAACATTGATAATTTTATAACCAAACCCACCTCCAGCAACAAAGAGTTTGTCACCATACCAGGAGATGTTTCTTGCCGGAGCTCCTTCAAAAAGGGGTGTAGACGTCATGTTATCATCATCCGTGTCTAATAAATTCACTCCGTTTTTGTCCAACAACCAAACGCCGTTATATTCACCATCGGCAATGTAGATTCTATCAAAGTATTTATCAGCGATAATTCGTTGATCATAACCTGGATTATATTTCTTTAACGTATAGCCATTTTCATCTTGTGTAACAACGTAAAATCTGCTGAAGATTAATTGAGCTTGTGATAGATTTGGTAAAAGTTTCATACTTCCTGCACGACCAAGAGCAACAAGAATTGCCATCGTTTCTTTTTGTTTCGAGAGATTGTTAATAACAACCTCTATATTCATTGGAGATATGTTTTCCAAAGGTGATGGTGTAATATACGGAATAGCCTGAGATACTGTTACAGGCAGCGTATATGACGCATCTGGGGTTGTGTTAAAACCAGAAGAACCGTAACTAAACTTTGCAACAATGTTTTCGGTGCTATTCTTAAGCAATGCATAAATATTGTTGGCACTATCGATTGCAAAGTCGTAAACTTCATCAAAGCTACTCAAATTAAGGGCAGCAATTTCCGTGAACCGCAGGGTATTTGCCACATCGAATTCGTATAGTTTTACTTCTTTGTTTTGTGTAAGAACACTTATTGTTGGGTTTGAGCTGTATGGATTGAGTTTTATTTTTGTAAAATTGCCAAGTATCTTATCCCGTTCAACGTAGTTTTTAGGGTCTCTTGCATCTATTGCATGAAGCCCTTCGCCGTCTAAACCATCTCCAACAAATCCATCACCTATGAGAAAGATAAATTTATCGTATTGCACATGGTCCTTAGAGAAGTAAATCTTGTTAGGTTCGAAAAGTTCGTATCCACCAGGTTTAGATTCGTTCTTTCTGAACCGCCACAATCCTCTGACTTCGTCGAATAATAAACAATTTTCGTCACCATCTATGTCATACAAAAAGTGGAAATCTCTAAGACTAGTTCCTCTCAAGCTTCGAATTAATGTCAACGTCAGTCCATTCCACACGTAGAATTTGTCCATCGTAAGAATGTAAACCTTTCCGTCATGAACTTTGACTTTTCGAACCGGCGTGTCAAATGTTGCACCAAATGTTGTTTTTGTAGCTAATCCTGTGTCAGAGATCGATATGATACCAGCCCTTTGTCCTTCACCAAACGCCAGGACTGGTTTGTTATTAACGATACCAACATCTATTGTTGAATAATCACCTGGAATTATGTTTTTTACATCATATACTGTCAAATTTGGGAGGTTTGATAAGTCTAGTTCCCAAATACCTGCAAGGTCGGCAGCAATGAAGGCTTTATCACCGTATAAGAGTATATCATTGATGTGGCCTTGGGTAATGTTGATAGAATCTTTCTTGGGTCCAGAATTGTTAATGTTGTTCTTTGAACTTCCAACGTTTGGTATCTTAAATGAGAAGACCTTAGTTCCTCCCTTGCTTGAGAATGTTGATGGCGACGATGGAATTGTTAAATCGACAACCTCTATTCTATCGTAACCCACGCCAACAATAGCATAGTTTTTGTATATCCTCACAATGGAAATAAGGGAACCAAGATTTAAAGTATCTTTTATCTTTGGTTGTGCTTTGTCCTTTGAATCGACTATTATTATCTTTTCGTCGCTTGCAAGATAAATGTAGTCCTCCACGAGGTCAAAATCTTCTATGGTATCATCAAAAACCAAAGTACCGACGGTGCTAATTTTGTTAATGTCATTTGTCTTGAGAATAGCCAACAAGCCTTTTCCGCCAAAATCTTTGGCGTTTACATATAGATAATTCTCTCTTGCACTTGTTCGGAAAGTGACCGCTGCCGTGTCTGAAGCGCCGGCAAGGTCGTAAACAGTAACGGTTGCGGTGTACGTCGTATCTCTTTCAAGGTTTGGAATAATAATTTCGGTTGATTTTGTCTTATGAATTTTCAAAACCGTTGACGAACTTCCAGACTTTGCAATTTCAACATCGTACACAAGGATATCGCCACTGTTTTCGTCAGTTCCTACATATCTTAACACGAGACTTGGAGGTGTTGATTCGTTTTGGAATGGTTGGACGATTTTAACTTTAGGAGGAATGTTTGTTTCCTGAATGCCCCCGGTTTCTTGAATTTCAAAGCTGTATTCCTGTTGGTTTGTTTCACCGTACCAATCGGTTGCCACTACGACTATTTTGTATTTGCCTGCTGTGTAACGTGAAACGTCGATATCTCCTTCTTGGAGTGTGGAGAATTCTTTATCATCTTTGAAGAGTTTGATAGACTTTTCTTTAAAATCATCACCATCTGGTTCTATTATTGATATGGAGACTACCTGGTTACTCTTTTTGTATATATTAATCACAGGTTTTTGGTTTACTATAACTAAAGGCACCTCTAGTGTCGCACTTCGTGCAGGTGCAGAGACCGTTATCTTCAAAAGATGTGACTGGGTAAAAAATTCTGCAGAAAGATTAAGCTTATTGTTGTAGTCGCTAAGTTTTATTGTATTGCTTGACGTTGCATCAAGGGTTATGCCATTCAATGTGTATGTGAAAGTGTAGTTTCCTGAAACTTTCATATTTACGGTTATTGGCTTATTTCTAACAACGTTTATTGGGGTACTAAAATCGGAGTAAAATCTCCCATCATAAGTAATTCCCGAAAACTCAGGTTTTGGTGTATAGCCGCAGGATGGTAGAAAAATGCTCCCTAAGACCACTGTTAAAAAGATAACGGTGTATATTCGATACCTCACAACTTTCATCTTGCCCCCTCCTAATACACGTCACTTTCATTTGTTTGCTTAAAAGAAACTTTTTTGATATAATTACTGGAGAATTTAGAACAAAAGAAAGGAGTTTGTGCCATGACTCTTGAGGTTTTCTTGGACGTAATGAAACACGGCATTCAGCTTCTTTTAATGCTTATAACACCTCCTTTGCTCGTTAGTCTTGCAGTTGGTATCCTGATTAGTATCTTCCAAGCTGCTACTCAAATTCATGAGCAGACATTGACGTTTGCACCACGTATCATAGTTGTCTTTTTGACCCTTATGTTTTTATTTGGCTGGATGATAGAAAACATGTTAGATTTTATAAAGGATATCATCGTAAAATACATGTCTATGATTTAATTAAACGCCTCAATATTTGAGATATCCAATAACTTACACCTTGTATAGCCCCTCAAATATTTTTATTATCTGCTTGCTTATAGTTTCCACATCTTTCGTTCCATCAATCAGAACAAAACTCTTTTCAGTTTTACACAATTCCAGATAACAATTTCTGACTTTTTCAAAAAATTCTAAACCTTCTTGCTCAATTCTATCTCTTTGCTCCTTATTTATTCTTGATATAGCTACCTCAGCAGGAATGTCTATATAGAACACCAAGTCTGGGTAAACATGGTCTGTGGCAAAATCATTAAGCATTTTTACCACATCTACACCCAAGTTTCTTCCACAGCCTTGGTAGGCTACACTTGAGTGTGCAAATCTATCAGCTACCACTATTTTTCCTTCCTTCAAAGCTGGTTTTATAACTTCCTCAACCAACTGGGCCCTAGAAGCTAAGAAAAGGAGCAATTCACTTCTTGAAACCATTTTTTCGTTAATCAAGAGTTGTCTAATATTCTCTCCTAATTTTGTACCACCGGGTTCTCTTACCTTGACGAAGTCAATACCTTTGGACTGGAGATATTTCATAAACATTTCTATCTGCGTGCTTTTACCACAGCCGTCTATTCCTTCGAAAGAGACAAACACAGTGGGTTCCTCCTTTTCGACATCAGATTGGAGAGCAATTCAAAATAAATTATACCACACGTGAGATATTTTCAAGAAATGTAATAGAACAATGACAATTTTTTAAACACTTATTCGCAAACAAGAGGCACATCTTTTGTGGTAAAATATATAAAGACGCTAAAGTTGGGGGTGTAAGTGTGAGAATAGGAATTATTGGTGCTGGTGTTGTTGGAGCGCTGATTGCTAGAGAGTTGTGTCGATACGATGTTGAGGTGTTAATTTTCGAAAAGAATTGGGATGTAGGGATGGGGGTGACAAAAGCTAATTCTGCGATAGTTCATGCTGGATATGATGACGAACCAGGAACGGTACGTTCGAGGTTTTGTGTTCCAGGAAACGCAATGTATACTGAGCTTTCAAAAGAGCTGCAGTTTGATTTAAAGAGAATAGGTTCTTTGGTACTTGCCTTCAAAGACGAGGAAATAAGGATTCTGGAGGAGCTTTACAAACGTGGTGAAATGAACGGGGTACCAGGTCTGGAAATTTGGGATAGAGATAGAATCCTTTCATATGAACCAAACGTTAATCCTGAAGTTGTGGCAGCTCTTTGGGCACCAACAGCTGGGATAACGGAACCTTGGATGATTGCAATGGCAGCAGTAGAAAACGCCATCGAAAACGGAGCTAAACTCTTTCTTGACACACAAGTTCTTGAAATAGTAACGGAAAACCAAAGAATTAAAAAGCTTGTGACTAATAAGGGAGAGATTGAGATTGACGTTGTAATCAACGCTGCAGGAATGCACGGTGACGAGGTTGCGAAGATGGCTGGCGCGGAATTTGTGCCGTTGCATCCAAGGAAGGGAGAGTATATTCTCTTAGATAAACAAGAATTCAGTGGTTTTGTAAAGAGTATACTGTTTCCAACACCTTCAGTGCTTGGTAAAGGAACACTTGTAACTCCAACGGTCGATGGGGGTATCTTAGTCGGACCCACTGCCGTTGACCTACCACCGGAACGGGAATTCAGAGAGGATACTTCTACAACATTTGAAGGATTTGAAGCTCTCATGTCAAAAGCACTAAAGATGACTCCTTTAATCGATTTTAGAGCCTCTATAAAGACCTTTGCAGGTTTAAGACCAGAAAGTCCTCAGAAAGATTTCTTTATCGGAAGGACCAGTGTAATAGGGTTCTTCAACGTTATAGCTATGCGCTCACCTGGTTTAACCGCCGCACCCGCAATAGCAAAGTTCATTGTTGAGGAAGTTCAAGAAGCGCTCGGTGAAACGTTCCAGAAAAAGTCAGATTTCAAACCTACGAGAGAAAGGATAAAGCACTACGCAGACTTACCCGCTTCCATTTGGGATGAAGAGATTAATAAAGACCCACTTGCTGGGAGAATGATATGTTTCTGTAATAAAGTGACAGAGCGAGAAATACTTGAGGCTATTAAACGTGGGGCAAGAACAATAGACGGGATAAAATTCAGGACACGCGCGATGTTTGGTAGTTGCCAGGGAGGATTCTGCATGCACAGGATAATGAAAATACTGGCAAGAGAGCTTGGAACTGATATTTCAGATATAAAACTTCGTAGCGAAGGTAGTTTCATACTCTTAGGGCAGGTGAGAAAGTAATGAAAGAAAAGAGTGTAGACATTCTTGTTATCGGTGCTGGAGCTGCAGGTCTTGGTGCAGCAATTGGGGCTGCACGAGAAGGTGTAAATGAAGTAGTTTTGGTAGAGCGTGATGATAGAAGTGGTGGCGTGTTGAATCAATGTATCCACAATGGTTTTGGACTACATTATTTCAGAGAAGAACTGACAGGACCTGAGTATGCAGAGAGAATTAAGAGGATAGTTCAACAATATCCAAACATAGATGTGAAGGTCGAACAATACGTGCACCAGATAGACTACAAAAGGAAAGAGGTTGTAGTTGCTTCGACTGAAGGGATAACGGTTTACAAGCCAAAAGCGCTAATTGTTGCAACTGGAGCAAGGGAAAGACCTATGGGAGGAATACTCGTCCCTGGTACCAGACCTGCAGGAGTTTTTACAGCTGGGGTTGCTCAGAGGTTTGTGAATTTGGAAAATAGATTGCCTGGAACAAGGGCAATAATAGTGGGTTCTGGAGATATAGGTTTGATTATGGCGAGAAGACTTACGTTGGAAGGCGTTGAAGTTGTTGCTGTTGTTGAAAGGATGCCTTATCCAGGAGGACTTGAAAGAAACATAAGACAGTGTCTGAAGGATTTTAATATTCCTCTTTACCTGAGCCATACAGTGGTTGGTATCTATGGGAAGGAAAGGCTTGAGGAAGTTGTTATCGCTGAACTTGACGAAAATTTCAAACCTCTTCCAGGAACTGAAAAAAGGTTTAAGGTCGACACTTTGATATTATCGGTTGGATTAATTCCCCAAAGTACGCTCTTTAAAGATTTTCTCAAAATTGACCCATGGACAAAAGGGATAGTGACATCAAGTTCTGGAAGGTCATCTCTTAACTGGATTTTTGCTGCAGGGAATTGTACAGTAATTTATGACCTTGTGGACTGGGTTACAGAAGAAGGTACCGTTGCTGGAAAGTTTGCAGCGATGTACGTCAAGAATAGCTGGGAACCAGCAAAATTTTTCGTTGAAAAAGGTCAAAACGTAGGTATTCTCTTCCCGTCGTGGTATGAGGAAGGAACAAACTTAAATATCTACTTGCGAGTGAAAAAGCCTATGGAAGAAGGAACTATTCGTGTAAAACAAAGAAACAACTTGTTATACAGCAAAAAACACTTAAATCTCTCGCCGAGTGAGATGGTAAGCATTAAGATTCCAGAGTCGAAAATAGGGAGTGGTGACATTGTAGTGGAGGTGTTAGAATGAAAATAGAAGAGATGGTTTGTATCATGTGTCCATTGGGATGTAGATTGATTGTCAAACAAGAAGGTAATGGTGAAATTACTGTTTCTGGAAATAGGTGTCCACGTGGAATTGAATACGGAAAACAAGAGATGGTAGAACCTTTAAGGATATTGACCTCAAGTGTATTGGTTTTAAATGGTGATATGCCTTTGGTATCGGTAAAAACAAATAAACCTATTCCTAGAAGGGTTATCATGCAAGTAATGGATATCTTGAAAAATACCAAAGTTGAAGCGCCTGTGAGAGTTGGAGACATAATTATTAAAGATGTTCTTAATACAGGAGCTGATATAATTGCTACAAGAAATGTCGAAAGAAGAGAAAAATCAAGTGCAGCCTGAAGCGTTTGATGTTTTTCCAGAGCCTTCGGTTAACGCAGAAGAATTATCTAGCGATGCACTGGCTTATCTTGGAGATGCTGTTTACAATCTTTATATTAAGTTATACGTTTTAAAGGATATTAAAGCAAGAGACTTGCACCGACTTTCTAATACTTACGTTTCGCGCGAAGGTCAAAGTAAAGCGTTGGACAAGATTTTACCTATTCTAACGGAAAAAGAAAAAGATATTGTTCGGCGTGGTATGAATAGTAAGAGCGCTAGAAAACATGGTAATGACCGCCTTTATATCAAAAGTACAGGCTTCGAGGCATTGATTGGATATCTTTATCTTACGGATAAAAGGCGTTTGGCGTTTCTTTTGAAGGAGGGAATAAGATGGGAAGAAGTGTGATTATCGATGGTTCCATAGTCTACACAGATTCTAGCGAGATACTGAGTAACCCAGGCTTTGAAGCTCTTCTTCGAGAGTATATCGACATACTAAAAGAAAAGAATTCCCCGCTTTTAAGAACATTGGAAGCTTTTCGCATAGGAGATGATTACGATGTTAAGCATTTTATTGAATACCTCCATTTGTTGACTTTAAGAAATATCCGCGAGATTACAACAATTATAAATTACGTGAATCCAGATGATTTAGCAAAATTTGTCGAATCTTTCTACTCATTTTGGAGAAATAAGCACAGATTTATGATTAAGAAGGAAAGGTACACCATCGATAATGCAAGAAAAACCAGTATTGTCTTTACCGCAGTTATGATTGCTGAAGAATTCAAGAATTTGGTGAGGAATTTGTATCGAACAATTATGAAGAACATCACTCCAGATGACACAAACATTATCAGACAATTGCCGAGCGGCGCTCAGGTCACATTCTTGGTTGATGATATAGAGATTCCCGATGAGAGATTTCAATCGTTTACGAATATACCAACAGTTTGGGGTGCCATATTCGACCCACCGGTTATCTTCTATACCAAATCTAATAAAAGAAAAGGAGTTCTACCAGTTGTTGAAAAAGAGATTCTGAGTCAAATCAAGTTAAATAACAAAGAACGCGAATGGTTTCTTGTGCCAGTCTTGGTAGCCGAGCTTTTAGTTTATGTTTTTGTGCACAGAGAATACCTTTCGCATGCTGCAGGGTTAGGCAACTTATTTCAATTTGCAGATATCGTTGATATAAAAAGCAAGAAGGCATCGGGTGTTTTGATATTCGGTTTACCTGTTGAGAAGATTCCAGATTATAAAACCGAGTGGAAAAACGGTGTTGTTTTCAAAGACGGTGAGCTTTACGTAGGTGTGATACCTGCCTTGGATGAAAACGACTATTTCGGATACATGAAAAAGACAATGCTTACACTTCACAACCTGATAAGAATAGACCAAGGACGACTTCCAGTTCATGGGTCAATGGCACGTATAGTGTTGAAAAATGGTAAAAGTGCAGTTGCAATGTTTGTCGGTGACAGTGGTGCAGGAAAAAGTGAAACTTTGGATGCATTGAATAGGTTGGAAGAAGTTGCGTATGTCGATGTTATCATAGACGACATGGGTTCACTTGACATACTTAATGGTAGGGTCGTTGCATACGGAACAGAAACAGGTGCGTTTGTGAGACTAGACGATTTACCACCGGGATACGCTTACTATACAATGGATAGAAGTATTTTTATGAACCCAGACAAGATTAATGCAAGAGTAATTGTCCCATTCAACAATTACAGAGAAGTAATTACGCCAACACCTATTGACTTTTTCTTATATGCCAATAACTATACTGAAGTTCATAGCGATGACGAAAGGATAATTTTCTTTGATAGTATTGAAAAAGCATTAGAGGTCTTTTCTGCAGGAAAAAGGATGTCAAAGGGTACAACATCCGAGGAAGGAATGACTGAGAGCTATTTTGCCAATCCATTTGGTGCTGTTCAGAGGAAGGAAGAACACCACAAAATTGCAGAAAAGTTCTTGAGAAAGATGTTTGAAACAGGTGTAAAAGTTGGTGAAATCAGAACTATGTTGGGAGTAGAAGGATACGAAAAAGAAGGTACCTACCTTGCAGCAAAGACATTTTTCAAACTCGTAGAGAAAATGTAAGAAGCATACGAAAATTTTCATCACTCTTTAAAAAACAAAGCGGTGGATGGTTCCCACCGCTTTTGTTTAATTTTGCTGTGTGCAGTATTTCAGACATTTATTTGGTACAACAATAATCAGAGCAATGTGGCAATAAGTATCGCCTTAATTGTATGTTTTCTGTTCTCAGCTTCGTCCCAGACTCTCGATTGTTTTCCTTCAATTACTTCGAATGTAACTTCTTCACCTTTTACCGCCGGTAGACAGTGCATAAAGATTGTTTCTGGCTTACCTGTTTTTCTCATTAGCTCTTCGTTAACTTGGTATGGCTGGAGCAATTTTCTTCTTTCAGCGGCTTTGTCCTCTTCACCCATGGATGCCCAAACATCTGTGTAGATAACATCTGCGCCTTTTACTGCTTCGTCTGGATTATCTGTAAATTCGATCGTTGCACCACTTTCTTTAGCGAACTTCATACATTCGTCGACGAGCCATTTTTCCGGTCTAAGAGATTCTGGTGAGCAAATAACGTAGTGCATGCCCATCTTTGCCGCTCCAACCATGAGGGAGTTTGCCATATTGTTTCTTCCGTCACCCATGAAAACAAGCTTAATTCCTTTTAATCTTCCGAACTCTTCTTCTATAGTTTGAAGGTCTGCCAAAACCTGAGTTGGGTGGAAGAGGTCAGTTAAACCATTGTAAACGGGAACACCTGAATACTTTGCAAGAATTTCAACCGTTTCTTGTTTGAAACCTCTGAATTCAATGGCATCAACCATTCTACCAAGCACTCTTGCAGTATCTTCAATGGATTCCTTAGCTCCAAGTTGTATGTCTTGGATGGAAAGGAAGATGGGGTGCCCACCTTCTTCTGCAAAAGCAGTTTCAAATGCTAGCCTAGTTCTTGTTGACCTTTTTTCAAAAATCAAAGCAAGAGTTTTCCCCACAAATCTCTGGTGTCTAATTCCTGCTCTGCTTTCTGCTTTAACTTGTTTTGCAATGTCAAGCAGGTAACGTATTTCCTCTGGTGTGTTGTCCATCAGTGAAAGAATGGAGCGTCCTTTCATATTTACTGCCATACGTCATACCTCCCTTGGAGTTTTTGAAGAGTCATGGTCTGATAGCTGTGAATTATACTACACGAATAATCTCTACTTTTCAAGCCTTCATTTCAAGCGCATACTCTTGCAAAACAGCGGGTGAAAAACCATACGAAAAAATGCTCAGAAAATCAGTATTTAAAAGGTATAACCGATAAGAAATTCAACACCTTCAACTTTTGAATTATCTGACAAATAGAATGAAAAAATACCAGTATTAAAAACAATGTCTCCAGCGTAATATTTTGCACCAACACGAACTATGCTCGTTATTTTTTCAAAACCAAAATCTGTCACAGGAAAGAGCATTCCACCCGCTCCGTAAAGAGAAACCTTTCCAAAGTTGAGTTGAATATCATATTTAGCAATACCGCCAAACATACCAAGCGTACTGTCAGAAAGGTTTGATAAAACCATTGCGGTAAAACCGGTGGTAGTATTTGGAGCGTTTTCTAGCTGTGAAAAGGAATTCAGCTCAACCGCGAACAAAAAATCTTGAGTGAAGGAATAAAACGTTCCTATGTTCAATTCAAAAGAAAAGACCAGGGAAAACATGAAAAACATAACTACAACAATAAACGCCTTTTTCATACTAACCCTCCTTCTCAAGCTTTTTTTGAATGTTCTAAGAAACCAGTTATTTAAATTTACTTACAAGTTCATTTAGTTTCTCTTCGTCTAAGTAGGTCCTGTAGTAAGCGCTTCCATCGACTGTAATCTTAATTGGCATTGTTGTAAGCAATGGAATTTGAACACTCTCGATACTGAATCTTCCAAGCGAATAGTAAAATTTAGCAAGTGCTGCTTCTGTAATCGCAGACTCTGGACGTAATGCAGTTATTTGACTTTGCAAAGATAAATAGTCTAAAAACTTGAGCCCACGTTTGCTGTAGGTTTCAACTAATTGATTCATGTCTCTTACTTTCAGCTTCTTAAAAAAATCTTCTTTTTGATAAACAACGTAAGAGTAATCTGATTTCAGGGCTAATAAATCGATAAAATACGTTAGAAAATCCCTTGGACTTGCTTTTGCTGCATCTAACTTCTTTGAATTGATAAAAATCGTTGGTGGGATATCAATTATGTAAATCGTTCTTTTCTCACCATTCACTATAAAGAGCTTGTTTGTGATTTGTCTACTCACCACTGCCTCAATGTTGGCAGTGTTTACTGGGTAAACAAAGTAATATACAGAAGTCTTGTTTAAATCAAAATCCGGGGAATTTCTTACAGTCATGATTTTGATACCAAAATAAAGACCAGCGACTAGAAGAATGGCGCCTAAAACAAGCAACGCAATCTTTGCAGAGGCCCCTTCTGTTTGTCTTTTTTGTTTACCAACGTATCTTTTGTTTGTTCTCATAGTTTGAACTTTCACTCCTTCCCTTCAACTAATTCATTCCATGTTTCTATTGTAAGTGGTAGTAGATAGAGGTTATGAGTCACTGCGTATATGATTTTGTTTTTAATTATCTCGAAATAGGCGATGTTCAAATCGTAGAAAGCTATTTCTCTAAGTTGATTAACTTTCTCATAATACCTTGTGAATTCCAGGGAATCAGCTAACACGAGGGCTTTTGCATATGTGCCAAAATCTGGATGACCTGACGTGTGGTAAGCAACTCCCAGAAGAACATCTGTGTCAGCAATTTTGTATTTTCTTTTTAGAAACTCAGCAGCAACTAGTCCATGTAAAAGGATAGGACGTTTTTCATAAACACCTTCCGTAATGATACCATAGCTACTGGCAATCTTTTTTAGCTTTTCAGCAGGTAAATCTCTAAAAAGGTCATGAGCAAGTGCCATAATTTCTAATTTATCACTTTCCAAGTTATACCTTCTTGCTAATTTGAAACAAAACTCAACAACACCGTTCACGTGTTCTATTCTTTCAGGCTTTACCAACCTACCAACTAATGTTTTCAGTTCGTCTGCAATGAATCGAGCGTTCATAGGTTACCTCCTCAGGTTACATCTTTTGAGAACTGAGTTTAAAAATGATGGTAGTCATAGGTGAATTCTTCTATAGTATATCGGCCTTCTACATAGTTTTCTATAGTATCAAATTTTGCTTCAGCATCTGATTCGCTAAGGGTTGCAAAGGCAATACCTATAAGCACGTAATCTTTTGAATCTTGCCTTCCTGATTCTATGGCAGAGATTTCGAACTGTTTTTTTAAATCGTTTACGAGACTTCTTACAATACTACGCTTTTCTTTTAAAGAATTAACACCAAAAAGTCTAATAAGTATGTTCCCATACGCAACAACCATAGGTTCTATCACGTCCACGCATATGTTACTCCAATTCTTCTATAGTTATGTTTTCATTTGTGTATATACATATCTCACTGGCAATTCTCATAGCCTCTTCTGCAACTTTTCTAGCATCAAGTTGAGTATTTCTAAGTAGAGCTCTTGCTGCGGCTAATGCGTAAGGACCTCCTGAACCGATAGCAGCTACATCCTCGTCTGGCTGGATTACTTCACCAGTTCCTGAAAGAATCAATAGGTGTTCTTTGTCAGCTACGATAAGCATTGCTTCTAACCTTCTTAGTGCTCGGTCCATTCGCCAGTCCTTTGCAAGTTCGATAGCAGCTTTCAATAAGTTTCCGTTCCATTCACGGTATTTTGTTTCAAACCTTTCGAGCAATGTCATTGCATCCGCGACTGCACCGGCAAATCCAGCAAGGACTTTTCCATCTCCAATTTTTCTGACTTTCTTAGCGGTGCCTTTCATCACAGTTGCTCCGTAGGTTACTTGACCATCAGCAGCCATTACCACTTTTCCATCTTTTCTAACTGCTATGACGGTGGTTGAATGCCAAAGATTTTCTCGTGTTTCGAAAGATGCAGTCATAGCTTTTTCCCTCCTACTGAGACTTGATACTAACCGATTTTCAAGACTTTGAAACAGCTTTCTTAATCCTATTCATTATCGAGAAAAATATACCTTCTTCAGGCAATTTCTCAATCACAGCCTCAGGATAAGGACTCTTATCCACAAGTCTTAAACTTTTGTAGAGATTTTGTGCGATAGTGTACGGCTTTGCATATGCTCCAATTATATGTACATTGTTAGCATTTCTTAGATACTTTTCACAAGTTTCCAATGTACACAAAATTAAGACGTCTTTATTAGCATATTCTTGAATTTTCTCAGGTTCAACCATTTTTAAAGTTTTCTCTGGAGCGTAATGACGATATTTCATGCCAGGTGCGAGTGGCTTTTCATCTGATTTAGGGATGTAAAATTCAACCCCTCCAAATTCTTTGAATATCTCGTTCAGCTCTTCGATAGTAACAGGACCAGGGCGAAGGACAAGCGGTCTTTCTTTTGTTAAGTCGATGATAGTTGATTCTATGCCAAAAGCGCTTTCTCCTGCATCGATAATACATTCCACAAGGCCAAATAAATCCTCTATTACACTTTTCGCATCTGTCGGACTAGGTTTGCCTGATAAATTCGCGCTGGGTGCTGCTATTGGTCCTGCACATTGAGCCAATCGTTGTGCAATGGGATGAGCGGGAATACGTGCACCTACCGTATCCAATCCAGCGGTTACTTCAGGTGGAACAATAGACTTTTTTTTAAGAACAAAAGTAACAGGTCCCGGGGATAGTCTTTTGATTATATTAAGATACTTTTCCTCAACATAAGCTACTTCGTTCACCTGATCGAGTGAAGCAAGGTGAACTATCAAAGGATTATCCTGGGGTCTGCCTTTTACTTCGAATATCTTCTTAACAGCCGCAGGATTTAATGCACAAGCGCCAAGTCCATACACTGTTTCGGTAGGGAATGCCACCAAACCACCATTTTTAAGAATATCACAAGCATACTGGATATCATCGTTATACAAATCCGAAATTTTAATTACCTTTGTCTTTGTTGTATTTCCATTCATTTATTCTTACCAACTCCCATTCAACAATGCTTTGAAAATTTGTTCATACATCTTAACAATCCTTCGGTCTTTTGTATTCCAAATCATCTCAACATTTTTGTGAAAGCCACTTTCTGTGTAATTTGTTGACCCTGTGAATAGTTCATCATCAACTATAATAAATTTGTGATGTAACATGGTTCTATTGATGATTTTGCAATTACCTCGAAGATATTTCGATATGCGACTTCTTAAAAACCATTTGTCAGTTACAATTTGCACATCTATTCCTTGGCTTTGTTTCCATTTAATCGAAGCTAGTATATTTTCATCGGTAAATGCGTACATGCAAATGTATATTCTCTTGCGAGCTTTCTGTATAGCTTTGAGTACCTTTTCCTCGGGATTATCTACAGGCGAAACCAAGAAACCTTTGACTCTTCCAATTTTACCATATTCCCATAGGTTTAGGAAGAACTCTTTAAATCTCTCGCTATAATTTTTAGGAAACAAAATAAGGTCATTTAGGCCTGTCTCTAAACCACTTACACTAAAATTAGCAGAGCCAAATATTACACCATTGTCGTTTACCATAAACTTTACATGATGCAACCCCTTTGAAGCATCGAGTTTCGAACGAAGTCCAACAACAGGTTTTTCACTAAGAACCCTAACATCAACGCCGTTTTCTTGTAACTTTTTGAGGGCAGAAAGAACTATAGGATGACTCACATCAAGCGCGGATACGTAAAGGAAAGTATCAGAAGAATTCATGAATTCTAAAACAAAATTTGTCAGTGTCTCTGTTTCAGTAAAATGCACGGAGATGTTTGGATTTGCGTTGTGCTTTTGGATTAAGAATACGAGGGTAAGTACTGAGATTACAGAGAATATTATTATTCCTACGTCTTTCCTCATTTTCTTTTCAGCCTCTATGTTCACATATTATCATTCTTCGGCAACCTTAAGTCTTTTTGAGAATATTAACAGATTAATTCCTAAGAGCACTATGTATACTATCGGAACAATAATATGACCTTTCTCGAAACCATTTAAGTTTTTTGCTAAGCGTATGGCATCAACGGTATACGTTAGTGGTAAAAAACGTGCGAAGTTTTTAACTACCGGATTTGCAAACTTCAGAGGAAAGTAAAAACCACCTGCAAACATCTGAACTTGGAAGTATATCTGTCCAAAAACAAAAACTCTGGATGGTTTGTTTTTAGAAAAAATCAAAACATTCAGGCTTAACAACGTTAGTAAAACACAAGCTAATGAAATGTGCAAAACCATTGAAGGTAAGTACTTACCAACATCAACACCTTTTAAGTTCGCAAATAAACTAAGTACTAATATTCCTAAAATTAGTTCAATCATGTTAACAATGGCTGTGAAAATAAGTATATTGATGATATTAACTGGTGTAGTGTAAAATCTGCGTAACACACCCCTTCTGTAGAGGTATTCGACTTCGCCCATAAAACCAAAAATGAATACGGACAGTATTGCCATTCCAACGACTCCGGGATAGATAAATTCGTTGTATTCAAACTCACCTTCGGATAGTTTGTTTGTTTCAACAGTGACTACTTCCCTCGTTCCAAGGGAATTAAAAACACTTGATAGGATATCACCAGCAAGTTTTGACTCCTGTCTTACAGGAACGTAGTAGATATTAACTTCTACTTTTCTTTGGAACTTTGTTTTTTGAAGAATTGTTGCTATTGAAAATTCTGAATCAAAGTTTTTTGGAAGCACTACAAAAGCATGGAGTTTTCCAGAACGCAACTCTTTATCCAACTCTTTCAACTTGGACGACTTTTCGACATCGTCTGCAAAGGTTATGAATTCTGCCTGGAATTGTTTGATGTCACTGAATACATTTTCTAATATTTTACTTTCTCCGAGAATTTTAACTTTTAGCTCCACATTTTCCTCAATGTTTCCAAAAATAGTTGTAAGAATCAAAAACAATACCGTTGGAAATATTACCAACCAAAAAACCGATTCTTTCGACCTTAAGAAAAATTGCTTAAACACAGAAGCAAACAATTCGAGCGAACTTTTTGTTTTTGTAGCTTTCATACAATTCTCCTACCCTTAGTCAATTTTACGTCCTGTGAGTTTAAGAAAGACATCCTCCAAAGTGGGATGTCTTAGCACGAAGTTTCTGACGTTGACTGCCAGAAGCTTTTCGATAATAGGAATTGGGTCTGTTACGGAAACGTAAGCGTATTCCCCTGAAATTATCATCCCTTCGAGGTTTATCTTGTCTACATACTGTTTTGGGAACTCGATGACAGAGTTTAATCCTGACGATGAAATAAGTTCCTGGGGTGTTCCGTGAGCAATAATCTTTCCGCGGTCCATGATATATACCCTATCTGATAGTTGATGCGCTTCTTCCATATAATGGGTTGTAAGAATTATAGATTTTCCTTCCCTTTTGTATTTTAAAATCACGTCCCAAAGGTGTCTTCTTGCCTGTGGGTCCAAGCCGACTGTTGGTTCGTCTAAGAAGACGATATCGGGATTATTCAGAAATGCCAGTGCAACTGCTAATCTTTGCTTCTGTCCACCAGAGAGATGTTTAATTCTTGCTTTCAGTTTTTCGCGTAACTGGAATGTGTCAATTATCTCTTCTAACTCCAATTTTGTGTTGTAAAACGATGCGTACAATTTAATGGTCTCAAGTACAGTGAGTTCTTCGAAAAAGAAGTTTTCCTGTAGACAAACTCCTATTCTCTCTTTTACTTCATGCGTTATTTTTTCGTATTTTTCAAAATAGACTATTCGACCACTATCGGGTTTCCTCAGGCCTTCGAGCATTTCAACGGTCGTTGTCTTACCCGCTCCATTTGGTCCAAGTATAGAAATGATTTCTCCTTTCTTCAGTTCTATCGAAACTCCATCTACGGCTTTTACCGACTGGTAATATTTCTTAAGGTCTGTAGCTACGAGCACCAAATCATTTTCTGCCACTTGTATCACCTACCAAAAGTTAGCTATCTATTCTCAGAACGCAAAAATTTCCTCGTTGCAATGCTTGCAATTGTTATTCCCGAAAAAATGAAGATGATGTTTATCATATAGAAGCTGAAATTATCGAATACAGGTATATTGTAAACTTTTTGAAATAACAGATGCACATACCTTGGTGTTGTGAGATAAGAAACTAAACGAAGGGTCTTCGGTAAGAAGTCTATTGGAAAGTAAACACCTGAGAAAAAGATGAAAATGGTGTAGATTATTTGTGCAACACTTTGTGCTGCGTTTTTGAATAAGAGTCCTATTATCGTACCAAGTGCGAGGTTTACCAACACGGAACTAACTACAACCAACAAATATTCAGGTAATTGTGAGGGCCCTACAATGAGGTTTGCACGAAATATAACCTTTGAAAGTAGAAGTACAGCAAAAGACGAAATGATTCCCGTTATCATATTAGCACTAGCACAGCTCAAGAGCAGTTTTAAAGAAGAGATTGGGGTTACGGAAAGTCTTTTGAAAAGTCCGTATCTTACGTACTCAGAGTAAATACTAACTCCTGCATTCATTCCAACAGAAAGTAAAGAAATAGCGATAACCCCTATCATTATATACTCAAGAGATGTCAGTTCTTTTCCAACCTTTACATCGTTCAATACAACTTCCACAGGCATGGTTGAGCCCTTACTTATATACCGTAGTTTAAAAACCTGGAGTTCATAATCAATTTGCAGAAGATTTGACTTTGAAAAAACCTGGATTTTTCCATCCTTGCCAATGATAATAGCATCGTACGGGTTACTTTTTATCTCTTCATTTGTTGGAACAGTTGAAAGCTTAGTCCAGTTCTCAAAGTCAATATCCAATTCCCTGTCTGAATAAAAAGCAACAGACGCTCCCGTCTGTTGCTTTCCAAACACTGCTCCAAACAAAATTAAAAAGACAATAGGAAGAAGAATGTTCATGAAAAACAAGAACCTGTTCCTAAGGTTTAGTAGGAGAAAAGAGTAAAATAACATCTTCTACACTCCTGTTTACAGTCTGTTTTCACCTTACTTTCCTATTACTAAGTAAGTAGCTATACCAATTATCGTTAAGCCGAAAATAACTAACCAGCTTTTTAGATTTTCATTCTCTGACTTTAGTTCCTTTAGTTGTTTCTGTAAATCATTAATCGAGTCCGAAATTTGTAATAACTCTTCTTGGTCTACTTTGCCTTCAGCAAGTTTTTTCATTTCTTCGTTGGTGAAGGTTATGTGTTCTTGATTTTGTTGAACGGACCGCCTCAAAGTTTCAACTTCTTCTTTCAGTTTACTTAGATCGTTTGAATTTCTTTCAACCGTTTGTTTAACTTTGAAAAACTCATCGTGTGTTGTTTTTTGAGCCAGATCAATTTTCCCAATCTTTTCGGTTAGCGTGCCTTCAACTTCTTTAATCTTTTCAAACATATTGTTTTTTAGTTCGTTGAGTTTTTCAGAAACTCTTGTTTCCATATCATCTAACTTTTCATCTACTGTGTCTTTGGTAGCTAGTGTTTCAATTAAAGCTTCAAATCCGGAAATTTTTCTATCCATGTTTGAAAGCTCGCTTTGTATCTTGGAAATAATCTCATGTTCTTCCTCTAAGCGTTTTGTCAAAACTTCTGTGTTGTTTGCTAGAGCCTCGTTGGTTTTTCTTACAGAAAGTTCGAGAGTATTGAACTTATCAAGTAAGTCATCTATCTTTGTCTCATATTTGCTCAGAGTGTACTTTAAATTCGAAAGCTCATCTTTTAACATTTGCTGAGCAATGTTTAGTTCATCTATTAATGTAGCAAATTCCTTTGTTCTATTGTCGAGTTCATTGAAATTTCTTGCCAAAAGCTCAAAGTTTGGTTCAATAGTTGACAACCTTTCACTGAGTGTAGAAACTATTGAAAGCATTTTATCAAAATCTTCTTTGGAAAGTTCCTGTTGATGAATTTCCAGCTTCTGAATCCTTCCTTCTAGATCTGAAATTATTATTTTCATGTTTGCGATTTCTTGGTCAGTTTCTTTTGCTTTCTGTGTAAGTGCGTCACATTTTGCTTCCAGTGCTGATACTTTATCGTCGCGTAGTTCAACACTCTTAGTAAGCATTGTGGTTTGCGTTTTGAGATCATCAATTGATTTTGTTATCAAGTCAAATCTGTTTTTTAAATCACTGAGCTCAGCATTTATGCTGACATAGTTTGTTTCAGGCTGATTTGTAGTTTGATACGTCGCAGTATCTGTGTCTTTGTTTACGTTTTCTTTTGGAACTTCTAAATTTTGCAATCTATTTTGAATTTCTTTTACTTTGTCTTGGAGATCCAAAACCATAGATAATACTTTTTGAACGTTTTGGTTAACGGAATTAAGTTGAGCGGTTGTCGCTCTTTTTTGGACTTCGTCTTCTACTTTTTTGACTTTATCCTTCAAAGAGTTTACTTCTGATAAAAGGGCTTGATAACTTGATTCCTGAGCAAGCCTTGAAGATATATTTGCTAACTTTAAAGATAAGTCGTCGGTTATTTTTGAAAGTTCGGTATATTTGTCAGAGATAGTTTGCAATTTTGCTTCGAGTTCATCAATTCTTTTGTTTTTCCTTTGAATATCTTCAGCTAAGGCTTGGACTCTAGTGCTATCAACAGGAACCAATCGGAGTTCCGTAATCAACTCTTTGATTGACTCTACCTCCAACCTAAGTTCCTCAATTTCATCTTTTTTAGTGTAATTTTCATCTGTTTGGTATTTATCCTCCAATAGTTTTACCTTTTCTACTAAAGAATTTATGGTAACCTCGATACTTGATAATCGTTTTAAACTTTCTTCGAGGGCTTTAATTTCAGCACTTTCAAGGATTTTTACTTTGAGTTCTTCGATTATTGTTTCGCTATATTTTAGTTCGGAAGCAAGCTGAACACTGGTTTCTTCTTCTTGTTTTACTGAAGTCTTGTCTGAAAGTTTTTGGATTTCCTTTGAGAATTCATCGAGTCTTTTCTTTATCTCCTGGTTTTCGCCAAGCAAATCTTCAAGAGCTTTAGAGACCCTATCTACAGACTGTTTAATAAGATTGATTTGGTTTTGAATATCTTCGTCGTTCTTTGAAAGGTTGGCTAGAGTTTCCTGTATCATATTGATTTCCGCAAGTACTTTTGATATATCTTCTTCGTTTAAGGGGTGAGACCGCTGAGGAATCGCTTTTTCTCTTAGAGTTCTGAGCTCTGATATCGAATTCTGGATTTCAATAACTTTGTTATTTAACTTTTCAACGTCCACTTTTAAAAGTTCCAGCAACGACAATCTCTCTCTCAACTCTTTAATTTCTGTTTCAACTGTGAGGATATCTTCAGAGGTAGGTTTCTGGACTTGAAGACTACTTTCAAGTTCTTTCAACCTGGAATTCAAGGCCATTTCAAGTTCCTTCAATGTGTTATTTATCTTTGATATCGAATCTGAGAGGGTTTTAGAAGATTTTTCAAGGGTTTCCAAACGGGAACTTAAATTTGAGTATTTGTTGTTTAGTTCTTCTAAGGATGTCTTCAAGGATTCTTGAGTTGCACTTAATTTGTCTACTTTTTGATCTACAGCGTTAAGAGAATTGTTTGTTTTATTAAGAGCTGAAACATAACCTTTAAGATCTTCGGATACTTTCTTCAAGTCCTGTGAAAGCTTGTTTAAAGACGCTCTAAGTTCTTCTATATCACTTTTGAAATTTGATTTTAGGTCGTTTTGCTCTTTTTTGAGTATTTCAACAGACTGCTTAATATCTGAAATTTGACTTTGCTGTGGTATGTCGAAAAATCTTGCTTGAATGCTTGATACCTTGCTATCAATTTCCCTTAAGCTCGAATCAAATAAAGAATACAACCTATATAGTAGCATAGCAACCTGAAACCTTGTTACAGTTTCGTTCCCTCTAAATGTCCCATCAGGAAAACCTGAGAAAATGCCCACATTCGTCAATTTTTCAACAGCTTCGTAAGCCCAATGTGATTGCGGAACGTCTTTGTATTCTCCATGCAAAAGCACGGAAACAAAAAGCATGAACGTAACAACTACCCTTCCCCAAACACTCTTGTTCATATGTATGCCCCCCTTGGTGGAAGTTCTGATACTGTTTCTATTCAATTATAACAAACATATTCCCAATTTTGACAATGAGAATTTTTAGAGCAGATAATTTATATTAAGCATTCTTGAAATCACAGTTTTTCGTTTCATAAAGTTACAATTCAGTTGCTTGTAAAATGTTTTTGTATAAACTCCAAAGTTTGAATATCCAGTGTTGAAAAGTCTCCTGCTCTTATCCTGTGTGCATTCTTGGAACCAATACCTGGTATCGAAGTTAATTCTTCAAAACTCAATTCAGATAGAGGAACTCTTCTGACACCCGTTAATGACCTGTGACCATGCCCTACCACAACAATGTCTGAAGGGACCTCGAAATCAGCAGGAACACCTATCAAAATAGGGTATGTGCCGAGCGGCCTGCCAAATGTGACTTTGCCTTCCTTAAATTCTGGAATGACATTTTCTATAACACTCCCGGGAGGGAATACCTTTTTAAGCATTGGGGTGTCAACGTTATTTCTAATAAGATATTTATAGTGTTCGAAAAGTTGTTTGTTTATCTTTAGCGTCTTCCTTTTAGAAAGGTAATATATAGGGGTACCTGGGAAAATTATCAACTGGCGAAGGTTTATTCTTCTTAGTAACAATCCATTTTCAAGATATTCCAGCAGTTTTTTGTAGTTTATTTCATAAGTTTTCTTTGTCTCACCAAATAATCCAAATATCAGATTTATTCCTGGAAGTAGCTTTGGAATACCGTTGTTATCTCTAATTCCCCCGATTTCATTGACCACCCTTACGGCAGTATCGATGTCTTCCACTTCCCCATCTATATTGTTCTTTTTCCTGACAATAGAGTCAAAACTCTCCACTCCAAATGATAAGATGTCTCCTGCGGTGTTGTGTTTAACAATGGTTTCAATTATTCTTGCTGAATGTGGGAGATTTTTGGAGATGTAAGCAGGGTTTGCATTGTCTGTATGTAATACTCTAATCTCTGGACACGAACTTCTTATACCACTGTAGAGTTCTTCAACAGCTAATGGATTTATTGAACCTGAATTCCAATCACTTCCAAAGGCAATTATGTTTGCACTTCTTCCAAGTCTAAATGCACGAATGCCTTGTTTGTATAACTCGGTCACTTCGTCAACAATATCCTGAGTAGGTCGAGAGAAAAATCTTTTATGGAGTAAAGGTTCTGTGCAAAACGTACAATACGTTCTGCGTTCACAACCCAGGGAGACTTCTATTTCAGCGATGATATTGGGAAATCTCGGATGCTGGACTACGATTGCAGCTCCTATCTGAGATGCTATTCTTATCGCCTTTGTATAGTCTTCTGAAAGTGTTTCAGAGACCCACTTTCCAATATCATCAACAAATTCATCGGATTCGATATCTGATGTTTCTTTTGCAACTTTTCCCCCAGATGCTGCAAATGCCCTTGCGATGGCACCCATCAATATTCTATAGGACGCTCTCGAGTTGGCAAATATTTTGTTTGCTTCTCGAGGTGTTATGGGTGTTCCTCCGATGTACTTTCCCGGTACGGTAGTGCCACCAATTATAACGACGTAGTCATAGCGAGAAAATGCGTGCCAAAGGTCCTTGGCACGCACATCGTCTATCGTAAAATAGTCCACATCATATCCCTTTAGCCAAAATACTCCTGCAACGTATCTAACGTAGGTGCTTATGTAAGGTGGAACGCCCAAAACCGCGGGTTCGTCAACGTAACCATCAATAATTGCGCAACGCATTCTTAATCTCCCTTGCAATATTTTCGGATACTTTAATCAGCTTTACGTAATAGTTTCCAACTTTGAATTCTCCAGATATTTTATTGATTTCTAACTCGAGAGCTTTTCCTTCTTTGTCATACCCTGAGATTCTTATAAAGTCCTTCCCTTCTGACGTTGTTGCCCAAAGGAAAAACTTTGAAAGGGAGTACAGCTCTTCGGGGAGTGGGGTGTCATCCACAAGTTTGTATTTACCAATCAAGCTCTTTATATCAAACTGCTTTGGAAACTTGTTAATGTACATAGTCGTTGTTACATCTGCAACTTTTCGAACAACGCGCATTATTTCGCCAGACACGACGAAGATTTCCAAGGCAAAAAACTCTTCGACAAATTTGTACACACCATCTTTTGATATGTCTAATTTCTTGGATTTTACGTACTCGTAAGCGATATCTGAAAGATCTTTAATTTGGAAAGTGCGCATCAGCACATTTGAATCACCTATGTAATACTTATCCTTCAGTTTTACCCAAACAAAAGATTCAGGGCTTGAAACAATAACAATTTTATAGTCGCCGCTTTCGTAAACTTCTTCAGAACGCATAAATGTACCAGCTTTGCAAGTCTCGTATACCATACGAACGTAGTACCCATCAGAGTAAGCAACCGTGGGAAAATAAATTAGAAAACAAACAGAAAAGGCAAAAAGCAAATAACTCCTCTTTAGTTTATTTTCATTCACGCTGACCTCACCTTACTTTTAGAAAGGATTTGAGTATTACCAATCTCCATCGCTCGCTATAGCTGTGTACCTCAGAGTTTTAAAAAGCAGGTCGTTCATGTGGTTCTCATACGTGTTCTGACCGTTTGTTAATGTTTTCAAATTCGAAGAGACGGGCTCTTGATTTTCAATCCTCTGTTGGATTGATGAAAAGTTTTGCTTGATTCTAAAAGATTGCGCACTTTCGAATTTTGTGAACAATATTACAAATGCAATAGTAACTACGATTCCCATTTTAAAAAATATTCTTTTCAGCTTATTTCTCTTTATCTTTCGAATAATCTTTTCTTCCATCAATGGACCAGGTTTGTAGGAATACTCCTTAGCGATAAACTTTGCAACAAGATTGTATTCTCCCATATGTGTAAAGTTTTCATGGTTCTTCCTGCTCATCGCCTAATGCCTCCCCTAAAAGCTTTCTTAGTTGCCTTTTTACATAATGTAACCTACTCTTTATTGTTCCCTCTGGTTTATCAATTATTTTTCCAATTTCTGCGTATGTTAAGCCCTCAACTTCTTTCATGTACAAAATGGCTCTATCTTCAGGGTCCAATTTAGCCAAGGCTTCGTTCAACTTTTGCAAAACTTCCTCATGTGACAAGATTTTTTTAATATCATCTTCAGAACTGACCTGACTATGGTATTCAGGGAACTCTTCGTCATCCGTTGATTGTTCAAAATCAGTCAGTATACTTCTGTGTTTTAGCTTCTTATATAGGTTGTTACATACGTTCATTGTTATTTTGTATATCCATGTTGCTAACTTAGAATCACCACGAAATTTTTTGACGCCTTTATAAACTCGAAGAAAAACTTCTTGAATCACATCGTCAATATCATCTGAACCTAAGAAACTTTTAACCAAAGCGCCTATTTTTGGAGCGTAGGTTCTATACAAATATCTGTAAGCTTCTTCATCACCCTTTGCCAAAGCTCTTATTAACTTTTTCTCATCGTTCCAATTATTTTGACCATTGTTTTTTTCAAATCGTTCAATATCCGAATTATTCTTCATCTCCGAAAATTTGGAAGATTCCAATTTTCTCACCACCTACAAGGGTTCTAAACATTACAGCGTTTTTCAAAGCCTGTCCACGGTAGCAGTTATTGAAGAAAACAAATCGCTTTGTTGAAGGTAACGAAAAAAGTTCTCCAGCAATCTCTTCCAGCTCGGATTCCGAGTAATTGTAATCATAACGCGTTTTTTCGTCAGCAGTAAACCAGTTCGGATTTCGGCCGTGCAGCCGGATATACGTAATATCTTCGTTTGCATTGTACTCAGTATTAAAAGGGTACAGACCTGGTAATTTCGGAAGGTCGACAACGACTATGTGGAAATAAGGACTGAATTCTTTCAGCAAAATCCAAACATCATCTCTTTTTGCCCACGTCGAGTTTCTAAACTCTATGAAAAGTTGAGTATCCTTACTTGTTATTTCTTCAGCAAGCTTCTTTAAAAACTCAACATGTTCACCAGAGTATTTAAACGCATACGGAAATTGGGCAAGGTAACCTACCATTTTACCTTCCTGTTTTATAATATTTGTGTTCTTTAGGAACTCCTCGAGATTTTCTATATTTCCGTCATGCGTTATAGAACTATGAAGTTTTACTGCGAATTTGAAACCTGGAGGCGACTTTCTCAATAAAGATACTATGGTTCTATATGACGGCATTTGGTAGAATGTGTAGTTTAACTCTACTGCGTTGAAACCATAATTTTGCCAATAGTAATTGAACATCTCGCTAGATTTAATATAATCCGGATACACTGTTCCAACCCAGTCACTGAACGAAAAACCGCTTGTGCCGATAAACCAGATGACACGTTTTTCTTTTTCGTCCATTTTCTTTATCTGACCCTCCAGTATTCAACTAAGTAAGGAGGTATATCCTCAACAAAGTCACGTTCTATTTTTCCGGTCCTAAAGTAGTCACTTCTAGAAAAAACGGAATGAGTTATATAAAGCATATCTTTAGCTCTGGTTATTGCAACATAAAACAGCCTTTCTTCTTCGTCAAGTGAACCATCTTTCAGAGCCAAGAAGTGTGGAAAATCACCAGGATTGACACCTATGACAAAGACTATCTTCCACTCCAATCCCTTCGCTTGATGGACTGTTGTCAATGTAACTTTCCCGCCTTCATCTTCGTTTGTGTCAAGTTCAGCCTCTCTTGCTTCAGATATTATTAACTCAGTTAAGAATTCCTCTGTAGAATTGTAAAACGATGCCATTTCAATAAGCCTTTCAATATCTTCCTCTCTATCTCGGAAATCTTGGTAGTGGTATTCAAGAATGCTTTGATAAAAACCTTCATAGAAATTTCTTATCTGCTCACTTGGACCTTTACCAAGAGAGTTGTAAATAACGTTTTTCAGCATATCTATATTATCACTTTTAACATTAAGACTTAAGAACCGTCCTATAGGGTCTTCTGTCGATGTTATTTCATTCGCAATCCTTTCAGCTTTTACATCTCCTACGTTTTCAAGCATTTTCAGGATTCTCATCCACGAAATAACCTCGTAAGGATTTTCCAAAATCTTCAAAAATGCTATAACATCCTTTGCATGAGCAGTTTCCGTAAATCTAAGACCCGAGAGTAGTTTGAAAGGGATGTTATTTTTTGAAAGCTCCAGCTGTAATTCCAACGAGTGAGAATGGGCTCTATAGATTACTGCTATATCACTGTAGTTTGCACCATCATTCACATGTTCGATAATTCTTTGAGCAACAAATCGTGCTTCGTCAAAATGGTCATAAGTATTAACAACTACGGGTTTTTGGGAACTGTAACGAACAGCTCTTAACTTCTTAGGCACTGACGACCTCGGTATCATAGAATTCACTAACTCAACTATTTTGTCTGTGCTTCTGTAGTTGGTTTGTATTTTAAACACATTGGCACCTTCCATGATTTCTTTTACGTTTTCAAATCGTGCCCCTCTGAATGAGTATATACTTTGTGCATCGTCGGCTACTACGAAGAGATTGTTGTGTACCTGACTTAAAAGCTGAACAATTTTTAATTGCAGTATATTTGTATCTTGGAATTCATCAACCAAAATCCATTTGAATTGAGATGAAATACGTTCACGAACATCGGGCTTTTCTTCGAGAAGCATAAGCATCTTAAGTAACAAGTCGTCGTAATCTAAGACGTTTTGTTTTTCTTTTTCAATGGCATACTCTTTATATATATTTTCAATCACATCAATGACGTTTACCCATCTTTTTGCACGTTTAACTATGACTTCGTATGGGGTTTGAAGGGTGTTGTTCATAAAAGAATAGAGTGAGTAAAGCTCGTTTGGAGTTGGGAGTGCTTTACTCATCTGCTTTGAAGTTACAAAACGACTTCTGACTAACTTCATCAAATCCACAGAATCATCTTCGTCTAGGATTGTAAAGTTTGGTTTGATACCTATACTTGACCCATAACGTCTGAGCAACACGTTACACACATGGTGAAATGTTCCTGCGAGCATACCAGAAAGTTCTCTTTTAGCTACTTTTTGTGCTCGTTCTATCATCTCTCTTGCTGCAGCTCGAGTGAATGTAACCAAGAGTATCTCTGAAGGTTTTACTCCATTTCCGAGAAGATATGCAATTTTGTAAGTAATTACACGGGTTTTTCCGCTACCTGGACCCGCTATGACAACACTCTTACCAAAGGAGTTTAAAACTGCATTCCTTTGTTCAGCGTCGAGCTCGTTCATTATCTCGCTGATTATTTTCTCAGTTGTCCCATTCCTATTTTCTAACTTGTATTCTTTAACTTCTCTATCTCGACTCATCATCACACCACCATTTGTATACTTATTTTCAGAACAGTCTGGATAAGAACTTACCGATATGTCTATATGGGATGTTCATTCCGAGCTTTATATTGGGTCTGTTATCTCCATGGAAGTCACTTCCTGCGGTGACCACCAAATCGTATTTTTCCGCGATTCTCAATAATTCTTCTACTTGACCTGGCAAATGTGTCGAATAATACGCCTCTACACCGTCCAAACCTTTTGAGACCAAATACTTAATCAAATCCTCCAGAGTTTCAATGTCTGGAGTTATTGGATAAGCTTTACCCTCATGGAGTGCTTGGTAGGGATGTGCCAGTATGGCGATACCACCTGATTCTTTTATCAGTTCGATAGCTTCCTCTGGTTTCAGTCTTTTTTTCTCAACAAAAAATAATCCCCCGTCTTTTAGATATTTTTGGAACGCCTCGTCCATGCTATGCACGTATCCTTTTTCCACCATCAAACGGGCAAAGTGAGGTCTACCAATTGCCTTGCCCTTTGCCACTTTTTTTAGTTCTTCCATTGTAACTTTGAATCCGTGTTGATTCATCTTTTCAAGAATCAGCTCGTTTCTTTTGTTGCGATATTCGATTAAATCATTCAATGCTTTCTCAACTCTTTCCGAATTGGCGAAGTTGTAACCTAAGATATGCAGGCTATCAGTTGGATATTCCGCACTGATTTCCACTCCTCGAATAAGTAACAACTTTGGGTCTTTGTAAACAGTGTCATCAATTTGATGGAACCCCGTTATTGTATCATGGTCAGTTATCGCCAACACCTCTAATCCTATTAGCTTTGCCTTTTCCACAAGTTCCATGGGCTTTAGAGTACCATCTGATGCGGTTGTATGAGTGTGAAGATCCAGAACCAAAGCAATCCCTCCAGATAAGTTTAATATCTCTTTTTCAAATTTCAGGTTTTATTATACCACGTTTTGTGGTATACTTAATTAAAGATAGCTACACAACAAATAAAATTTGAAAACAGTTCTGGGATGGAGGGATTGCCTTGAAAAGAGAAGAAGCACTGGAGCTACTTAAAACACATTTATCCAACAAAAACCTGATTAATCATTGCTTAGCTTGTGAAGCCATTATGAGGCGTTTAGCCCGCCATTTCGGACAAGATGAAGAAACTTGGGGACTTGCAGGGTTGCTACACGACCTTGATTATGATTATACAAAAGATAAACCAGAAGAACATGGTTTCAAAAGTGTTGAAATTCTTGGTGATTCTGTAAGCAAGGAAATAAAAGATGCCATCCTTGCACACTGTGAAAAGAAAGTGCCAGAAACCCTTATGGAAAAAGCGCTTTATGCGGTTGACCCAACTAGCGGTTTCATAGTAGCTGCTGCGTTGATAAGACCGGAAAAGAAACTCGCCTTTGTTGACGTTCCGTTTCTGCTAAACAGGTTTAAAGAAAAAGGATTCGCAAAAGGTGCAAATCGGGACCAGATGAAATCTTGCGAGAATATCGGGCTGACATTAGAAGAATTTTACTCGCTTGCTCTAGAAGCCATGAAAGGGATAGCTGAGCAGATAGGACTGTAAAGTTTTGGCTTCCATTTTAAAGTGTTGAGGTGTGAATATGGAATTTACACTGTGGGTTGTTTCTGTTATCTCGGTTTTCGTTGATAATGTTTTCAGGGAATATTTTACACTTGTGCCATTGTATTTTCTTCTCGAATCTCTTCCAGAAATTGATAAAAGAAGCTTAAAGTTGAAAGTAATAAGACTTTTTTTGTTTTCTCTTTTTTACCAAAGTTTTTCATATCAGAGATTGACAATTATATGGGTTATCATAACATCTGTCATTATTGTGATAGAATTGTATAGAGATACATTTTACTATCCTTGGAGCGCATCTTTACTACAGGCGGTTTTATTCTTGCTTCCATACTACTTTTTTAAACCATTTGCTTTACTTTACGGTTTTCTAGTAAATTGCGCTTTATTTGTTTACATATACAAAAAACTCGAGTTTGGAGGTGCCCGATGATTATGCAAGTGAGATTACCTGATGGGAGTATAAAAATTTACGATGGACCTGTAACACCGGGTCAAATAGCGAGAGAAATTTCCGAGGGGCTATGGAGGAATGCTGCAGGAGCTTTGGTTAACGGTCAGTTATGGGACTTGGACCGACCTATCGACTTCGATTGCGAGTTGAAAATAGTAAAGTTAGAAGAACCAGAAGCGGCAGAAATTTACAGACATACGATGTCACATATAATGGCTCAAGCTGTTATGAGAATTTACGGCGCTGACAAAGTTAAACTTGGCATTGGTCCAACTATTGAAAACGGGTTTTACTACGATTTTGACATTCAAGACGCGAAAATAACGGAAGAAGACTTAACGAAAATAGAAGAAGAGATGAAGAAAATAATCAAAGAGGACTTGAAAATAGAAAGATTCGAACTACCAAAAGCCGAAGCAATAGAACTAATGAAGCAAAGGGGTCAGGTTTATAAAGTAGAGCTCATAGAAGAAATTCCTGATGAAAAAGTGAGTTTTTACAAACAAGGAGAATTCATTGACCTTTGTCGTGGACCACATCTACCAAGCACTGGCAAAGTGAAGCATTTTAAGCTGCTTTCTGTTTCTGGTGCTTATTGGCGAGGTAACGAAAAAAATCCTATGCTCCAAAGAATCTATGGTACAGCCTTTGCTAAAAAGGAAGACCTTGAAAATTATCTGAAGATGCTTGAGGAAGCAAAGAAGAGAGACCACAGAAAACTCGGACCTCAACTTGATTTGTTCTTTATAAATACCGATGTTGCAGCAGGTATGCCGATATTTTTACCGTACGGTATGACAGTCCTTTTGGAACTTATGAATCTTTCAAGAAAGTTGCACAAAAAATACGGCTACAAAGAAGTGGGAACTCCTTTAATAATGCACGAAAAACTGTGGCGTCAAAGTGGACACTGGGACCACTACAAAAACAATATGTATTTCACAGAAAAAGAAGAAGTTACCTATGCTGTAAAACCGATGAACTGTCCCGGACACATACTCATCTACAAAAACAAACCTGTTTCATACAAAGACCTTCCAATCAGGTTGTTTGAGTTCGGTAGGGTTCACAGATACGAACGTGGCGGGGTTTTACACGGACTATTGAGAGTGAGGACGTTTACACAAGATGATGCACATATATTTTGTAGAGAAGACCAGGTTGTGGCAGAGGTCACCAACGTTGTTAAATTCATCGACGAACTCTACAGCATTTTTGGTTTCACATACCGTGCAACACTCAGCACAATGCCCGAAGACCACATGGGTGATGAGGCAACCTGGGAAAAAGCTACACAAGCGCTTAGGAATGCTTTAGAAGAAACAAAAGTTCCGTACGTTGTTGCCGAAGGCGAGGGTGCATTTTACGGTCCGAAGATTGATTTCCATGTTAAAGATGTGATTGGAAGAGAATGGCAGTGTGCAACTATCCAGGTAGATTTCCAAATGCCGGAACGCTTCGATATCACATACAAAGATGCCGATGGAACAGAGAAAAGACCAGTTATGATTCACAGAGCGCTATACGGTTCCCTTGAAAGATTTTTCGGTATTCTTATTGAACATTATGCTGGTGCATTTCCAACTTGGCTTGCACCGGTTCAGGTTGTTATATTACCTGTTTCAGAAAAGTATGTTGATTATGCAAAGCAACTATCAGAAAAGTTTGACAAAAACGGGATAAGGGTAGAACTTGATGACCGTAACGAGACTCTTGGGTACAGAATAAGGGAAAATCAAATAAGGAAAGTGCCATATATGATAATTGTTGGAGAGAAAGAGAAAGAAGCCGGGAAAATCTCAGTTAGGACACGTGATGGAAGAGACATTCACGATGTGGAAGTTGAAGAATTCATAACAAAGATTACGGGGGAAATAAATTCCAGAAGTATATCTCTGGCTTACTGATTTGAACTATCGGCAAAAAAAGGTGGTGGGAATTTGTTACCGGAAGAACTCATAAAACTTTTCAAAGAGGCGTTTGGCAAAGAACCAATATGTGAGGATCCAAGTAAAGGAATTTGTTTATCGAAAGAGAACGGTTATATAGTCATAAGAGAAAACGGAAAAATGATAGCGCAATTTGAAGATAACGAATCCGATTATGGTTTTATCTTACAATACTATGCGAAAAAGGCAGGTTTGTTTGCACCCCAAGACAAACAAATAGAAGAACTCTTGAGGTCGCTTTTTGTAAATATAATCGTCCTAACAGAGGTAGAAGACAAGAATGGATTTTCCCATTCTCAACGGGTTGCCAAGCTAGCTGAAGAATTTGCTCGGTATCTTGGATGGGATGAATCAAAAGTTCAAGAACTTAGGAATCATGCATTTTTGCATGACGTTGGCAAAATCGCCATTGAACAACTGATGCTTTATTCACCAACGCGATTAAGAACATTTGAAGCTCACTACGAGGACCATCCGATGATGGGAACTATTTATCTAACAATACACGAAAGCCTGTGGAAATATATCCCAACCGTCAGACACCATCATGAACGGTGGGATGGAAAAGGATTCCCAGATAAACTGAAAGGTGAAGAGATACCATACTTTGCGAGAATAATTGCTATCTTGAATTACTACGACGAAGTAACAAATTTTGTATCGGCTGATTGGGACAGCGAAATTAAAACTCCACAACAAGCGGTAAAGGAAATAAAGAATCTATCAGGAACATTCTTTGACCCAGCAATCGTCGAGCAATTTGTAAATTTTATGAGAGACGTTCATAACGTAAGTATTGAGTAGTTTTTAGTTATGACCCGTAGTTGGAAAAGACTGGAGTGAGTTGTAACAGTGTATATTTGTTTTTTACCTTTTCCAACACGGCTTCTAAGGGGGGATCTTATGATTTCACCGGTAGCGTTTTGGATTATCTTGGGTGTTCTACTAATGGTTTTAGAGATATTTACACCAACTTTTTTTGTATTCTGGTTTGGGCTTGGTAGCTTAGCAGCCGCCATCGTTGCTTATTTTTATGAGAACACAATCTTCGAGCTTCTTACATTCATAGTTGTGTCGGGTATACTTGTTTTGTCCACGAGAAAACTTGCCAAAAAAATAACGGGCGAAGAAGTAAGAAGTATCAATGTTGATGAAATTATTGGAAAAGAGGCAGTAGTTATAGAACACATTGATAATAAATTGGGAAAAGGTGTAGTAAAAGTAAGCGGTGATATGTGGCGAGCTGTATCTGTTAACGACGATGTAGTGATACCAAGCGGAGAAAAGGTGATAATCGAAAAAGTGGAGGGAGCTCATGTCGTTGTTCGCCCACTTTTTATACCGAAAGAGTCTGAGAACTTAAAGGAAGAGAACAAGTCAGATAATTTAGAATAATTCCAAACCTAAAAAGGAGGGGAGAAACATGTATGTTGTGCTAATTGCAATTGCATTTTTACTTCTGATTATTGCTGCAACAGGAATCAGGATTGTAAGACCATACGAGCGTGGTTTGATTGAAAGGTTAGGAAAGTTTAAGAAGGAAGTTAAGTCTGGCCTACACTTCATTATTCCTTTCTTCGACAGGATGATCAAAGTTGACATGAGAGAACATGTCATAGATGTTCCTCCTCAGGAAGTTATTACGAAAGATAACGTAGTTGTAGTTGTTGATGCTGTGATATATTACGAGGTAACAGATGCGTTCAAGTCTGTTTACAATGTCAGTAATTTTGAGTTTGCCACTATCAAGCTTGCTCAGACGAATCTGAGGAATGTGATAGGTGAACTCGAACTTGACCAAACACTAACGTCAAGAGAGAGTATAAATGCTAAGTTAAGAACAGTTCTTGATGAGGCGACTGATAAATGGGGTATAAGAATTACACGTGTTGAAATTAAGAAAATCGATCCGCCAAAAGACATTATGGAAGCAATGAGTAAGCAGATGAAAGCTGAGAGGACAAAGAGAGCTGCCATACTGGAAGCAGAAGGTATCAGACAATCCGAAATTCTCAAAGCTGAGGGAGAAAAACAAGCAGCAATTCTGAGGGCAGAAGGTGAGGCTGAGGCAATTAAAAGAGTTGCCGAGGCGAACAAATATCGACTTATTGCTGAAGCTGAAGGTCAGGCACTTGCTATAACAAGTGTGTTTAAAGCCATCCATGAGGGTAATCCAACAAATGATCTCATAGCAATTAAATATCTTGAAACGCTCAAGGAAGTTGCCAACGGTCAAGCAACAAAGATATTCCTACCTTTAGAAACATCGTCTGTCTTGTCATCGGTAGGAGCAATAGCTGAGCTGTTTAAAGATGTTCAAACAAAGCAAGAAAAACATTCGGAGGAAAAGAAAGACAAATGATTAAGACATTTTTAAACATAATCTTTGGCTCCTTGATAAGTACGCTTATCGGGAGCTTTTTTGCCGTACTTATTTCTTTTAGTGTAATTTCCAAAAGACCGAGGTTTCGCTATCAAACCCTCTATTTTTTCAATGACATAATGACGCTTGGGTTACTCACATTGCTTTGGTACTATGTTGACAACTTGATAATTGCCTTTGCACTCTTTGCTGTCTTATCGACCGTGTTTTTAATATACAAGTTGCTTGTTGGAGTTTATTCCATCGACAGGCGCTTCAGATTACTCATACTATCTTTAGGTGCAAGTCATAACGAGTATTCGCTTTTTATCCTTGAACGTAACCTCGGTAAGCTTTTCGCCAATCTGCTAAAATTTTACGTACTGTGTCTAATAGGTTTCTTAGTCTCACTAACAAACTATGCCTCCGATATAGGTTTCTTTTCTTTGATTGTGGGATTGATTTTAACTTTATTTCAAGCAGATTAATGTAAAACAGGACGATGAAAGGAGAAGTGTTACATCATGGATAAGAACTTGCTGGTAAACTATGCACAGGCTATCTTAAAAGTAGGTGTGAACCTTCAAAATGGCCAGAAGCTTATTGTGAATGCTTCTGTAGACCATAAGGACTTTGTTAGGATTCTTGTAGAACAAGCTTACGACCTAGGTGCGAAGGAAGTACTCGTTGTTTGGAACGACACGTATATAACAAGGCAGAAACTTCTGAAAGCTCCAGAAGATGTTATTACAAATGTGTATAACTGGGAAGTTGAAATGGCAAAAAGTTTTCTAGACGATGGCGCAGCTACGATTTCACTTGTAGGCTCCTATGCAGATTTACTCTCAGATGTTCCAGCAAATAGGATAGGAGCTGCTACTAAGGCAAGGCAAATAGCATTTAAGGAAATAATGGAAAGAACAATGATGAATAAAAACAGATGGTGTGTAGCAGGTGTACCAAATCCAGAATGGGCTAAGAAAGTTTATGGAACCGAAGATATAACTCTTTTATGGAAAGACATTCTCTTTATGGCAAGGATAGACGAATCAGGTTATGACAAACTCCTTGCTCATTTGGAAAGACTAAAAAATCGAAAAGATTATCTAAACAATATGAAATTCGAGGCTTTAAGGTACGAAGGACCTGGCACAGATTTGATCGTAGAGCTTCCAAAGAAACATCTTTGGTTGAGTGGGATAGAACATGATGTGAACGGTGTGCCATTCCTTCCGAATATCCCAACAGAAGAAGTTTTTACTGTGCCATCGAAATACGGAGTTAACGGAAGTATATCCAGCAGTATGCCTCTTGTTTACCAGGGCAACATAATCGACAATTTCTGGTTTGAGTTTAAGGACGGTAAGGTAGTTAATTTTGGTGCGGAAAAGGGAGAAGGTGTGTTGAAAGAACTCATCAACACAGATGAAGGAGCATCCTATTTAGGCGAGGTTGCTCTTGTTGACATAACCTCACCAATTTATCAACTCAATAGGATATTCTACAATACGCTATACGATGAAAACGCTGCCTCACACTTTGCTCTTGGTAGGGCGTACCCAACATGCGTGGAAGATTTCAGCGGTGATCCAGAAAAAGATGGTATAAATACGAGTCTTACACATGTGGATTTTATGGTTGGAAACGATAAAATGAATGTATACGGAATAAAAGATGGAAAGGAATATGTATTGATGGAGAACGGACTTTGGAAAATTTAGTTAAACACCATCTGGTATAACTTTTCCAATATGGTATAATTGTATGTGAAGAATATCACTAAGTTTCGATGTGAATTTTGCTGAAGGAGGTAGGCTGTATGAGTTTTGACAAACAGGAGTTTGTTCATGAATTAATCTCGCCGAATGCTTCTAAGATTGTTTTGCTTGTTATGGATGGTATCGGTGATTTACCAAATGAAGAAGGTGTAACACCACTTATGAAAGCGAACACACCAAATTTAGATAAGCTTGCTGAACTCAGTGACCTTGGTCAAACTATACCTGTTATGCACGGAGTAACACCTGGTAGTGGACCAGGACACCTTGGGCTTTTCGGATATGACCCCATCAAATATCAAATTGGTCGAGGTATTCTCGAAGCGTTGGGAGAAGATATAGAAGTTGGAGAGCTTGATGTTGTTGCAAGGGGTAATTTTGCAACTATAAGTGGTGATATAGTCGTAGACAGAAGGGCAGGTAGGCCATCAACAGAAGAGAGCGCTAAGGTTGTAGAAAAACTGAATGCAAACATAAAGGAAATTGAAGACGTGAAAGTAACGTTTTACCCTGGTAAAGAACACAGGTTTGTTTTAAAGCTTACAGGAGAGGGATTATCCGATAACATCGAAGATGCGGACCCGCAAAAAGAAGGGAAACCCATAAAATATACGACAGCCCTCTCGCCAGAAGCTGAAAAGACGGCAAGAATTGTAAATAAACTTCTTGAAAAAATCAAAGAAGTGCTCAAAGATGAACCCAAGATGAACTTTGCACTCGTTAGGGGTTTTTCAAAGTATCCTAAGCTTCCACAATTTCCAGAAGTTTACAAACTTAGAGCAGGTGCGATAGCGGTTTATCCAATGTACAAAGGGCTTGCAAAACTCGTTGGAATGACCATTATCCCGACAGGTCAAACCATCGAAGACGAGATAGAGACACTAAAGAAAGAATGGAATAATTACGATTTCTTCTTTGTTCACATAAAGAAAACAGATTCCTACGGTGAAGACGGCAAATTTGACGAAAAGGTTCACGTCATTGAAAATGTTGACAAGGTTCTTCCTGAAATCTTAGCACTGAACCCTGATGTGCTTGTTGTGACCGGTGACCACTCAACACCTTGTGCAATGAAAGGGCACTCGTTCCATCCGGTTCCGATAATGTTCTTTGCTAAACACACAAGAAGAGGACTTTCAAAAGCGTTCAACGAATTTGAATGCGCAAGAGGAACAATTGGCACAATCCATGCAACAGATGTTATGAACCTGATCCTAGCGTACTCGGGTAGGTTAGAGAAGTTTGGTGCGTAATACATCTTCAAGTTTAAGATAGTATTGGCTGGGGGGAAAGGGTTGGGGGAGAAGCCAAAAGTCTATTCTGCATCTTTTACTTCTTTCTATTACTTTGGTGGAGCAATTATCGGTCCATTAGTGGGAACTCGTTTGAAGTTCCCACTTTTCTTTTTGGTTTTTCCCATAGCTTTAGCCCTTTTTAAAAGACCAAAGCTTGGTTTATTTTTCCTTGTTTTGATGTTATCAAATGTCATGTCTGTTAACAACCTTGAATTTCCAATGAAAAACATGGAATTCGTAGGAATTGTGAAAATGGTCCAGAATGGTTCAAGTATTCTTCAGTTGTCATTTTTCGATGGTGAAAAGTGGCACAAACTTGGTGTTGATGTTCTTGTATATAAGGAAGAACCTCTCGGCACAATAGTATACTTTGTAGGTGAGTTAAGAAAGAGAAGTTCATATCCTATATACTATGCAAAGACCGATTATTATGTAACTGCGAACAATTACGAATCTTTCATCAGCTCGGTCTTTGCTCAGTTTGAGAAGTTCAGAAAATTTACAACCTATGTTGACCCTTTTTATCAAAACTTATTCGGAAATTCTTCAAGAGATGAGAATTTTATCAAAAGTGGATTATTTCATATATTCTGCGTTTCAGGAATGCACGTATCTTTGCTTTATTTATTCACCTCTTACATCGTAGGAATTTTAACCTACAGAAAATGGTTGAGGACTGTCCTTTCTTTGGTTTTGCCTACGGTTTTTGTGATAGGCTCAGGAATGGGATTACCCTCGATACGTGCTTTGATAATGCTGTATGTGGCAGGATTACTAAGGGCTTTTGATTACAGAATAAACACTATAAACGTAGTTTCACTTGTTGGGACGGGCATGGTGTTAGCGAATCCAGAAATTGTGTTTTCGCTATCATTTTATATGACTTTTTTTGCGACTATTGGTGTTTTAATTTCTGAAAATAATCTCCTATCAAACGTTGGAGGGTTCCTTGGAAGTGCTCCGTATGTTTCTTTGATAAATCCGGTGAATCCCTTTTCCATAATAGCAACTATCTTGGTTTCAATACCAGTTCAAGTCTTGTTGTTCGGACTAACGGTTAGTTATCTTCTCTTTGCGCTTAAGTTGTACTACCTCAGCGCGCTCTTGCTTTACGCATTAAAGCCTTTTTCTTGGTTTATCGAGACGGTGGCTATCATGTTTGCTAAATTGCCATTGATACCCCAACATCCAGTAGTTACTTTTGCATTTGCGATGTCTTTTATCATTTATATAGGCCTTGTATTTGAATCAACAAAACAAAAGCAGGAGCTGTCTTAGAAAGACACTCCTGCTTTTAGTTTGATTAATTTTTTCGGATTCAGTTGCTCACTTTTTTGAGCATTTCGGGCATAATCCCCTGAACTTCAGGTCAATTTCTTCCACGATGTAACCTTTATTTTTCAAAAAGTCCATGTACATACTCATTACTTTATCGGGAGAAAGCTCTCCTTTTAGTTCGTATATTTTTCCACAAGAATTGCAAATAAAATGCGAATGTTTTCCTTCCCTATCGACAAGTTCGTATCTGTACACTCCTTCTCCGAATTGCAACCTTCTTAAAAAACCGAGTTCAACAAGTAAATCTATGGTCCTATAAACCGTTGCTTTGCTTACATTGAGCTTTTTATTTAGAAGGTATCTATAAACCTCCTCGGCTCCCAAGTGTTCACTATTGGTTTCTACAAAGACCTTTAAGACTTGTTCTCGTTGAGGAGTCATTCTGTACTTTCTGTCTCTTAGCTCTTTTTTAAGATTGTCAACGTGCATATTATCGCCCCTTTATTTTGTGAAATTGTCGAACTTACGCGTTCATAACAGGTTTAATATCTATCTTCCAACCCGTTAACTTCGCTGCTAATCTTGCATTTTGTCCAGCTTTTCCTATCGCGAGCGAAAGTTGATTTGGAGCGACAAGAACTCTTGAGGCCTTTGATTCATAGTCCAATATCTCAACATCAATAACCGAAGCAGGCAAGAGCGCATTGGCTATCAATTCCTTTGGATCATCGGACCATTTTATAATATCTATCTTTTCCATTTTCACTTCGCGTAACACAGCCGCTATTCTAGAGCCTTCGTGACCTATACAAGCGCCGACAGGGTCGACTTTTGGGTCCTTCGAAGTTACAGCTACCTTAGTCCTAACCCCGGGTTCTCTTACAACTTTGACGATTTCTACTATTCCCTGCTCAATCTCAGGAACTTCAAGTTTTAGAAGCCCAACCACAAACTCGGGATCTGTTCGTGATACTATAATTTTTGGACCTTTCTTGTCCCTTTTGACTTCCCTTACGTAAACTTTTATCAAATCGGATTGTTCAAATTCTTCACCTGGAATCCATTCTTTCTTTGGAAGATGTGTTTCGAGCTTTCCAATCCTGATATCCAACCACTCCGGGGTAACTTTAAGAACTTCAGCAACGACTACCCTTCCAACGAGCTCTGAGTACCTTTCGTATTGTTTCTCTTTTTCTATTTCTCTTATCTTTTGGATAAGAACTTGCTTCGCAACTTGAACTGCAAACCTTCCAAGCTTCTTTATATTCATCTTCTTCTTAATAATGTCCCCAACAACTGCATCTGGCTTTATCTTCAACGCTTCCTCAAGGGAAATCTGAAGATTTTCGTTTTCTACCTTTTCTACAACTTCAAGCAGTTGATAAGCCTCAATTTCTCCCGAGAGCCTGTTGATGACGATTTCAACATTCCTTTCACCAGTTTTGTTCTTATATGCACTCATAATAGCTTTTTCAAGAATGCTAATCGATTCGTCAACAGATATACCTTTTTCTTTTTCTAACTCCCTAAGTGCTTCCAACAACATTGGACTGTTCATGCTTTACCGACCTCCTATGCCTATTTTTTTTTAAATTCTTTAAAATACATCTACTTCCAGGTTTGCAGACTTAACATCATTATAGTTTACAGTGACTTCTTTACCTTCGACTTCTAGGACCACTGTCCCATTTTCTAAATCGACGCTTTTTATATACCCCTTTAAAGTTTTATTTGTCTTTACCTTTGCAAGGCTTCCTTCAAACCTTTTGAAATCTTGGATACTTCGAAGGGGTCTATCAAGTCCCGGAGAAGATACCTCTAAGTAATACCTCCCGGGTATCAGGTCACTTGAATCAAGCTTTTTCTCTATTTCGTATGAAACCAGTTCACAGTCTTTTGTACTCACGTAATCATCCAGTTTGTCTATAACAACTGTAAGTATCCATCTGCCAGATTGCATTTTATATTTCACGTCGAAAAGTATCAGCCCGAAAGCTTCGACAATAGGTTTGGCGATTTCTGTCACCTTTTTTTCTATTTCCTTAGGACTTAAACTCATTTTTTCACCTCCTGAAAACTTCTATTAAGATAACCGAAAAACCGGGACTAACGTCCCGGTTTTGATGAATTCTTTCAAGACTACCTAACACTTTCTGGCGGAGAGGGTGGGATTTGAACCCACGGGT
>CAYVMA010000060.1:0-4196 GCA_964452455.1 uncultured Fervidobacterium sp. | reverse complement strand
TCGGATAAGTACAGGTGGAAGAATAAGGAAAGCTGTGTTTGGTGTATAACAATCCTTACGGTGAAAGCTTTCAAAGAAAAAAGAGCAGTAAATGTGAGGACTTAAAGAAGCTGTCAAGACTAAGTTCTAAGAGAGAGGGATGTAAAAAGGGGACACTTACAGGTGAAGAGGTTACAAAAAAGGTACTATAAATATAGTTCTGATATGAACATATTGTCTCTACATAAAATGAGAATCTATCTAAGATATCGGCAACGGCTTACATAGAGGGAGGGCATGGAAAATTGGTATCTCAAGAAAACAAATTCCTTTTGTTTAGAAAGTACTTAACATTCTCTATTGGAACTTGGGTAAGTGCTGTCATCTCTTTTTTGTTTTCTCCTATAGTAAGCTGGTATATCAGTCCTGGTGAATACGGGAAGTGGAGTATGTTCTGGACAGTTCAAGGATTCTTGCTAACAGTTGTTTCCTTAGGCCTTCAAAATTCACTTATGAGGTTTTATTTCGAAAAGTCAGAGAACGAGCGTCCAAAACTCATTTTCACTGCATTCATGCCAACCTTGGTTGCTTGGGCTGTTTTGAGCTTACTTGTTGTATTTTTTAGAACAAAAATCAATATTTTCATACTTGGAGAGGGCAGTGTTCCCGTTTACTTATGGCTCATTTTTTCAGTTCTATTGGGCAATGTTTTCAGTTTTGTTCAGACGATATTAAGGATAAACAATAAAGGTATAAAATATTCGTTCTTGCAGGTAACATCTGTGGCATTTAATCTAGGGTTTTCGGTGTTGTTTCTTACCATTTCTTACAGGGACTTCAGGGCACTTTTGTATGGGGGAATCCTTGGAAGCTTTTTTGCCACAACCTTAGGAATCGTAATGGTGAGTAAAGCAAAAATTCTGCCTCATTTCGACAAACAGCTCTTTCTTGAACTACTTCATTATGGGTTTCCGTTCATTTTTGCTAGCTTGTTGTGGTGGTTACTGAACTGGACAGACAGACTGGTCTTGCGCTTTTACACTAATTTTTTCGAAATAGGACTCTATTCAGCAGCTTTTAAACTTGTTCAGGGTATGGGTATTTTTACAACCGGTTTTTCAACGTTATGGTATCCATTTGCGTATGAACAGTACGAGAAGAACCCAAATAACAAGAAAGTATTTTCTAAGGTGTTCGATTATGTTTCTTTTTCGATGATTTCAATGGGCTTATTATTTATGTTATCGAAAGATATAGTTTTTATACTTTTCTCAAAAACATATAGGCAAGCTGCAGCCATTACTCCATTTCTTTTACTTTTACCTATAATGTCCACAGCTTGTGTAGTAGTTGGTCGTGGTATTGATTTTATGAAAAAGACCTATTGGGGGATAGTGATTGATGGAATAACATTTGCTTTCAACTTGATAGGAAATCTTTTGCTCATACCTATTTTAGGAGCGAAAGGAGCAGCGCTTTCAACAGGCCTTTCATTTATATTGTTTTTTTTCTTAGAGAGCACAGTATCGATGAAGCTTTATCCCGTTGACTACAAGCTTAAAAGTTTTTACGCAGCAACCAGTATTTTTGTTTTTGCGTCTGCTATTAACAGCTTTTCCGTAAATAAGTTAATAAATTCCGTTTTAACATTTGTTGCACTGTTGGTTGTTATTTATATATACTTCGGCATTTTCAGTGAAGTTTTAAACATTGCACGCGATTATCTTGCAAGAAAGTTTGGAAAATTTAGAAAAGACTAAAAGTACTGACAGGAGGAGGATTTCTAATATGCTGCTTAGTAACCTTGTGACAAAAACGTTTAAGTTTATGCTAAGACCTGTGGCTAAGAATTTATTAGCAATGTATTCATTACCTCACCACACTAATAACTGCACAAATTTTACAGAGTCAGGTAATGATAGTTTTTACAAAATAAATTTGCTTGACAGGTTTATGACATGGTACTACTTTGTCAGGAGGTTTAGAAACATCAGCGCAACAGATATCGAAAATCACCATCTATGTTCCTCAGAGCAGATAGAAGAGTATATTCAGTTCAGCGATGAAATAATTAACAAAAGAAACTCCGACGAAATAAAGATTTCCATTGTAACCCCAAACTACAACGGAGGAAGGTTTCTTAACCAACTGCGGAACTCGTTGATTCGGCAAACTATAGCACGTCAAGTTGAATGGGTTATAGTCGACGATGGTTCAACAGACGAAAGTATGATGTTTTATGAAGGGCTCATTAATGAAGACAAACTTGGGGCAGTTAGGGTGTTTAGAAATTTTCAAAACTTGGGAGCTAGTAAAGCTTTGAACATAGGTTTTTCAAAGGCAAGTGCAGATGTTATTGGATGGGTTAGCGTTGATGATTACTATGAAAGTGTTGATAAATTAGAGAAAGACCTTGGAATGATTCAAGATGGTGCCGATGTAGTCTATTCATCAACTACCTTGCTTGTTTCTGAAAAAGGCAGAGTTCTTTTCCAAGTCAATGTACCAAATTTTGTTAAGTCTGCCGATTCAATAATGATGTTTTTAATTAACTCTTTTAGTAGCTATATAAACTCTTCTTCTCTTGTTATGAAGAGGGAACTGTTCGAACAATTAGGTGGATTTAACACAGCACTTGGAAATGTGGATGGAGATTTTGACTTGTTTGCACGTGCTGCGTTGTTAAGAAAGAAAATAGAGTTTTCGAATACCAGAACAGCTATTACCTTGCATAAGGGTCAAACAAGTCAAAATTATTGGAAAATGTTCCTAGGGGCCAACTTGACAAGGTTATCATACACGAGATTTCTGATAAATTCTGGGGAAAAAGAGGAACTTTATCATTCACTAAAGCTTTTTTTGAAATATTTCAAACATTATAAATTCGCTGTTATTGGTAGCTTGATCAGAGGAAGTTACTATCTTTGGCTGAAAAAACTAATGAGGGAGGAGTTTGAACTGATTTTAAACCAGCTATCACTACCGACTGATGTTAGAAGAAAAATGGAATTAGCTGAGGATAAAATTTACCAGCTCAGCGATGAGTTCATGCAAACAGTAGTGTTCCAAAAGTTCGCTGAGCTTTACAAAAAACAAAAAGAAAAAAACTAACTGAAACCGAAGGAGGTAGAACTACTATGAAGATCCTGGTGACTGGGGCACTTGGTTTTATCGGGAAGAAACTATTTTTACGTTTGAAAGAACAAGGGCATGATGTACTCGGTATCGACCTTGTGATAGCGGATTACGATGACTATATCCGTGGTGATATCACCTATTTTGAGGATGTATGGCGTTTGTTTAAGGAGAATAACGGATTTGATATGGTTATCCACCTTGCTGGAGAAGTGGGAAGACTAAACGGTGAAGAATATCCGCAAAGAATGATTTATGTTAATGAAATAGGCACTCTAAATTTGATCAAGATGTGCCTCGAGTATGATAGCAAACTTGTGTACTTCAGTACTTCGGAGGTGTATGGTACACTTTTCGACGAAAAAGAAGTTAGAGAGGAGGACTTGTTTTTACTTAGTCCAGTCAGGGTAACGAACATCTATGCCATGAGCAAGTTGTTTGGTGAGGGTATAGTTAACCATTATGTCAAGAACTATGGATTACTTGCGGTAGGAATAAGACCGTTTATGGTCTACGGACCGGGCGTTGTCGCATCTAAGTATAAGTCAGCCATCGACCAGTTTGTTTATAACGCACTCAATGACAAGCCTTTTACTGTACACAAAGGTTCGGAAAGAGCTTGGTGTTATGTCGATGACTTTGTCGAGGGAGTTTTGACAGTGATAAACAGACATGACTTTAAACCAGGTGTATATGAGGCATACAATGTTGGAACACAGGAATACATTGCTACCGAAGAACTTGCACGACTGGTACTTGAGCTTACGGGAAAATCGCCAGAACTAATGAAAGTCGTTGAACTTCCGGATAAGTTCATTTCAGGAAAAAAGCGCTTTTCAAATGAGAAACTGAGAAAACTTGGCTGGGAGCAGCGTGTTCCATTACGAGAAGGACTATTAAAAGTAATAGAATGGCATAGGAGTATGATAAAATGAAGGTAGCGGTTATTGGGGCAGACGGTTTTATAGGGACAAATTTGGTAAAGTATCTTGGAAAAATTCATGATTTAGAACCTTTGCCTATTGTTTTCAGGAACCAGCCAGATAGTTTGTTTTTCGATGAGTTTCTATCTCAATCAAAGA
>CAYVMA010000059.1:0-5516 GCA_964452455.1 uncultured Fervidobacterium sp. | reverse complement strand
GGAAATTCATGAAGAAGGTGTTCGGATGAAGGAATTCAAAGGCTGCTCTATTAGAAGATATTGGTTTCAATACAAATGGTCAAATATCTTTGAGATGATAAGGAATATGTCAGGTAAACCACAGACATGTTCAGAACGTTTTGATGGAAGACTGGTTGTTATAACAGGCGCTACATCAGGCATTGGATATGAGACTGCAAAAAAGTATGCTTCAAAAGGCGCAAGGTTACTAACAATTAATCGAAATAAGGAAAAATCGGAAAATTTGTTCAAAGAAATATCTCAGCTCTATGGAACAGAATGTAATTACATCCTAGCCGATTTGAGCAAACTGAAAGATGTTAAGCACGTTGTAGAGAAATTGAACTCTCTAAATTCCAGAATAGACGTTCTGATTCACAACGCTGGTTTATACCTAAACAAGCGAACACTCACAGAAGATGGGCTTGAAATGAATTTCGTTGTCCATTACCTCGCTCCGTTCATTATCAACTACTTCTTAATGGATAAACTGAAAAAAGATGGCTCGACAAGGATAATATTCGTAAGTTCAGAAGGATACAGATTTGCAGCTTGGGGAGTATGCTTGGACAATTTACAATGGGAAAGAAAAAGATACTCAGGTTTGAAAGCCTACGGTTCGGCAAAGCTCGCCCAGATATTGAGTATGCACATATTCGCTGAAATTTTCTCTTCAGAAAACATGAACGTGACAATCAACGCTATGCATCCCGGTTTTGTGAAAACAAACACCGGGCAAGATAATGGACCTGTGTACAAGTTTTTTAAGAAGAATTTCTTAGATAAAATGTCGCGCGACCCAGTGGAATCCGCAGAAGCGCTTTACTATCTTGGCGTCTCGAAAGAAGTTGAAGGTATAACTGACAAATTCTTCCATTATACTACAATCGAAGAACTTGCACCTCCAGCCAAAGACATGGAACTAGCAAGAATACTATGGGATAAAACAATCCAGATAATAAATGAAAAGTACCTAAAAGTGAGGTGAGATAAATGAAAAGTAGCAAGAGAGTAGTAATAGTCGGTGGTGGAATTGCCGGACTAACCTCAGCTGTATACCTTGCAAGAAAAGGTCACAAAGTGAAACTATTTGAAAAATACGAAAAATGTGGTGGACTTGTTAATACTTTTGAATACGAAGGATTTAGACTTGAAGGTGGTGCAAGAGCACTTGTTAACGCGGGCGTTATAAAGCCCATGATTGAGGACCTTAAACTGGATATCGATATTCTACCAAACCATGTATCGATAGGAGTAGAAGATAGAATATTGAGGGTTCGTGGAGAAGAAAGCCTTAACAATTATGCTCGCCTTCTGAAAGAGCTGTATCCGGAATCTGGACATGAGATAGATGAATTGATAAAGGTTGAGAAAGAAATACTTGAATACATGAAAATTCTCTACGGTGTTGATAACCCACTATTCTCGTTCAACAAGATAAAGGAAGAAGGTAAACTTGCCGAGATGTTACCAAGATATCTTTTTTGGTTCTTTAAATTCTTGAAAACTGTCAAGAAAATTAATGAGCTTAAGGAACCTATAGAAGTCTATATGTCGAAGATTGTTAAGAATCACTCTCTAAGAGACATTGTAATACAGCACTTCTTCCGCGGAACACCTTCATTCTTTGCTCTGAGTTATTTCTACCTTTATGCCGACTACATATATCCAAAAGGTGGCGTAGGTGTTTTCCCTCAAAAACTCGCTGAAAAAATTACCGAATTTGGTGGAGAAATATATACAAATACTCAAATCGTCAAAGTCATTCCTTCCAAGAACATGGTAATTGATGAAAAAGGAAATTCATTCGAATACGATGCAATGATATGGGCAACTGATTTAAAGACATTCTACAAACTTCTTAACTCAGAAGGACTTTTTGGCTCTACGTTGAGTAAAGTTGAAAACGAAAAGAAGAAAGTGTTGTCATCTAAAGGAGCAGAGTCTGTTCTAACCGTCTACCTCGGCGTTGACGAACCACCTGAGACATTTGAAAAGATATCCACAGGGCATTTCTTCTACACACCATCGAAAGAGGGTCTTGGAGAAATTAATAGGTCTTGGCTAAGGAAAATAACAGAAAATTATGAAAACACAAGCAAAGAAGAAATACTTAAGTGGCTTGAAGATTTTATAAAGCACAACACATATGAAATCTCAATACCAGCTTTAAGAGATAAATCAATGACTCCGAATGGGAAAACAGGATTAATCGTTAGTGCTTTATTCGACTACGAAATTATCAAAAAGACACACGAAGATAATTGGTACGATGAATTCAAATCTCACGCAGAAAATCTGATGATTAAAAATCTAAAAGAAAAGATTTATCCTTTCTTAGAGGAAAAAATTATCTTCAAGTTCACATCAACGCCACTAACGCTTGAAAGAATGTACAATACATCAGAAGGTTCAATTGTTGGCTGGTCTTTTGAAGGGCAAATTCCAGTACCATCGGGAATGTTCAGTATGAAGACCGCTATAAAAACTCCAATAGCCAACATTTACAAAGCAGGGAAGTGGGCTTACGCCCCTGCTGGTGTACCAACTGCTATCATTACCGGGAAACTCGCAGCGGATATGATATAGCAACTTTTAGATTGAATAGGAGGTGGTAGAGATGGTCGACATTTTCACGATTATCTTTCAAATTTTCTGGATGGTTTTGATTTTCTCGTCATTTGCTCCACTTTTCAAAAACTTTTCCCTTCACTCTGCACGGGAAGCTATTATACGACAGATTGAACAAAAAAGAAAAAGCAGAGTTATAACGTTGATTCACAGACAAGAGTCATTTAACTTTTTCGGATTTGGTATAAGGAAGTTCATAGATATTGAAGATTCTGAAGAAGTACTCAGAGCCATCAAAATGACCCCAGATGATATGCCGATAGACTTCATTATTCACACGCCTGGTGGTCTGGTCTTGGCAGCAGAGCAGATAGCAAACGCTCTTAGAAAACACAAGGGTAAAGTAACCGTTTTTGTCCCACATTATGCGATGTCCGGTGGCACATTGATAGCTCTTGCTGCTGATGAAATTGTAATGGATGAAAATGCCGTGTTGGGACCTGTTGACCCACAACTTGGACAATATCCCGCAGCTTCAATTCTTTCGGTTGTAGAAAAAAAGAACATCAACGATATCGATGACCAGACACTGATTCTGGCAGATATCGCCCAAAAGGCAATGAAGCAGATGAAGGAATACGTAACAGAACTTCTAAAAGAAAAGTATCCAGACAAAGCTGAAAAACTTGCAGAAGAGCTGGTTAGTGGGAAATGGACCCACGATTATCCTATCACCGTGGAAAAAGCGCGGGAGCTTGGTATTAAGATATCAACAGACATGCCCAAAGAAATCTACGCGTTGATGAGTCTTTACAAAAATCCGAACTCAGGTAGACCATCTGTTAACTACGTGCCAATTAATTACAAAGAAGAATAAAAGTGAAAAAGCGGCTCGAAAGAGCCGCTTTTTTGATTTAAAGATTAATACCCTTCTGTCTGTAGACTTAGCGAAAACAAAGATAAAGGTAGACCATGCGGTGATGAATTGAGACCTATGTAAAACAAAAATTCCTGACTTTCCCCTGCGGGTTTAGCCAGTTCTGAGAACGGCGCAAATATACCAACAGAGGGATAAAGTCTCAATCCTTGCATGTACATTTCCACAAAGAAATGAGTGTATATACCATGTTTGAGTACAGTCTCGACCGATGGATTGGTAACACCAAACGTAATCCCGCTATTTCTCAGGTAAATAGCGTTTCCAAAAAGAAACGCATTATCTGTGAATAGAGTAGAGGCGACTGACATATCATAGCTTGCCTTATCTGGTTTGTTTAAGTTGAGAGCAACTTTACCTTCAAATGTTGTAGACTTTGTAAGTGCGATATCCACTAACCCTGCGATAAAGAAATTAGATTCAATCTCCTCTGGATTAAAGAGGTCTTCAAGCTTGTCATTGCTTAACAACCCAAAAACTTGAACATTATAGGGCATTCCAAATGCATATGATGAAACCAAAAGTCCAAATCCGATGTTATTCAAATAAACTGCTGGGGCATTTGCAGTAAACAAACTGAAAACAGAATCGAGTAAACCTATGTCCCTGGTCTTGAAACTAAACGTCAGATAACTGTACATATCTGTTATCGGACTCAATGAGAGCCCGCCAAATCTAAGCATACCAGTAAGATTGTAATCGTTCGTTGGATAGTAGTAACTTGCAAATAATTGATAATTATCCTTCATCGTAAGCCAGCTCACATACTGAGAATAGGTCACACCAAACTGAGTATCGGTCAGTATAAGATCAAATATCGGTGTTAAGACCAAAAACGTGTCATTTTCAATATTAGCAAATGTGAATATAATATAACCCCTACGAATATCGTTTTCGATATCGTATTCGTAAACAGGTATCCAGGTAAGTGGTTGTATCATTTTCTGAATTCTGAACGCAATTTCAGAACCATACTGATATTTCTTGTCTTCGAACTTGAATATTGGTTCATTTCTGACTAAATCTGCTTCTTTCTTTTGTGCCTTTATTCTATAGACCCCCGTTCCTGTGTTTATCGAGTATGGAATATAGCTTACGTAATATAACTCGTCTTTGTCAACCACAAAATCGTATACAAGCAGATTTTCACCCAGTTTGTAAAGCTTTCCCTCAGCTAAATCGTAGTAGTAAGGATTGACGTATTTTTCATCTACTCTTGTAAAGAGCAACCCGTTTTCCCAAAATCTCAAGTAAGGACCTTTCATAGCATTGTCTTCTAATACAACCGTATTTTTTGTAACCAAGTCATACACAATTATTTGATAATCAGAAGTAAGCAGTGCTATCTTGTTATTTTTTACGTCCATGTAAGTAACGTATTTGTCTATCAACAGTTCCAAACTTTCCCCCGAAATTGTTGTTTTCATTTTCTTAGTATCGTATCGTGCAATATACACATTCCCATCATCCACGTCAAATGCAGAAATATTGCCCTTGGCTATCAGCTTATTCGAATTAATATCCCAAATTTGGTTTTCATATTTTCCAAAATTTTCAGCTTTTGTAAGAACATAAGTTTTGTCTTTATCGTATTTAATATCTAACGCAATTAATGTTTTACTTCCTTGTTCTTTACCATCTTTACTTAGGAAAACAAGCCTTGGGTTGACACTACCAACATAAGATGTCGAGGGACCAAACTCTACAGAATAGACCCCTAACTTCTCACCCAAAAGGTCTAACTTATATATCTTTGCATTTGGCGCTTTATATATTAAATCCCCTTCCGAGTAGTTCAACTTCATCAACGACCTTATCCAATCCGTGTAGAGCTCATCAAATGGCTTACCAAAAACCTTTTCAAAAATATCTTTGTATTTTAACCCTATTTCAATATCTGGAAGAATCGTGGACGTTAATGCTAGATATTCCTTCATCTTCTCAATACCGTAAGTATCGACCAAGTATTTATAGAACCCTGCTGTGA
>CAYVMA010000058.1:0-20853 GCA_964452455.1 uncultured Fervidobacterium sp. | reverse complement strand
GGTTTTAACAGGTGCAAACGAAAAGGCGATAGGCACGGGACCTTACATGCCTGAAACATATTCCGATGACAGAATGGTTTATTTAAGAAACGATAACTGGTGGGGCAACAATGTCTTCGGGCAACCAAAACCAAAAAGGATAGTTTATTTAAGAGTTCTGAGCAACAACGTAGCACTTGGAATGATAATGAAGGGCGAATTGGATATTTCAAACTTCTTCCTACCAGGCATTCCAACACTGAAGAAAACATACTCAGATATCCACACTTGGTTTGCAAAAGAACCATACATGCTCTCTGACAACACCGCTTTCTTGTTTATCAACACTACAAAGAAGCCTTTGAACGATCCCAACCTTAGAAGAGCAATTGCTTTTGCAATTGATCCAATTTTAATTGCAAGGACTGTTTTTGAAGGTCAAGTATTGCCAAGCAACCCCGTTGGATTCTTACCAATCAAAGGTTGGATGAAATACTATCCAGATAATGCTGTGAAACAATTCGGATTCAAATATGATCCAAAGACTGCCAAGGAGTTGCTTGATAAAGCAGGATACAAAGATATAAATAGAGATGGTTACAGGGAAGCACCAGATGGTAGTAAATTTAAAGTCTCGATAATTGTACCATTTGGTTGGACGGACTGGATGGAATCGATTAAGCTCATAGCATCGCAACTTAGAGCTGTAGGTATTAATGCTGAGGCCAAGTTCCCAGATTACAGTAAGTACTGGGAAGATTTGACAAGTGGCAATTTCGACATGGCGATTAACAATTTCAACTCACAGATGAGTGTCTCACCATGGACGATGTTCAACTGGCTGTTTAACTCCAACTTTGACAAATATATGTACAATGGCAACTTCGGTAGGTACAACAATCCAAAACTCTTTGATTTAATAACACAACTGAATTCTACTCCGATGGAAGATATTGCTGCTAACAAGAAGATAGTCGAACAAATCGCTGAAATCTTCTTGAGGGATATGCCAGCAATACCGCTTTGGTACAACGGCATGTGGTTCCAGGCAAGTACACAAGTGTGGAAAAATTGGCCAGGTGAGAAAGCTCCGTATGCTTATCCAGTAACTTGGGGTGGCAGATGGCAAACCGGCGGAGTACTGATGCTTATAGGAATTACAAGTAAATAATTTTAAAAAAAGAGATGAAAAATGCTAAATGATTCCATAAGATTAAATCTTTAGAGGTGTATTAGATGAAAAAGTATCTGAGAATGAAAATCTTTGTTTATCTCCTTACGTTCGTATTTGCAGTTACAATAGATTGGCTGATTCCCAGGCTCATGCCTGGGAATCCTATACTTGTTTTAGTCTCACGATTTGCTACCTTGCCAGAATCTGCAAAGGTGGTTTATAGTTACCTGACAAAAGCATTTGGATTGGACTTGCCTATGTGGAAGCAGTATATTAATTTCTGGATAGCATTTTTCAAAGGTGATTTGGGAATAAGCATATATCTATATCCGAAGCCTGTGCTTGATGTTTTAAAGAGTGCCCTTCCATATTCTTTGGGTATTCTCATACCTTCCATTTTGGCGAGTTGGTTCGTGGGAAACACTCTTGGTGCAATTGCTGCAAGAAGGAAAAAGTTGGATTCCGTTATGCTACCAATTATGTACTTTATCACAGGAGCACCCTACCTTTGGCTTGGAATTTTGCTTGCTTACTTTTTTGGCGTTGTGCTTAGATGGTTCCCAATAGCTGGAGCGTACAGTTTTGCCCTTAGACCACATCTTTCTTGGCTTTTCATTCTTGATTATCTAAAGCACTGGGTGTTACCTTTCCTTTCGTTGTTCATAGTCCAGCTTGGTGGATGGGCAATAGGGATGAGGAATATGGTTATTTACGAGCTTGAGGCTAATTATGTAAGATACCTTGAAACTCTCGGTGTCAGTCGCAAATTAATTAGAAAGTATGCATTTAGAAACGCTATACTACCCCAGGTAACAGGCTTAGCATTGCAACTTGGAACTGTGATAGCTGGACAGGTAACAACGGAAGTGGTTTTTTCGTATCCAGGAATCGGTTACATACTCACCCAAGCAATACTAAATCAAGACTATTTCCTCATTCAAGGATGTTTTCTCTTTATAATAATCGGTGTTTTGATTGCTAACTTTACTGTTGACCTCGTCTACATGGTGCTGGATCCGCGTATTCGGTATTCATATGGTGGTGAGATATGATGAGTGAAATCTTGTTTTTCGCATTCAGGAATAAAAAGTTGAGGATAGGATTTTCACTTGTTCTTTTCTTCTTGATTTTGGCGATAATTGGTCCATATATTTCCAAGTACAAAGACCCACTAGAATACGTAGGACCAGGATATCAACCACCCAGCAAAGATTACTGGCTTGGAACAACTACATTTGGTCAAGATGTTTTCACACAGTTGGTACATGGATTGAGGTCTTCGTTTTTCATTGGTTTTTTCGGAGGCGGACTGGCAACTTTGATTGGTTTGGTTGTAGGATTTTTGGCCGGATACGAAGGTGGTTTGTTCGATGAAGTATTAATGATGATTACAAACATTTTACTTGTTATTCCAACGTTGGCGTTGTTGATTATAGTAGCTTCTTATCTGCCATACAGGGGAATTTTTATACAGAGTGTTATCATTGGGCTAACCGCATGGCCATGGACCGCAAGGGCGGTGCGGGCGCAGACTTTGTCGTTAAAAGCTAGGGAATACGTGAATCTTGCCAGAATTACCGGTAGAAGTCATCTGAAAATAATAGTTTATGAAATCATGCCAAATATGATGTCCTATGTTTTTATGGTCTTCATTCTTCAATTTGGAGGAGCAATACTTGCAGCAGTTGGATTAGATTTCATAGGTCTTGGACCGACCAAGGGAATTTCGATAGGATTGATGCTGCAAAACGCGGTTCTTTGGAACGCGATCCAGCTAGGTATTTGGTGGTGGGCACTACCACCTGGACTTGTGATTACATTAATCGTTGGTGCACTCTATTTTATGAACACTGGATTAGATGAAGTATTCAATCCAAGATTAAGAGAAATGTAAAAACAAAAACACAGTTGTGGTCGGTTAAAGGAGTAGTGATACAGATGCTAAAAGTTGAGAATCTGAAACTTTACTACAAGACCTTGAAAGGATATGTCAGAGCCGTTGACGATGTGACCTTTGATCTTAGAGATGGAGAAATACTCGGCCTTGCTGGTGAGTCTGGTTGTGGAAAATCCACACTTGGCAACGGTTTGGTATTGTTGAAACCCCCATTGAATTATTTCGGAGGTAATATCGAATTAGATGGTGAACTTTTGCCAATTGATGATTTTGAGAAGATGAATGAATATAGGTTTAAAAAACTTTCTATCATTCCTCAGTACGCAATGGATGCATTGAACCCAACAAGGAAAATAGGTACATATATAAAAGAGGTGTTAATTAGCAGGGGAATAGAACCTGATAGCATAATGGAGAGATTAATAGAAAGATTGAAATACGTTAATTTGAGCGAGCGAGTCCTGAAGATGTATCCAATAGAACTTTCCGGCGGTATGAAGCAAAGGTTGGTCATGGTAATATCTACTTTGCTTAACCCTTCACTTCTAATAGCAGATGAGGTAACTTCAGCACTTGATGTCTCTTCACAAAAGGCAGTGTGTCTGATGATCAAAGGTTTTAAAGACGATGGAATTGTTAAGTCCTTGGTATTTATCACCCATGATTTGTCAGTTCTTTATCAAATAGCCGACAGGATAATGGTTATGTATGCCGGAAAGGTTGCGGAGATAGGAACTACCCAGCAACTGATAGAAAATCCCTTACATCCTTACACAAAGATGCTATTGAATTCTTTACCGGAAGTTGGTGTTCGATACACAGAAAGGTTGCTGGCTGGCATACCGGGTCAACCACCTCAACTTCTCAATCCTCCAACTGGGTGCAGATTCAAGGAACGTTGCCCGATGAGAGGACCTCAGTGCGACGAAGAACCTCCAAAAGTGGAAGTGGAAAAAGACCATGTTGCATACTGCTGGAAGGTGAAATCAAATGCTTGAGATTGTTAATTTATCAAAAGCTTATTCCGTTGGCGCTTTTGGCAGAGAAAAGTTCTACGCAGTTGACAACGTCACATTTAAAATAGATGATAACGAAATAGTATCACTCATTGGTGAAAGCGGTAGTGGAAAAACCACCATTGGAAAGCTAATTTTGAAGCTTATAAAACCAACCAGTGGTAAGATTCTTTACAATGGCGTAGATATTTCATCGTTCAAAAGTCTAAAGGAATACTACAAACACGTTCAGGGTGTTTTTCAGGACCCATACAGTTCCTATAATCCGATCTTCAAAGTTGATCGTGTATTTGAAATGGTCAGAGAAGAATTTTATGTTTCAACGAGTCATAACGAATGGAGAAGCCGTGTTGAGCAAGTTATCTCTTACATAGGTTTAAATCCAAAAGAAATACTCGGTAAGTTTCCACATCAGTTAAGTGGGGGGCAATTGCAACGTTTACTGATCGCAAGAGCGCTATTGATGGAAACAAAATTTTTGGTCGCCGATGAAATTATTAGCATGCTTGATGCTTCGACAAGGATAGATGTTCTGAACACGCTTATTAAACTGAAGGAAAAAGGTCTCTCCGTACTTTTCATCACACATGACCTTTCACTTGGTTACTACACAAGCGATAGGACCATCATACTTTACAAAGGTTCCATCATGGAATACGGCTCAACTGAGAAAGTTTTCAACAATCCACTTCATCCATACACAAAAATGCTTTTGGAATCTGTCCCGACAATACACAAGAAATGGACCAAATCACAAATTACGCTTGAAGGCAAAAGTGTGCCAAATGGTTTCTGTAAGTTTTACGACAGATGCCCTCTCGGCGATACAAATTGCAAAAACGTCGTTCTAAAAGAAGTTGAAAATAATCATCAAGTTGCATGTGTTAAGATATAGTATTAAAATACTTAAAGATTCAAACTTTTGATGTATAGGAGGGATTTTCATGTTTCCAAAGTCATTTATGCTTGGTGCGTCACTTTCTGGGTTCCAGTTTGAAATGGGGAATCCAAATGATATTAAAGAGCTCGACACCCAGAGTGATTGGTTTGTCTGGGTTAGAGACATCGAAAATCTTTTGAATGGTATTGTGAGTGGTGATTTACCAGAAAATGGTGCTTGGTATTGGAGAAACTACGAAAAAATTCACCAACTTGCAGTCGATTTTGGGATGGATACTTTAAGAATTGGTATCGAATGGTCGAGAATATTCCCAGTTTCTACAAAAGAGATTTCTTTTGGTGAAGGGATGCTCGAAAAATTGGACGAGATTGCAAATAAAGAAGCTGTTGAAAATTACAGAAAGATAATGGAAGATATGAAGGCAAAAGGTCTAAAGGTATTTGTCAATTTAAATCATTTCACATTACCACTCTGGATCCACGATCCATTCGCAGTACGCAAAGGCAAACCGACAGATAAGCTTGGCTGGGTAAGCGAGGACACTCCAAAAGAATTTGCTAAATACGCAGAATACATCGCATGGAAATTCAGTGACATCGTTGACTACTGGTCGAGTATGAACGAACCACATGTTGTAGCACAACTTGGATATTTCCAAATAATGGCAGGTTTCCCACCAAGTTATTTCAATCCAGAATGGTATGTCGAGAGCCTTAAAAATCAAGCCATGGCTCATAATTTAGCTTACGATGCTATTAAAAAGCATACAGACAAACCAGTTGGAGTTATTTATTCCTTTACATGGTTTGACACACTGAAACCAAACGATGAAGATATATTTGAAAATGCAATGTGGCTTGCAAATTGGAATTATATGGACCAAGTAAAGGATAAAATTGACTACATCGGGGTTAACTATTACACTCGCTCCGTCATTGACAAATTACCTACACCTGTTAAGTTCAAAGATTTCGAGCTTAACTGGTATACGGTTAGAGGTTACGGATACGCTTGTCCAGAAGGTGGTTTTGCACTTTCAGGAAGGCCAGCTAGTGAATTCGGATGGGAAATATATCCCGAAGGACTCTACTATTTGCTCAAGGCTATATACGAAAGATACAATAAACCATTAATAGTAACAGAGAACGGTATTGCCGATGAGAAAGACAAATACCGCTCACAAGTAATTATTTCACACCTTTACGCTGTTGAAAAAGCGATGAACGAAGGTGTCGATGTACGAGGATATTTACATTGGTCAATAGTTGACAATTATGAATGGGCAAAAGGTTACAGTAAGAGATTCGGACTTGCTTATACGGATTTGGAAAAGAAAACTTATATCCCCAGACCTTCGATGTATATTTTCAAAGAAATCGCAAGGACAAGAAGTATAGACCAGTTCAAAGGATACGACCCTTACAATTTGATGAAATTTTAAGAAATCAATGAAAATAGTTAAGAGGTGTTTGAATGCCCAACATTTTTGACGTTGCTAGGGAAGCAGGTGTTTCAATTGCTACGGTTTCAAGGGTATTAAATGGTGCGAAAAATGTCAGTGAAGATACTCGACGGAAGGTACTCCGAGCAATCAAACATCTAGGCTATAAACCGATGCCTTCTTTAAGGAGGGCGTCGGATTTATTATACACAATATGCGTCTTATTACCTGATTTAAGAGGGTATCATTACAATGAAATTGCTATGGCAATCGAAGATTACGCGAGCAAGCACAATTTTGAAGTGATGGTATCTGTTCCAAAAATGATGCCAGAAATGGAAAAGCATGTTCTTGACCAATTTTTCAAAAGAAAAATCGACGGAGTTATCCTTTGCGAGCTCCTAGGTGGTTTAAATTACATCGAACCATTCATCAAAAGTGGTGTACCAATTGTAACTCTTGATTACTATATTGAAGAAATACTATGTGACTCGGTGAATATAGACAACATTTCAGGAGCCATAACTGCGTTAAAACACCTTTACCAAAATGGTCACAGGAAGATTCTCTTCTTGAGAGGTCCTCATTACTCACCTGCAGCTGCACAAAGGGAAAAAGGGATAAGAAAGTTCTTAGATAGACACAAGGATATCGAAATATATTTAAGTGAAAATGAAGGATACGAACCAGAACATGGTTACCAAGGAGTTATGAACTACTTGAAAAAGCATGGAAAGAATTTCACCGCAGTCTTCTGCATAAACGACTGGTCAGCAATAGGTGCGATGCGAGCTCTAAGGGAATCAGGCTTTTCTATTCCAGAAGATGTATCAATAATTGGCTTCGACAACGCACCTTACTCTGAGTTTTTGTATCCACCACTCACAACAATACATCAACCAAGGTGGGAAATGGGACAAACAGCAGCACAACTTCTCATCGAAAGAATCCTGGGAACGGGACCGAAGATTCACCGAAACGTTGTTCTTCCGACAAAAATTGTGGAACGTGCCTCGGTAAAGGACATTTCAAATGACGTTGCAAAGTGAAGGTTTTCATTTATCTTGTTCATTAAGGGGGTGAGTAATATGGTAAAAAGACTCTTAAAGTTTGTTCTTATTTGCATTTTGTTTGTTGTTATGATTCTAATCACATCCACGCAGTGTGGAAAAGATAAAACAAGCAAAGGAGTCGATAGCACGGAGCAGTCAGTTGCTGAAATTAAAAGCAAATCAGCATTTGAATACAACAAAATGATAGGCAAGGGAATAAATATTGGAAACGCTTTAGAAGCTCCTTTCGAAGGCATTTGGGGAGTAAGAATTGAGGATGAGTATTTTGAGATAATAAAGAAAAGAGGGTTTGATTCTGTTAGGATTCCCATAAGATGGTCAGCGCATATATCCGATAGGCCACCATACGATATTGACAAAGATTTTCTTGAAAGAGTTAAGCACGTTGTCGATAAGGCTCTTGAGAATAATCTGACAGTAATTATCAACACTCACCATTTTGAAGAGCTTTATCAAGACCCTGGCAAATACGGAGATGTCTTGGTGGAAATTTGGAGACAAGTTGCCAATTTTTTCAAAAGTTATCCTGAGAATTTATTTTTCGAGATTTACAACGAACCAGCCCAAAATTTGACTGCTGATGAATGGAACGAACTTTATCCGAAAGTGCTCAAAGTTATAAGGGAAAACAACCCAAATAGGATTGTTATTATCGATGCTCCAAACTGGGCACACTACAGCGCAGTGAGAAGTCTAAAATTGGTCAACGACAAACACATCATAGTCTCCTTCCATTACTATGAGCCTTTCAATTTCACACATCAGGGTGCCGAATGGGTTAATCCCATCCCACCTGTTGGAGTCGAGTGGAATGGCACGGAATGGGAAATTAACCAAATCAGAAGTCATTTCAAATACGTGAGCGATTGGGCAAAGCAAAATAATGTGCCAATCTTTCTTGGTGAATTCGGTGCTTATTCAAAAGCGGATATGGATTCGAGGGTTAAGTGGACTGAAACTGTTCGAAAGATGGCTGAGGAATTTAAATTTTCTTATGCGTACTGGGAATTCTGTGCTGGATTTGGTATCTACGATAGGTGGTCAGAGAGCTGGATAGAACCTCTGGCAACAGCTGTAGTGGGTAGATAAAATATTCTGAATTTGAGATAACGGAGGGATGATGAAATGAAAATTTATACGCAAAGTCTTTCAAATTTGCCGTGGGAAGAAAGACCAGCTGGTAGTTCGGACATATTATGGAGATATTCTCAAAATCCGATAATCAAAAGAAACCAAGCAAAAGACGCAAATAGTATATTCAACAGTGCGGTTGTACCGTTCAAAGATGGATTTGCAGGTGTGTTTAGAGTAGACGATACACAAAGAAGAATGAATATACGAAGAGGGTTTAGTAAAGATGGAATTAACTGGATAATAGATGATAGACCAATAGAATTCATCCAAGAAACCCGCGAACCAGTAGAAAGTGAATACAAATACGACCCGCGTGTAGTTTTCATCGAAGATAGATATTGGATAACTTGGTGTAACGGATACCATGGACCTACCATAGGGGTTGGATATACATACGATTTTGAAAAATTCTATCAGGTAGAAAACGCTTTCTTACCGTTTAATAGAAATGGAGTGCTCTTTCCAAGAAAAATCAACGGTAAATACGCCATGTTAAGCAGGCCATCGGATAATGGTCATACACCATTTGGTGATATTTTCTACAGTGAGAGTCCTGATATGATTCACTGGGGAGTTCATAGATTCGTTATGGGCGCAGGGTACACACCTTGGCAATCACTGAAAATCGGTGCTGGTCCTGTTCCTATAGAAACCAGCGAAGGATGGCTACTCTTCTACCACGGTGTGTTGTTATCCTGCAATGGATATGTCTACAGTTTTGGTGCAGCTCTGTTAGACCTCGATAAACCATGGAAGGTTATTAAACGTTCGAAATCGTATTTACTCTCACCACAAACACTTTATGAATGTGTTGGAGATGTTCCAAATGTTGTATTTCCTGTTGCCTGTCTTGTTGATGGGGATACAGGACGTCTTGCTATCTATTACGGTGGTGCTGATACGGTCGTTGCTCTGGCTTTCGGTTATGTGCAAGAGATTATTGATTGGTTAAAGTATGATAACTGAAGAACGTGATAAATAATACGAAAAGTGGCGGTTTCCCGCCACTTTCTATTTTCGCTATTTCTGATTTCGTAATTATCCAAGTGCCCTTGGGTCAAATGCGTCTCTAAGACCATCACCAACGAAGTTAAACGCGAGAACGACCACGAAAATGAACGCACCTGGAATAAGGAGCCACGGAGCTTTTTCAAGTATGTAAACATCCTGTGCTGCAGTTAACATATTACCCCACGATGCAGAAGGTTCCCTAATACCAAGGCCAAGGTATGAAAGACCAGCTTCACCAAGGATGTAACCTGGTATTGAAAGTGTTGAACTTACGATAATGTATGTTGCAAGGTTTGGTATAATGTGCCTCCACATGATTCTTGTATCTGGAAAACCAAGAGCAATTGCCGCTTCAACGTATTCTCTTTGTCTTTCCGCCAGAATTTGTCCCCTGATAATCCTTGCCCTTCCAGGCCAACCCAGGAATGCAAGAATGAATATCAAGAGCATGTACGTTTGGGAACTTGGTAAGTCTATTGGTAACACCGCACGGAGTAAAAGTAGCAAATAGAATCCCGGAATTGCCATTAAGATTTCACAGAATCTCATGATAATTTCGTCGACAAGCCCACCATAAAATCCTGCGAGCGCTCCAAAAAAGAGCGAGAGCGTCAATGTAACAAACAGACCTATGAATCCTATGGTCAATGAAATCCTTGACGCAAAAATAATTCTGCTCCAAACGTCTCTACCATACCTGTCTGCACCGAATATGTTTAGCGATACATATTCGTTGTTATCGTAGTTATCTACACCAAACAGATGGTAGTGAAGAGGAATAACCCAGAAAAGATACCCTACTCTTCCTGGATCGGTCTTGTCTGGTCCCCAGGATTTAATGAACCATTTTACGGGGTAGAATTTGTAATCGTAGGATACAATTTTAGCCTCATCAAGTGATATCTCATGTTCATTAAAATCTGAGTCATAATATTTGATACCCACAAGCTCTTGCTCAAGCTTTACAGCGGTCAAGCGTTCCATAGCTTCTTGTTCGCTTGTTGCAAAGAATCCAAACTTCCACCCTTCGTTTTGTGCAACAAAAGACCTTGCAGTTCTTGATTCTGTTATCCTTTCGTTCTTACCCTGCTCTAATATCTCGTTGTCTACTCCAAATACGAGTGCATCCAAATCTTCTGTTTCATCTTTATATTGCACCCATTGCCCATCTACCTGTGCGTAACCAATTGTTCTAACAACAAGCTTTATCGATTCTGCCAGGACGAATTTTTCATCGAGGCTCCTTCCTTTCGGAAGGTATTTCGGAACAATAGTGCCATCTTCTTTGATTTCGACAACATGCCTATCGATTATTGCAAGCTCTGTTCTGTCGCTAAGCTGTACCTTTATCCTGCTTGGAAATAACATCGTTTTGAAATTCTGAGTGTAGTCTAGTTTATCGATGTAGCTAACTTCCGGAAGGACATACGGCGCCATCGTTGTTTTAAGGTCTGGAACGTTATATTTCATCATGACAGTTGTAGGCTTCTTAAGAGAATGGTTCAAATTTTGTGTGAAAGGATTGTATGGTGCCAAGAAATCTGCAAAAATCATAGCAATATACATGATGATAAGGACCCACATACCAAACATTGCAAGCTTGTTCTTTTTGAAAGCTCGCCACATCAGTTGACCACGCGTAAGGTAAACTTCTTCGAAGTCTATACTTTCTGTACTTTCAACTGTGGCATTAGCATTATTCTGAGGGACTTGATTGATGTTTTTCTTTTTATCTTCAGCCATATCTCAAAGCCTCCCTTATTACTCGTATCTTATGCGCGGGTCAACCGCCGCAAGTAGTATGTCACCAACTAAGTTTCCTAAAACAAGCAAAACCGTTCCAATAACAGTACTTGCCATAACAACATAGTAGTCTTTTTGGAGCAGTGCTTGATACGTCAACCTACCAAGTCCTGGCCAGGAGAATATGGTTTCAGTAATGACAGCACCACTCAACAACCCAGAAAGACTGTAACCGAACATAGTTATCAACGGGTTTATAGCATTTCTTAAAGCGTGTTTGTATATGACAACCCTTTCGGGCATTCCTTTCGCTCTTGCAAATTCAACGTAGTCTTCTTTAAGAACATCAAGTAAGGAACCTCTCATATATCTCATCAAACCCGCAAAACCACCAAATGTCAATGTAAAGGCTGGTAATTGCATTCGCCAGAAGATATCTTTAAATGCATTCCATACATCGAGTCGAGAAGTTTCTGGGCTATACATACCACCGATTGGGAACCAACCAGTGCGTGCAGCCATATACAAAAGTACAAGTGCAAGGAAGAAACCTGGAAGTGCAAGACCACTGAACGCGACAACTGTTAGAATTTTGTCGGTAAGCGTATACTTCTTCAACGCCGATACGATACCTAAAACAACGCCTATGATCCATGATAAAACAAAGGAGTAGAGTGACAAAACAAACGTTCCAAGCAAACGTTCACCGATAAGAGAAGCAACAGGTCTTCTGTAATAGAACGAATAACCAAAATCACCTCTGACTACCTTGCCAAGCCAGTAGAAATACTGAACGATGGCCGGTTTGTCTAACCCAAGTTCTCTTTCCATAGCTTTTAATGTCTCCGCCGAAACCGATGGATCGAGCTTATATTGATCTAAGAAAGTTCCAGGCGATAGTTGTATGAGTGCAAATACTATGATTGTTATTATCCACAACTCCGGCAACATTATGATAAGCCTGCGTGCGATGTATTTTATCAACCCAGTTCACCTCTCCCTTGTTCATCTTTTTAGCGTACTTCCACAATTTGGTATCCGGGTAACACTTACAAAACCATCAGACTATTAAAAATCCAATAATGGGCGGGCGAAAGCCCGCCCGAGAATAACAACTTGATAAAATTATTCTTCTTTCCAGAGCCAGTCGAGGTTCCAAGTTGTTCCACCAAGCATTGTAATCTTGACGTTCTTAACAGTGTTTCTCCATGCAAAGAGCCTGAGTGAGTTTACTGTGTAAATGAGTGGTAAGTTTTCAGATGCGAGTTTCTGGAATTTCGCCCAGTAGTCTTTCACAACGTTTTCGTCGAGAATCCTGACATTTTCCTTAAAGATTTTATCAATTTCCTTCTCAAAGTCTGGTAAGTAGTAAGCTTTTGCATCTACCCATTCTTTCACCTTTGGAGAGAAGTTCCAGAAATGTAGCGAACCTTCAACGGTCCAAACATTAGCACCACCCTGAGGTTCATCAGAACCAGTCAAACCAATAATAACTGCATCCCAGTCACCAACGTTGAGCATTCTGTTAACAAGTGTGTTGAAGTCACCAGGGACAAATGTAACATCCATACCAAGCTGTTTGAGAGCTGCTGTAATAATGTTACCTATACCTTCTCTGACAGTGTTACCTGCGTTCGTTTCAATTACGAATTTCACAGGTCTACCCTTGCTGTCGATAAGTCTTCCGTTCTTATCCCATTTGAAACCACCAAGTTTGAGTTCTGCTCTTGCCTTATTAAGGTCGTATGGGTATTTAACAGTGACTTTTTCATTGTAGAATGGTGAAGCCATTGAAACTGGCGACCATTGTTCAACTGCAAGTCCGTTGAAGAGTGTATCGATCATCTTTTTCTTGTCCATTGCGTATGCAACTGCTTTTCTGAAGTGCACATTTCTGAACCATTCTCTCTTTGCTTCGTCTTTGTTGTTCCAGTTGAATGTAATGAATTGTGTACCATATGCTGGACCGTATGCAAGAACTGTAATGTTGAATTTCTTTTCATTTTCTTTGAAGTAGTTGAACTCTGTTCCTCTTGGTGAGTAGATGTCAACTTCTCCTTTTTCAAATGCGAGTTTCTGTGCATCTTGTGAGGAAATTATCTTGTAAACAACTTCATTTAAGAATGGAAGCTGAACACCGTCTTTTGTCTTCTTCCAGTAGTTCGGGTTTGCAACGAACCTTACGTATTGGTCTGGCACGTATTCAACAGGAATGAATGGTCCCAAGCCAACAATTTCTTTCTTGTTGATTGCGTCAACTGTCCAGAATTCTGCGAATTTCTTTTCCTTGACCCATTTTTCCGCCTTGTGTTTTGGGAATATGTACATTCCACCAAGGTATCTGAGAGCAAGCCTGAATGGTTCTGGATAGTACATTCTGACAGTGTAGTTGTCCTCCTTTTCTGCTCTCGGTAAGTGTCCGTTTGTACTTCTTATAACATCCTTATAAGAGCTCGGAATGTCTGGATTTGTGTAAATTTCGTTGAGTGTGAAGACAACATCATCTGCTGTAAATGGTGTACCGTCGCTCCACTTTACGCCTTTTCTAAGATACCAAATGATTTCCATTCCGCCATCTTTTGTTAGCCTTGGACCGTCCCACTTTTCTGCCAGTGCTGGATAGAATTTACCATCAATAGCGGATCTTTCAATAAGAACTCCACCCCAGCCCATGAACATAGCAATAACATCTGAGGAGCTTGTTTCCTTGGACACAGTGTCGTTACATGTCCTTGGACCGCTCAATGTTGGAAGAATGAGTGTTCCACCCTTCTTACCTGTTGCGTCGAAACCAAGGTAGTTAGCAAATGCAAAGAAAACAACAAGAGTTAACAAAAGTGACACGAGAACCTTCCTCATACCTACACCTCCCTTTTATCTACCAGGTGGCAAGCAACCTGGTGGTTTGAAGAAACAGATTTCATCTCTGGATATTCTTTCTCACAAATAGGCATTTTGAATGGACATCTCGGATGGAAGAAGCAACCACTTGGTCTTGCTATTGGACTTGGTACGTTTCCTGTGAGTATTATTCTTTTCCTCTTCTTTTCAATCGCTGGGTCTGGAATCGGTGAAGCTGATAGCAATGCTTTTGTATATGGATGAACGGGATTATCGAATACCTCGTTGACATCTCCCATCTCCACAATCTTACCCAAGTACATAACCGCAACTTGATGGCTGATAAACCTAACAAGGGCAAGGTTGTGGGAAATGAACACATATGTCAGTCCAAGTTCTTCTTGGAACTTCAAAAGCAAATTGACAATTTGAGCCTGAACAGAGACATCAAGTGCCGATGTTGGTTCATCCAAGTATATTATCTCTGGGTCAACGCTAAGTGCCCTTGCAATAGCTATCCTTTGCTTTTGACCACCGCTGAATTGGTGTGGATACCTATCCATGTGAAATGGTTTTAAACCAACCATCCTCAAAAGCTCTATTGCTTTTTGGTCAGCTTCTTCTTTTGAATTAACTATCTTATGGAATAACATAGGTTCTGTCAAAATCTGTCCAATCGTCATTCTGGGATTCAAAGAACCAATTGGGTTCTGGAAAACTATCTGCATCTTTCTTCTGAAGGGTAAAAGTTCTTCCCTTGACAATCTGGAAATATCAGTTCCCATGATTTCTATTTTTCCATCAGTTGGATCGATAAGTCTTAGCATGACTCTTGCCGTTGTTGTCTTCCCACATCCTGATTCACCGACAAGAGCAAATGTTTCGCCCCTCTTGACTTCAAAAGAAACATCATCAACAGCTTTAACATCCGCAACGTGCTTTTTGACAAGAAAACCTTTGTATATAGGGAAATATTTTTTTAGGTTCTGTACTCTGATAATTACTTCATTACTTGGCATTTATATCCCCTCCGACTTCTACTGGGTTGAAGCATCTGACAAAGTGCCCTGGTTCAAGTTCTGCAAATGGTGGCAATTCTTTCGCACACTTATCAAGTCTTCTTGGACATCTTGGTGCAAATGGACAAACATCGGGAACATCTATCATTCTCGGTGGTTGACCTGGTATCGATTCTAATTTGTCCTGTTTTATGTCAACCCTTGGGATAGATTTCAAGAGCATATTGGTATATGGATGCATCGGCTTGTGGAACAAATCTTCTGCAGGTGCTAATTCCATCTGTCTTCCACCGTACATTACCATAACCCTGTCAGCCATCGCAGAAATAACACCGAGGTCGTGAGTAATAAAAATTGTTCCCGTCTTCAATTCTTTCTGAAGCTCTTTCATCAATTCAAGAACCTGGGCCTGTATGGTAACATCAAGTGCTGTTGTCGGCTCGTCAGCTATAAGTATCTTAGGGTTACACGAAAGTGCGATAGCGATAACAACCCTCTGTTTCATCCCACCACTAAATTCAAAAGGATAGGAGTTCATTCTCTTTTCCGGTTCGGGAATTTGGACCTTTTTCAACATCTCAACTGCAAGTTTCCAAGCAGTAGCTCTGTCAACATGTTGGTGTTGCATAATCGTTTCCATTAGCTGGTCACCAATCGTGTAAAGTGGGTTCAAAGATGTAAGTGGGTCTTGGAAAATCATTGATATCTCTTTACCACGGATTTCGGTAAGTTCGTCCTCGTCCATCTTTACAATATCTTCTTCTCTTCCACGGCCTCTGTATATGATCTGACCGTTCACAATTTTACCAGGATAGTGGATAAGTCTCATGATACTTCTAACAGTAATACTCTTTCCTGAACCCGTTTCACCAACAATCCCCAAAACTTCGTTTTGAGACAAGTCAAATGAAACATCGTTGACTGCTTTCAGAACTCCTTCTTCAAGATAAAACCATGTGCTTAAGTTTCTAACACTGAGAATGGGGTCCAAATCTACCAGTCCTCCTTCAATGCTTTATCTTTAAGAAATTCATTTAAGTCAGATTAAAGCCGTTGGAGATATGTACTCAAATTTGACTGATACATATTATACCACAATTTGTTTGTAACTTACAAGTTTCCTAGAATTGATTTTTTTAGCTTAATTGATAAGTTTTACGACTGCTTTCTCAAAAAATGAAGCTAATTCCCCATAAAAGCAATTATACTCATCGTTAGAAAGTTTTGTACGGTGGTCCTCAATTTGATTTTTGTTTAGTAAGTGCTTGAACGATAACCGTTAGTTTGTTGATAGTTTCGTCACGGACATTGTTAATATCCCCAAATTTGTTAGTTACTTCTTCTTCAAAGACCGGAACCTTAACGGTCCCACCTAAGGTTCGAATTTCTAAAAAGTACGCAGTTGAGGAGTCTTCACCCGAAGCTGTAGAGAAAAGGATTCTGTCCTGGACTAAACCTGCCGAAAGAATAGTTTTCAAAGGTATAATACTGTAACCAGCAATGTGATAAGACTTGTGCAAGATATCAAAACGAACTTCATTGATGTATAGCACATTGTTGGCAATGGAAATTACAACATAATAGACCGGATAAAAATACTTTGGCACACCATGTTTGGATTTCACAAAGTATTCATCCGTCATCCATGGACGGAATGAAAGAAATTCGCCCAGGATTGCCTGACCTCTTTCTCTAATTTGGCTAACAACGAGTGCTTTTAGCTCTTCAAAATTTCTGTCATACCTTGAAAGTGGAACAAAGCTGAAAAGATAAACAATGATCTCAAAGATGCCAGAAGCAATTAAAATAATGCCTACACCCATTTTTGCGAAATCGACTATGGTCATGTAATTTTGGAGAAATGATAGGAATGATAAATCCAAGAAGAGTAAAATAAGACCGATGGTAAAGACTAAGACGTAAAGAATCGGGAACTTTTTGAAGAAATTCTTATCCGTCTTTTCGTACATAATGCCCCTCCTATTTTCTCTCGTTTGCTACTAAATTATCAGTTTAAAACTATTCCAAGTATCTTATTCTTCTACACTTTTCAAGAATTCCTCGTATTTTTTATCTATTTCTTCCTTTTGTTTTTTAATTGCGATAAGTTTCTCCCTCGCTTTTGTAAGAAGCAGGATAGCTTTTGCGTAAAGCTCTATCTGTTTTTCTATATCCAATTCCGAGGATATGAAGTAGTTTTTAATCATATCGATAAGTTGCATGAGTTCTTTAAATGTTAGGTTGTTAATTTCTTCCTCACTTAATGCAAGTATCTTTTCGATGTCAAATGTTTCTGCAACCTTCATGTTTCTAAGCCCTCCCTTTTGATTATAGGCGATTATGAACACCTTAAGCTATTTCAAATTACCTTTGAAGTTACCTGACCATCTACAAAATTAATCTTAATAACATCGTTACTACTTATTTGTTTTATACTACTAACTATTTCGCCGTTTTTCGTGATTAAAGCCCCGCCAACAGCTAACGCTTTCAAAGGTCCTCCTATACTTTCGAGTTCCATTCTCATCTGTTCTGTTTTATTGTAGAATGACAAATAACTCTTATCCATGACCGAAGATATGTTTTCAAAACTTTTCAATTCACTTATCTTTCGTTCTATATTAACCGAAAGGTCCTTACTCATTGCATGAAATAAATTAGTGATTAGTTGTTCTGACTCAGAGAACTTCGAATCCAAGTTCTTAGAAACGTTGGTTACAAAATCAAAAGAGATTTTTCTTTCTAAATCCGATAAACTTATCTTACTTACAAAATATTTGGCATACTCCTTTATATCCCTGGCAGATATAGATAAGCCGTTTTTAAATGCATCGCTCAACACACTAAATGTTCCTGTTTGAATTCTGGCTTCAGTTACCCCAATAATAGCCCCTACTTTTTGGCTTAGTTCCCTGTAGCTTTGTTCCATATCGTCTATATAACCTTTTAACTGGTTTGAGATTTCCTTTGCCACCGCTGTAGGAGTAGGAAAACGTCTCCAAGCAACGTAATCTGCCACGGTCTCGTCTTTCTCGTGACCAATTCCGGTCAAAACAGGGATATATTTATTCATGTAAGCAATTCGAACAGCGAGTTCTAAATCGTCAAAAAACATTAAATCACTTGGTCCTCCGCCACCTCTGATTATGGCTATGACATCGTATCTTACGTTGTTTGTTCTGCAGAAAAGTTCGATTCTATTCAGAGCAGCGATAACCTCTTGCGCTGTTGAAACTCCCTGCATTGAAGATTCGTATAGATGTATCACAGGTCGATAGACATCCGGAACTAAGAGGTTCGAAAGAAAATCAAAATACCCTTGTGCTGTTTTTGATGTAATCACCGCAATCAGTCTGATGGGTTCCAGCTCCGAAAGTTCATGCGTCACTTCCATTAACAAGCCTTGCTTTCTCAATTCTTCTCTTATCCTCTGGCGTCTTTTCAATATGTCGGATTCGCCTTGTGGTGCAATTGAATCTGCCCAGAAACTGAACTGGAATCTGTCTGGATAAAAAGAAAGCCTTCCTTGAAATTCCCATTTTTTGTGCTCTAAATCATAAATATCTCTAACCCCAAAAGAATAAAGGTAGTTCATAATCCCTTTCAGAAGATGCTTCCATACTATAACTGTAAGCTCAAACTTTTTCCCATCAGTTCCTTCTTGGGAAACGGTTATGTACAATACCCCATTGTATGGTTTTACCTTAACAACATCAGCAACAAACCTGTATCTTTGCGACAAGATGTTCGTTTCCTTAAGCTTGCTATGAACGTATTCCACAAAGTCTCTGAGTGTTTCAAAATTCAAAGGTTCACTCGATTGGAATCCTATATTCTCCATCACTACTCACCACTACGCTAACTTTCTTAACATTACCTTTTTGGTCAAAAATTTCGAATTCCCATTCACGTTCTTTCCCTGGAAATTTGTTGCTCAATGTTTTAACTTCTAAATATCCATCCTTTATTAAGACCTGTTTTAAGTTGTAAACACCCTTTTTGTAATCAAGTGAAGTGCCATCATCTTCGTAGAAATAGCCAACAGCTTTTGATTTCTGGGATGTTTTGAACACTTTCCAGTATACCTTGTCAACTTTCGATAAGTCAACGTAATCCGTTGGTTCTATCATCGGTATTGCCGAGTTACTAATCTGGAACGCTGGAATGTAATGGATGGGAGTATCTACTATGTTCCATCCTTTTTTGTAGACTTTCCCATCAAAAATTCCTATGCTTGTCCTTGGCAACCAAACTAGACGTTTTTGTATGTTTGGTCGGTATACAGGAGCAACCAAGATATCTGTTCCAAATAAATACTCATCTTCTATGTTGAAAGCTTCAGGCTGTTCAAAATCGTAGAAGAGTGGTCTCATGAGAGGTCTGTTTTTGAGAATGCCAAGCATGTATTGTGTGTAAATGTATGGAATGAGCTTGTATCTCCATCTTATTATCTCTCTTAGTATCTCTTCTACTTCTGGTCCGAATGCCCAAGGTTCTTGCTTTCTTGTTCCAATAGCTGAATGATTTCTAAACATTGGAGTAAATAGTCCAAACTCCATGAATCTAATAAGTAGCTGTGCATTCACATCTCCGCCAAACCCACCAACATCACATCCGTTGTAAAATACACCTGCAAGGCTTAGTGAATTCAACCTTATTATCTCTTGGAGAATATGCTCCCACCAACTGTGGTTATCACCGGTCCACACACCACCGTATCTCTGAATACCAGAATACGCTGCACGGGTTATCAAAAACGGCCTTTTATTCTCTCTCTGGAGCATCTCAGATGTGGCACGCACCATGTTCAATCCGTATGCATTCTTCACCTTCCAGTGTGGGGTTCCATTAAGATGCACAATATCTTCTCCGTGTCCCCTGCGTCCAATTTCGCCTATAGCCCCCAACATACCTGCGAGGTTTATGCCATCTTCCAATTTTGCATCTTTTAGCTTTTCCCTTGCCTCTTTTAAGTCTTTTTCTGTGGCGAATATTGCTATCTCGTTCATATCGTTCCAAAAACCATCTATGCCGTCATTCAAATACTTCTTCGCATTCTTCGCCCACCAACTTCTGACGTTTTTGTTCAAAAAGTCAGGGAATCTAACCCTGCCAGGCCAAACAGCGCCTTCAAAATCTTCTCCAGTATTGTCTTTTAAAAAGTACTTATTCTTCCCTTCTTCAAATGCGAAATATCCTTTTTCTACCTTTACACCAGGGTCAAGAATCGACACGACTTTAAATCCATCTTTGTGGAGTGATTCCAGCATATTTTTGTAGTTTGGGAAGTTTTCTTTGCTCCAAGTAAAGACTTTGTATTTTTCCATATAGTCTATATCAAGATAAATCACATCGCAAGGGATTTTTTTCTCTCTAAACTTTCTGGCAATATCCAGGACTTCATTCTCGTTGAAATAGCTCCATCTAGATTGTTGATACCCAAACGCCCAAATAGGGAACGCGATGTTTTTACCTGTCAGTTTGAGATACTGTTCCAAAATCTTTTTTATTGAATCTTCGACGATTATATACTGAACAAATCCTTTACCTTTCGATTTAAAAGTAAGAGTATTATCGTTGTTCGAATTCAAGTCTATCTCCAAATACCCCGGATAGTCAGTGAA
>CAYVMA010000057.1:0-67144 GCA_964452455.1 uncultured Fervidobacterium sp. | reverse complement strand
TATACCAAGCCAGTGAGTCAAACGGATTTTGGAAGATTTTTAGAAAGGAAATCATATCTTTTATATATGCTTGGTCCGTGATTCTTTTGTCTGAATGGTTGACGTATGGAATGTGTCTTTTGCGTAATTCTCTTTGCACGTTGTAAAGGTAGTAGCTTTTTCTTGATAGCACGGCAATGTCTTTATATGCATACCCTTGCACTAAATGTTTTTCTATTATTTGCACCACTTTTTGCGCCTCATCATCGTCGTCTTTGGCGATAATTACTACGGGTTTTTGCTTTCCTTGTTTGGTAGAGTTTAATTCTTTTGGAATTGCACTTTTTGGTATGGCAAAATTGAGCAGTGCAACTATTTTGTCTGTGCTTCTGTAATTGGTTTGAAGTGTCAAGACCTTTGAGTCTTTCATGGCATCTTTTAGGTTATCAAGCCTTGCTCCAGCAAAGGAATAGATGCTCTGGGCATCGTCGGCTGTAATGAAAAGGTGGTTATCTGCTGAAAGTTGTTTGAGAAGTTCATATTGGATGGGAGTTGTGTGCTGAAAATCATCGACGAAGAGCCATTTGTATTGGGACGTGATTTGAGAGCGGATAGTCGGTTTTTCGTTTAATAGCTTGATAGTCTTAGAAATTAAGTCTTCAAAGTCCAGTATGTTGCGTTTGGCTTTTTCACGTTCGTAAGCGTTGTAGAATTTTTCAACAAGTGATTTGGTATCGTGTTGGTTTTGGAATTGTTTTTCGATAAGCTCAGAGATTGGAGTGCAGGTGTTGATTGAATCTGAGTAAAGACTGTAGAGTATGCTTTCGTGGGCAAGGTAGTAATCAGTGTAAAAGGCATCGATATTTTTGTTTAAACTCAGTAGTTTCATATACTCTTTTGCATCATGTCTGTCGAAGATGGTATAGTTTGGTGATACATCTATCTCATTTGCATATGCTCTGAGCCAGGTGTTGCAAATGTTATGAAAAGTGCCGGCAAGAATTTTATTTTCGCGTAGGTTAATTCCTGTTATTTTTTCAACAGTAGAGATTATCTGATTGGCGGATTTGTTTGTAAATGTAAAGAGCAAGATTTCAGAAGGCTTGACACCGCTAAGTAGTAGGTAGGCAATCTTGTGTGCAATTAGCGTTGTTTTGCCAGTCCCAGGTCCAGCGAGGAGGATTGTCTTTTCATCCGTCATTTTAATAATTCTTTGTTGGTATTCATCGAGTTTCTCAAACGCCCAGAACGCTTTTGAGTTTTCTTTTTCCATATAAGACAATTCATCCTTTCAGCCTTTTAAAGCACTACCTATTTTTAGCTATCGCATTCTTTTGCTGTCCCTTTTGCCATCTACGTTCTTGCGTCTGAGTAGCGTTTTTACCCCATCTTAAAATGTTTCTCCTGATAATTTCTTTTTGACCAACTCCCCACTACAGTGTAGTGGTATTATCTGTTCAATTGGCAAGCTTTTTAGAATCGAGAGAACTTTATCAACCTTTTCCTCAGATGATTTGTAAAGATGAAATCCTCCAATGAGGAGTTTGATTTTCTTATCAAACAATTCAAATGCATCAAGGACTATGTTTATTATCCCTCTGTGTGCGCATCCGGTTATGAGAATAATTCCATCACCTTCGTCAATGACAAGGTTTAATTCTTCTTCAAAGAAGTCCCTGACCCTTTTGTTGTTCTTCATAGTCTGGAAATTAGGGTCTGGCTCTTCGAATTTGTTTCTCATCCATGCGGGTCCAAAGGCATAAATAGAATTGGTTATTTTGATGAGTTTGTCTTTGGCAATTACAAATTCGAACGCATCTTTTATGGCTTCCCAGTCTATTCCAGTGAATCTCTCACCACTGTATTTTGGTAAAAATGAATCTTTTCTGAGATAGACTTTGATTTTCTTGCCGAGAGAAGTTAGATATTTCAACCCGCCTGCGTGGTCGTAGTGACCGTGGCTAATGACAATATACTCTACCTTCGTAAGGTCTTTACCGAGAACACTCGCATTTTTGATGAATACATCAGTTGTACCGGTGTCAAATAGCACAGTTGGCTCCCCTGTTTTTTCAACCAGTAAAGAAAAGCCGTGCTCGGAGTGGAGTGGCGGTTGAAGAATATCATCGCAAAGGATTGTCAAATTAGTAGACCCAAGGTTAATTGATGAACTGTTGGTTTGCACTTTTAAGCCTCCTCGTGGGTATTTCATTAATACAATTATACTACTTTCAGAAATAATGGTGCCCCATACGGGGCACCGTTTGTTGGATTGGTGAAAAAATTACAAATTACCTTGTTCTTTTTACTCTTCAGCCTCCTGCTCGGGTTCAACGTAGAGAATCACACTTATTTTTCCATTGATTATATCTGAGTAGATATCCTTGTCGTAATAGAGTATATCTACAATATCGCTTGGTTCGACATCGTATTGTGAAACGTCAAAATGGATAACAACATAAACCGTTCCGTCGTTCATGACAGCACTTTTTACCTCGAAGTAGACTGGTATGTAATCGATATAGCCATAGTCGTACAAGTCTTCCAAAGTAACTTCTTGTGCTCCTTGGTCATAAATGTAATCGGCACATGCATTGAATATTTTGACTATCTCATCTGCTATTTGGTATTCAAGGTCGGAATAGCTGATTTCTTCTGCTGTGTATTCTTCTTCGTATTCTTCCTCATATTCTTCTTCGTAGTATTCTTCTTCGTACTCCTCCTCGTAATCTTCTTCGTATTCCTCGTCCCATTCTTCATCCCATTCTTCACTCCATTCCTCGTCTTCTTCGTATTCCCATTCCTCTTCAGATGTTTCATCAAAATATGGTTCCACTACTTCTTCGAACTTTTCAATGAACCAGGCTAAGTTATCAAACTCTCCAGTTATTGACAAATTGCCGTTGTCCAAAATTTCGGATTTTATGCTCAGTGTTGCCGAGCTTTCTTCATCAGAGTAATTCATGTAGAGTATAAACGAGGCGTTTTCGGTTATCGACTTCAGCAAGGCTTTGTCTATCTCGGCTGGGTATATATTTATTTTTTGATTTTCGACAATTACTTCATACCCCATGGTTGAGAGTTGATTTTTCAATAGTGATGCTATAAATTTCGCATCTTGTTCGTTTTCTGGCTTGTATATACCTGATAATGTGAAGTATCCATCAAAGGTTGCGGAAAATGCAATTGAGTTAAAGATGTCTAAGAATTCGAATACTTTCTGTATTTCTTCGGGAATATCCATATCCAAATTGCTACTTAACAAAGAGAGGTCTGCAATGTCACTTGTGTCTAATGCAAGAATAACGTTAGCTCCTTCCAGATAGGAAACTCCTTTCAAGATACCTCTTCTGGTAAGTACTAGTTTTTTCTCGTAGTCAGAAAATGCTTTATTAATCGTCATGTTTAAGCTATAGTTTTCACCTTTCTTGGTGATAACAAGTTCATCGGAAACAGGAATGCCAAAATAATCTCCAAACGTGTATAAGAGTTCGCCTATGAGTGATTTTTTGTATGTCTTAAAGTAAGCTATAACGTCATCTTTTGGTGATAGAGATATACTTGAAATTTTGGCATTAAGCATGTCCTTAGTGAACATGGAAACATCTTTGTTGAAGCATAGATAAATATTATCTTTTGAACGCACGATGTAGAGTTTTTTGTTATCAATTGTGACTATCGCAGGTTCGTTGATTGTTATTTTCGGAATTTGGACGTTTGCATCAAACATGTAGTTAAGCAAAAATTCTAGGCTCTTGTCACCAATCTTTCCTGGAAGGACTATACCTATCGGTGAACCGAACAAAACCTTAGGTGAGAGATTTTCGAGTTCGTCAAAAAATGATGGATTTAATGCACTACCGAATGAAAGTTTTCCATACACAGAGATTATTGGGGTAATACCAGCATCTTGGAGAACAGTTGCCAGTTCTTGGTCACCGATGTTACTGAGGTTAAGGTACATAACGAAATCGGAGTTTCCTGGAACGGATATGGTGATAGCGAATAGGTAGAATGTCGAAAACAGTATGCTGAAAACAACCGTCAAAATAAACTTTCTTGCCATACAAATTCCCCCTTTCTATAGGGTTTGAAACTGACTTTGTTTTGTGAACAATTTGAAGCCGTCTACCCGCTTATGATTCAGGTTAAAACAAACAGTGTAACTTAATTATACCATTAGTTTTTAAATTTTTTACGACTACCTTATGTAAATAAAATAACTAAAAGTCCTGGGAAAAACCCAGGACTTTTTTGTTCTTTCTCCAGATCTTTATTTATCTTGTTTTTTCTCAAATGCATCAAGCGCTTCTAAAACGAGAGTTATGTAAGCAAGCGCTGGTCCACCACCCATTAAGCCTGCAACTTTTGCTGCTTCAAGAATTTCTTCACGAGTTGCTCCTGCATCAAGAGCGTTCTTTGTGTGGACAGCGATACAATAGGAACACCTTTCAGAAACGGCAATAGCTACCGCTATCAATGCTTTTTGTTTAGCACTTAAAGCTCCTGGCTTTTCGGCTTCTTTGAAGAAGTTCATAAATGCATCAACATATGCCTTGTCAGTCTTTGCAAGTTCTTTCATGGTGTTCATAAAATCATTCACAGATTTTCGCGCATCCATTTTTGATACCTCCAGTCTTTCAGTTTGCGTTGTACATGTTAATTTTATCACAGATAATAGATTAGGCAAGACTAAGGTTGTTATTGTAGACTTATCGTAATATAGTCTTAACAGCCTATATATTTGATTCTTTTATGGTAAAATAGTCTTTGCATGTGCCAATCAATAGCTGCACTCGTAGGAGTTGACGGTTATGATAACAACAATCCTCGGTGGTTTACTGTTGTTAGGAAAAACTATTATTCTTTTTTTTGTTACCATGTTTGAGTCGTTGAGGAACGAAGGATTGGGACTCATTTCACTACTGATTTTTCTTCTAACTGGTTTATTGGTATTTGAAGGGTACAGAGAAATTAGAAATAGGATAAGTTCAGATAAGGATAGGAAAGATAATGATACTGAACGGTGGTTACATAAGTTTACTGATTTCTTGTCAGTAGTGGTGGGTGCGGTGGTTACCTTTTATCTGAATAATCACGTCGGACTGGGTGCGGTTGTTGCTGCCGGAATTGTTGGAATTCTTGGTTTTGTTGTTGCATCAAAATATGAAGTGCCTATTTATTGTGGTAGCTTTGTAGGAATGAGTTCAGCAAATGTATATGACTTCGAACATCTGTTAATAGCTTCCGTACTTGCCGGGATAATTTTTGTCATTACTAAGCGTATATTCAAAGGATTTGGAGGTAAGCTTGGGACTATAGCGCTCCTTGGTGCCGTTTTAAGTGCTGTTATCACTGGGCGAGAATTTACAAAAAGTTCGTTGCCTGGATGGGAAGTAGGGCTTTTGATAATGATTTTTGCTATAATCGGAATTTTGGCAACATATTTATTGAATGTCCGTTATGGAAAAAGTCCTGTGCTTAGTTCAGCAACAGTTGGGCTCATCGGAGGACTTGTCTTACCTGAAATATTTCCAGAGATAGGTCAGATTTTGGCATTGGTTGTTATCTGTGCTTCGTTTGCTGGGATGTCAAGTAAGGAGAGACTACCAAATGAGTTTTACGCAGTTATGGCTGGGATGTTTTGTGGTATTATCTTCATCTTCAGTGCACCGTATTTCGGAGGTGCGGGTGGAAAGCTTGGAACAATAGCATTCGGGGCGGTTATTGCAGTGGCAGCACTCAGGAGATTGGGATTTTTGTTGAGAAAGTAAATTTCAGAGATTGATAGTTAACGAAAAAGGTCTGGGAAAGCACCCAGACCTTTTATTTATTACCTTTCATTCAGCATTTTGTACAGATTTTTACAAGGGCATCGAGTGCTGCTGCATTTATTGGGTAAGTCACAGGTGAAGCGGTCACGAGTGGATGAGTTGCGACTTGCATAGTGTTGAGTTCGTTGGCCGTAAGACCTTTTTGGATAGCAAGACTTAGTATATTAATCATTTCTCCAACACTATCGCCTCCAACTACTTGAGCACCTATGAGAACTCCTGATGTTCTTGAGAAGATGAGTTTAACTTCGATTTTCTTTGCACCTGGTAAAGAACCCGGATGTCTATCCATAGAGACGGCTTTTCCGATTACATAATCAAATCCATCTTCTTTTGCAAACCTTTCGATTATACCAGCAACTCCGTAAGTCTTATCAAATATCTTTGTGGAGAATGCACTTACAGTGCCTCTGTTTTCTCTAATGAACTTGATATCATACAGATTAGCTGCTGCAATTTTTGCTTCCATAGCGGCAGTTGATGCAAGAAGTATAGGAACATGTCTACTGGTGAAGAAGTCTCTTTTAAGTGCACAGTCACCAACAGCAAAGATGTCTGGAGAACTTGTTCTCATGTATTCATCAACTACTATGGCGCCCTTTCTTGTTAAATCAAGCCCCAATTGTTTAGCAAGCTCTGTGTTTGGCGTGACACCCATCGATAGGATAACAGCTTCTGCTTTGACTCTTTCTCCACTTTCAAATTCCACTTCTTCTACCTTGCCACTGCCAAGAATTGCTTTGACTTTCGTTCCCAGTTTGAGTGTGACACCATGGCTTTCAAGGTCTTGTTCTGCTATCGCTGCGAATTCATCATCGAACGCTTGCCAAAGTATCTTGTGGGCTATTTCAACAAGTGTTACGTTCTTACCGGCAAGTGCAAGTTGCTCAGCAAATTCCACACCGATAAAACCAGCACCGATTATAACAACGTCCTTAATCTCTTTGAGTTTGTTAAGCATGTTTGAGAGGTATTCTTCATCTTTTATAATCGGAAAAACGTTTTCAAGGTCATGTCCAGGTAGCCATTTTGGAATAACTGGCAGTGAACCTGTTGCAAGAACAAGTTTATCCCATTTGATTTCTTCTCCACTCTTCAAAACTGCTACTTTCCTGTCTTTGTCAATGCTAATAACCTCGTCTATGATTAGTTCAACACCTGCATTTTTAACCATCTCATCAGGAATTCTGTTTTTTGAAGTGTCGTAGAGAGTTCCAAAGATGTAAGGAATCCCGCAAGGAACCATAACTGTTTTGTTCTTTCTTACCATGACAACCTTCTTGTCTGGATAGATTCTTTTTGCAGTTGTCGCTGTCAGTATTCCACCTGCACTCCCACCGATTACTAAAATGTCTGTTTCAAGCATAAAAACTCCTCCTTTTTCGAGTAGATACAATTAACTGTTTATCACTTTAATACTCAACGAAGTTTAGGCTATACTTCTTACATATAGTTGTGTGTTAACCTATCGACTACTAAATGCTATTTCCTTGGCTGTCCAGTTCTTTATTATAACCTTATTTTATTGTATCAGTGATTTTCTTTTTGTCGATAGATATTGTCTATTTTTTCACAATTACACACCCAAAAGTCCCTCAGCTAATGGTGAGTAAGTCTCTTATCTTGGATACCAGAAATAGCGACTAAACCGCATGCATCTAGGATGAAAGTAATTAACTGGTTTTTCGTGGTCGCCCAAAGGTAATTACACCATATTGTTCAAGATGGGACGATTATCCGAAATGGAGTTCTACAAGAAAGTGTATTAGTGCTTACTAAGTTGTTTTCGTTTGTGTGATTAGAGTGCTATACAAAACTGACATAGTAATCTCAAGTAGATTAGTTATCTGATTTTAATTAGCTATATCTAATCCACTTCCTGTTTTGTATGTTGCTGTGTATTTTATAATCTACATAGTCTTACTTAATTACATAATATATGACTACATACTTCTAATGTATTTTCCGTCTGACAAGAATGGTATTTGAAAAATGCTATTACTTAACACGCCTTCTTGAACGTTAAAAGACGGTGCTAAAATTCTTTAGTTCTTGTAAGTGTTGAATTTCCAGACTTCTTTTGGTAGATAAATAAACATAAGGATTTTCCAATGCTTTATTTTTTTCAATTTTTTCAAAATCTTCACAACTCCGATAATCTCATACTGTCTTCAACAGATTTCCTGCACCATTCTCAGGTGCCCGTATTCTGTCTTTTCAGAATATGCTTACTCGATTTACACTATTTAATGGCTTCGTTTAGTTTCGGCGTTGGTTCAGAAAGCCAACTGGTCAATTGAAACGTCCTGAGCATAGGATGTAAAATATAACTTTTTCGGATATGGGGATTTATATTTAAAAAATCATTTATTTATGCGCTTTTATGATGGTTCAGTATACGGGTGAAAAATGCAATATAAGAAACCTTATATTGCATTTTTTGACTTTTGTGAGAAAGCCATCAGAAAACCTTGTTTCGAACAACACTTCAAACACCTACCAAAACTTCGTCCTTTTTATTTGGCTTATAACACACTCTGTGAGAAAATCACAATAGTTTTCTCAACCCCCTCCTGCAAACAACGTTGTAGACCGTTTTAAGAGCAAACGTTCAAAGTATGTTTATTAATGATATTCTTAGAACTCGGTTGTAAAAAACCCCTGTTCATGTTTATGGGTAAAGCTCGTGATGGTATAATGTAATTGATTTTGTAAAAACGGGAGTCCAGTTAGTGCTATGATTGGCCCGTGCTTTTGTGGGCTATATATCTTTTGAAACAGGATTTACACACCTGTACAAGTTTTGTCTTAGAAGCATATGGAGGTAGTGAGGACTAAATGTGTTATTATGATAATCTACAAGTTGTATATACGTAGTAAGTCAATGGAGGCTAAGTATTGCAAAGGCACCTTACCAAGCATTGTTAAGAGTAGTGGATAAGTAGTACAAAACAATATTAGAAATGCCTAAGTGTATATTGTGTAGCTTTAGCAGTTAGTTTGTAGGAGCATGTGGTTTAGTTAATCTTAATTCGAAGGCAAGGCTTAAGAAGGGATAGTGGAATTTCAAATACCGGTAATCCTGTTGAGTGTGGTGCAATCTCGTAGTCCTCGTAGTAAATTTGGAGCGATTCTTTTGTAACGGTAAACGGTCGTTTGGTTATGTCGTCTTCGTTGATGTATTCAACCGACTCTGGGAAGAATTCTTCTTTTCGACTGATTACTAGCTTAGTGATAAAATCTTTAATTGTTTTTTCGTAATTGCATGTGTCAGAGAAAATATCCTCCAATGTAAGGAAGTTTGAATTTTTGAGGTCAATGTTGTACGTATCGAACGTGGTAATTCCATGAGCGCCACCTGTAAATGTGTAGTAGTATATTACCAAGCTCACAAAATCTTTAGATTTAAACTTCACCTCTGTTGAGATATAGACTTCATATTTGGTTTGCAGTATTCCATCCTTTGCTGCTTGGTGTGCAGCTTCTTTAATTTCTTCAACTATATTCCTGACCTTTTCTTGTATTTTACTGTTCAAAATGTTTTCAAAGTTAAGATTATATGTATTTCGGAACTTTGGGATTTGTATGTGGACTTTTACAAATTCTGTTTCTGTGTTAGTTTCCACAAGTTCGACAACTTCGGCTTTCATTTTGAGTAAATAAGTGGTAATTGCTAATAGGAATAAGAGTGCTAAAACTATCAGCCTCGAATCAAATTTGTTTTCCATATAAGTTCCTCCCCTTTAGGTATTTTGTTCAGCTTATATACTATACACTATTCTTTGGGTGTTATGACAACTGAATACACGTCAAACCTTGCATTTATCTTGAGGAAAATAAAATCGCAGGCTGAACTCAGCCTGCTCTGTATGACAAGAGTGTTTCATCCTTTAGAAATGTAAAATCAAAATTGTCCGTACTGTGGTGTTGTTTCTTCTCCTGGTTCCACATCTGCAGGTTGTTCTATTCCTGGTTCTTCTAAAGCCGGTTCTACGTTCTCATTTTTTGTTTCTATTGTTTTCTGCTGCAGTTGTTCTAAAGATGTGAGGCTACCACCGTTTTCGAGTGTTTTTAACACATCGTAAGACTTTGTTGTCCAGTTTTCGCCATTATAGAATAGTTGAACAACTTTTACCTGACCAGCGGGTTCAACCGCAAATGTTATTTGCAAGTTGTCACTTGTGTAGAGGACTCTATCGTTGTTTCTGTCAATTTTCCAACCTTTTGGTCCCAGTATCTCTTCGTACGTCTTCGATATGAAGATGGAATTTTTTACAAGTTCAATCAAGTTGTTACCTAAAGTGTCAACTTTGAAGATTTTGGAGACTATGTAGTCTGATACCTCGTCAATGACAGTAATTCCGTCCATATACATACTTTCGAGCACAGGTTCGCGACCAAAGTAAAGGTCAAAAACGAAGGTGAAGTTCCAGTTCTTCGTTCCGTATTTCCCAATGCCTGTCAATACGACTCTGTCCTTTTCTTTATCATACGACCATGTAGGATTTTTCAGGTAACTTCTGAAAGCTTCTTCGTTACTTGTAAAACTTGAGTACTTCACAATCTTGCCAGATTTAACTTTTTGTACTTTGTCGACTTCTTCTGAACTTATACCTTTAGCAAATATCTTGTTGGTTAAAACATCAAAATCTTCTTCCTTACCATTAAGCGTGGCTTTGGCAAGATAAACACCATCTTTTTTAAAGATAAACTCCATATAGAATTCATCGTTCTTTTTGGTTTGTGCTGTAACAAGTAATTTTACACTATCGATAAAGTATTCTATATTCCATTGGTCATTCACAACATATTCTGTGAAGAGTTCTCCAAACGTATTTGTTGAATTCGGAATCCTTGTTGAGAATATGATTTGCTTGTACCTGTCAAGATCTTTGTTCTTATCGATATTAGAATATCTGCTATACAAGTATGACACTAAGTAAGGTATATTCTCTTTATCCACATCCTGACCGTTCAACAAAGCATAAGCCACAATAATTTCTCCGTTTTCGTCTATCTTGAAACCAACTGTTATAACCACTTCTTTGCCATCTATAACATCCATTCCGTTAAATTCTACCATTTTTCTGCTCTCATCTTTTATCGTCCACCTTGCGTTGCTTAGCTTTGAGAATGCTTCACCGATTGATACTCCGGGATAATCTTTCAAAAAGCTATTTTTTACAACTTCAAGAAGGTCATATTCTATGGATTTTTTGTAAATCTTGGCAAGGAAAATTCTCTTTTCAACATCGCTAAGTAACTTGCCATTCACGAAGACTTTCTCAGCAACTACTCTTATTTTGCCACTAACCTTGCTAATGTTGTACACGATTTGTATCGTGTTTCCAAGCTCGTCCTTTCCAATCAAGACCACATACTCTCGTCCGTTTTCTTGGAAATAATCATAGCCAATATCGCTTAGATAATTCAACACGCTCTTAGGGTCTGAAGATTCAAAGTCTGCGATGGGTTGGGTTAAGACCAAGTTATAGAACGCCTTTGCGTAGATTTTTTTATACACCTCTTCGAGATTTTGGCTAATTTGGTTACCAACAGCGATACTCATCAAACCTTCCTTCGTTACACGAGCAGTATATACGTTACTCATTTCGTCTATACCTGTTATAGTGACTATACCAAAACCAAAAGGTTGAATTGAAACGTTCTTGAATGCATTTTCGAAAGTTTCCCTTATTGTAAGTACTTTGAAATCGCCGTAGTACTTATCAACCATCCCTTTAAGTGAGTTGTAGTAGACTAAGGCTGAGAGTATAACAACGACGATTCCTATTAAAACTACTGATAAGAACGTATACCTCCGGCCCTTTTTAATATTGTACCTTCTCACTTATCATACCCCCTTGCATGGAAGGAACGCGTTATTGACTTCTAAGATATATTATACACTTCTTCGGGGAATTTTTAACTAACGCAGTTTGAACATCAATTTTCTCCTCTGTTGATGACCCTCTTGAAAAAATACAACTTATGTGTTAAAATTTCGAAGGTACAAAGATACTATATGTGGGGCCGTAGCTCAGCTGGGAGAGCGCTACCTTCGCACGGTAGAGGCCGTGGGTTCAAATCCCATCGGCTCCACCAAAATTAAAAGCCCTGGGGAATCCAGGGCTTTGCTCTTTCTTTTATTGACTTTATTTCTTATTTCCGAACCTTCTAACCCATTCTTGCGCAATGAATGCGGCAACGTCTTCGGCAAATGTTCCGGGACCGAAACCGGCATCGAATCCAAGTTCTTTTGCAAGCTCGTGGGTAATTCTTGGACCACCTACGATAGCTATTACTTTATCTCTAATTCCTTCCGCCTCAAGTAATTCTATGAGATGGGTTAGGTTCTTTATATGTATGTTTTTCTGCGTTACTGTTTGTGAAACAAGTAGAGCATCGGCTTTCACTTCTATAGCCTTCGCAACAAATTCCTCGTTTGGCACTTGGCTTCCCATGTTGTATACTTCAAACATCTTGTATCTCTCAAGCCCGTAATGACCGGCAAAACCTTTCATGTTAAGAATAGCATCGAGCCCAACTGTATGTGCATCTGTTCCGGTTGTTGCACCGACGACTACGAGCTTTCTTCCAATGTTTTTTTCAATAAACTCGTCTATCTCTTCCATCGTCATTTTATGAACCTCTACCTTTGGCACTTTAATAGCAGTGAAATCTACAGTGTGTACACAGTCACCATACCCTATGAAAAACGTGAACCCTGGTGTAAGTTGATAGTGGTAAACAATCATAGGGTTGTCTAAACCCATCTTTTTCATGAGTTGTTTTGCCGCTTCTACAGCTTCATCACAATCTGGAACAGGTAATGTAAAGCTGACTTGAACTTTACCATCGTTCATTGTATCTCCATATGGCTTTATGGCTTTTAAATTCAAGGTTTTATCGAAATCTTTTTTCTCAAGTGAATAGAGTCCTCCACTCATCTTTTTCACCTCACAGGTCTAATTGCTTTTTGAGCATCTTTTCAACAAACGGGTTGTAGTAATGTTTTCCTTTTTCGAAGACTCCGTCAAGCCCTTTTCCACCTTTTATCGGACGTTTTGTATTAGCGAAGACACCTTTTTCGAGTGATTTGAATAAACCATCTTCTCTCATCTTTTCCAACAGTTCTATCGCTTGTTCGAGTACTTGTTGAGCCCTTCTTTGGATTATTCCTCCGGGCTTGAAAATAACTTCATCGCCTATGTTACGCATGTTGTTGAATATGTACTTTGCTGTATCGATAGCCACATATCTGTCTGAAAGGAACGGTGTGTGTATGGCTTCTGTCATCATTCCGAGTAGTTGGATACCTTGTTTTGTCCAAACACCAACAACATTGAACATGGCGTCTTGGACAAGACCGCGGAAGATGTTACCGGTCATGAATCTTGTTGGAGGCATGTATTTAAGAGGCGCTTTTGGGAAAAGTTCTCTTGATAACTGTGCTTGAGCCAATTCGTACAAAAATCCGTTTTCCAGTGATGGGTCCATCTCAAATGCGTGCCCAAGTCCCATCTGCTCCTCAGGAATACCTGCAAGTAACGCGAGTTGTTCGTTGATTAGTTGTGAGGAGATTACAGTATAACCTTGTTCGTAAGCATCCGCAGTTGTTAGGTAGTTATCTTCGCCTGTGTTGATAATAATCCCAGCATACCCGAGTATAATTCTGGAAAAGTACTGGTCAACCATTGTTCTTATCATATTTATGTCCCTAAATAGGATACCATACAACGCATCGTTTAGCATTACATCAAGTCTCTCCAAGGCGCCAAGTGCTGCAATTTCTGGCATACACAGACCTGAACTATAATTTGTTTGTCTGATATACCTTTTTACCTCTCTTGCCACTTCGTCAAGTGCTTTTCTCATTATTCTGAAGTTCTCTTGTGTTGCGTATGTCCCACCAAACCCTTCCGTTGTTGCTCCGTAAGGCACGTAGTCCAGCAAACTCTGGGCAGTTGACCTGATAACTGCAATGATATCTGCTCCTTGTCTTACTGCTGCTTGTGCTTGTACAACGTCTTCGTATATGTTTCCAGTTGCGACGATAACGTATATATAAGGTTGTGGTGGGTCTCCCAGTTCTTCAAGCATCTTTTGCCGTTCGGCTTTTTTCTCATCAATTATTTTAATTGCCTTGTCAGATAACTCATCGACAACTCCTTTAATGTCATCAATATTGTGCATCGGTAATTTCGTGAGATCGAGTTTATCGGCAGCAACGGCTTCAGCAATTTCTTGAGGAGTCATACCTGTCTCAAGAACAGCATTACCGATGTATAACGCAACACCATTTTCTAAAGCCCCTCTTTCTTTCAGATGGTCAACAACAACGTTTGGTAATGGCACACCTTCCTCGTTAATTCCATCTATTCCAAAGAACCTACAAATGGTCCTTTCAACACTAACGGTTGAGTATTTTTGAACAAAGTTAACAACATCAACAGCGATGTCTCTTGCCAGTTGCCGGGCTTTTTCCACCCTTTTCGGATCTATCCCCAGTTTGCTTTCAAAATGCTCCATCGATTTTTCCCTCCCTGCCAGTAGGTTCTAATTGTCTTCTATTATTTTTATTCTTCGGAATGTCTGTCTAAGAGTTTCAAAGCTTGCGATACTATATCTTTGCTCACGCCCAACAAATCCATCACTCTTATAGCTTCTTTTGGAACACTCTTTCCATCATCAGGGATGAGTTCATAATCCATCAGTTCTTGTATGTCGTTAAATGATTGGATGTTTTTCAGCGCATCTTCCTTTAACCCTTTAACTCTGAAACGCGTACGGCATTCAACATCATCGAAGTGAGTAACTATCACTACGAAGCTTTTTGTTTCTTCAAAGCATTTTACAAGTGCGTTAACTATAGCCGTACCTTCGTATGGGTTTGTAGTTCTCGCAGGCTCGTCTATCAGTATGAGTGCAGAGGTATTCTGAGAATTTCTGTACGCGCTATCAATTAAAGTTATCTCTGAAGCAAACGAGGAAAGTCCACTCAATGGACGCTGAAAATCTTCAGTTATAAGCGCTATGAGTTCCAAAAATGGAAGTTCTGCATATTTTGCTGGTACAAAAAATCCTAAGAGTGCCATGTATTGGATTAATGCAACAGTTCTCAAAACCACACTTTTACCTGACATATTGGCTCCAACAATCACAGTGACCCCACGCTTAATCGTCACATCAACGGGTTGGTAGCTTTTGCCATGTTTCGCAAGCTCGTCTTTTAATTGAGGGTTAAACATTCCAGTTATTTGTATGTTTTGGAGCTCGTGGTCTTTACTATACAGAATTGGCTTTGAAAGTTCTAACTCTATTGATAGCTTAGCTTTTGCAAGTATGATATCGAGATATCTAATCTTCTGAAGTGCTTCTTCCAATAAATCAGCGAAATTCCAAAGTTTTTTAGATAGCCTTTCTAATACTTCGTTTTCTACACTTCTTTCCTGCTCTGTTAATTGAAGAACGACGTCTTCAATACTTTCTCGTTCTTTTAAATTATCATCCTTTGCATTTTTCTTTTGTAATAACTCTCTTTTCTGTTTCCTGATTTGAGAAAGACGTTCGTCGTAAGCATCGTAGATGTAAAACGTGGGGAGTCTGAGACGCTCAGGGTCAAGAAGGTTTATTACTTCTTCTAAATCGGGCAATGAAAAACGCTCGTTACTAGAAAACACCTGCTGGGTTTTATTTCTGATTTCCTGTGCAACAAGAACGAAATTCTTCAATTCGAATAGTTCTATCTCATCTAGTATTTCGTTGTTTGTTATTTTCTCTATCGTTCTCGAAACATCAAGAATGCATTCTAAATCATGTTCAATATCAGCAATTAGTTTAGCTTCACCTTCAATCAAGCGTATAACAAATGCAGTGTCATCAAAGTGCTCGATTATATGCTCATAACTTAATGGTTGAATGTGTTTGAAATATCTTTGCCCAATATGTGTTTTGGGATTAAGTCTGCTTTTAATATACTCAAAACCAGTTAGTCTTTCAAAATCTTCCCTTTTGGAAGGAATTGTTTTAAGTGACATCAGAGAACTCACCCACTTCAACTGGTCAAATATTCTTGACTGTTTCTAATTTCACATCGATTACAGGAGCATCGACATGTTTCTTAAGTTCTTCGATAATTTCATGTGAATTTAAAACATACCCTGTTGGTGAAAACGGGTTAACTGTGATACCTATTATGTTTGCACCTTTCAATACTCTTATTGTCGGCTTGTACTTCATATAGCTTTCATACGAAACAAAAATCTTCGTGAAATCCCTAACTATTATTTCATCAATACCCTTGGTGCTTAGAAATCTCAAGACATTATCTGTAAGTGCCCCAGGAATGTATATCTTTGTAGTATCCTCACCTAAACTTATTTCAAAGACTTTACTAAGCTGAAGTGCCGATTCAATACCCAAATCTTTCCAATCCCCACTTTGGAATACATGAACGGTATTAGCCGTAACCAATCTTTCTTTGTCTTGCATGCATGCTTCAGATAACTGACAGAGTGAGTATATGTATCGGGTATATTTTACTATTTCCCTTTTATCCAAAGAATAGGCTGCGCCTGTTGCAAGAACTATACCATCGGCGATAAATGGTGTTGCCTGACTAAAGCGAGAAAGTGCACCATCAATGATAACCATGTCTGAGTGTTCTTTCAACAACCTTACAGTTTCTTCCATCCATGTAGCTGTTGGTGGTCCTGAGAGCACGACTTTTCCCGGCTCTAATGCTTTTGCGATGATAACACGCCCAGTTGGTGTATGCTGATGTGAAACATGGATGATTTCTGAAAGCACTGTTTTTCTTTTGAAAAATAGTTCGGTTGTTGTGTATACAAAACCGTAATCCACATACACAGATGGTTTAAATGTACCGAAAACTAAATCTTTTTCCTCTCCATCTGTACCTATGGATGTTAGTGCTAATCTCTTCTGAGGGCTTACATGCTTTACAATAAAGTTCAGCGTTTCTGTTTTGCCCGTGTTTTTTTCAAGCCCAATGATAGCAATGACTTTCCTTTTTAGGATTTCGTTAATAAGCTTTTCAAAATCACTTCCGTTTTCTACTTTTTCTATTCCAACCATATCATCCTTAAATCTTTACCAGTGCCTCACCCTCGATAGCATTTTCACCATTTTCTTTTACAACATAGGTTTCCAAGAGCACTCTTCGTTTTTCTCTATCAATTTCTTTGACTATCAGCTTTACAGTGACCTCTTCTCCGATGTAAACAGGTCTTTTAAACTTGGCGTTTTGCATCAAGTAAATTGTCCCTGCTCCCGGGAATTCCATGCCAAGAACAGATGAGATAATTCCAAGTGAGAGAATGCCGTGCGCTATCCTCCCACCAAAGATGGTATTCTTGGCGTATTCTTCGTCAAGATGCACAGGGTTTTTATCACCGGTAGCTTCGGCAAAGAGTTTAACCATCTCATCTGTTACAACTCTCTTCACCTCGTAAACCTGACCAATGTAAATATCATCAATGTTCATTTTTTGCTCCTCCTTTTTTCTCTTTCCATTCCTTAATCCTTTCATGTCTTTCAAGGTGCGCCGGTTCGATACTTATCTTTTTGTCTGTAAATAGACTAGCAACACCTGAGAATTGGTATTTCGCCCTGTATTCTGAGTCATCAACGTCACTAGTGGTATCTTCAGGCTCGTGGTAAGCAACGATGACACCTTCGTAGTTTCTCAGTATGACCGTGTGGTCGGACATGGATATGACGTAGTTTGGCATGACCCTTATCTTTCCACCACCCGCAGGTGCATCAACAACAAAGGAAGGCACACAAAAACCGGATGTGTGACCTATGAGCGCTTCCATTATTTCTAAACCTTTCTTTATCGAGGTTCTGAAATGTGTTAATCCCATAGATAAGTCACATTGGTAAATGTAGTATGGTCTGACCCTTATTTTTACAAGCTGGTGGACCAGCTCCATCATGATGTATGGACTGTCGTTTATACCTCTCAAAAGCACGGTTTGGTTACCTAACGGTATACCTGCATCAGCCAACATCTCACATGCCCTTGATGATTCAGGTGTTATTTCTTTTGGGTGGTTAAAGTGTGTATTTAACCAAATTGGATGGTATTTTTTAAGCATGTTGGTTAATTCCGGAGTCACGATTTGTGGTAAGACAACAGGTGCTCTTGTTCCTATTCTTATTACCTCAACATGTTTAATTTTTCTGAGTTCTTTAAGAATGTATTCAAGCATCTCTACTCCAACCAGTAGAGCGTCTCCACCGGACAAAAGCACATCTCTTACCTGAGGTGTTTCTCTAATGTACTCAATCATGGCATCGATTTCCTGCTTTGTTCTTGCCCGGTCGTGTTGACCTGCAAATCTTCTACGTGTACAGTGTCTACAGTACATTGAGCACATATCGGTAATAAGCATCAAAACTCTGTCAGGATACCTGTGAGTAAGACCAGGCACAGGCGAGTCCTCATCCTCGTGGAGCGGGTCTGTCATATCCCATGGAGATACGTAAAGTTCTTTTGCTGTTGGAACAGCTTGACGTCTTATTGGACATTTTGGATTATCTGGGTCCATTAAACTTGCGTAATATGGTGTTATCGCCATTCTCAGAGTTTTCAAAGCGTTCCTTACACCTTCTTCTTCCTCGGGTGTAAGGTTTATAACCTGCTTTAGTGTATCGACATCCATTATCCTATTTCTCAGTTGCCATTTCCAATCATTCCATTCTTCTTCCGTAACGTTTCTCCAAAGTGGAATTTCTTTAAAATACCTTGCCATCTTTAGGATACCTCCTGTCATATTAGACATACAGTTTCTCAAACAGTTCTCTTATCTTCTTTGATTCCCTGAGTATATTTAACGCCACTTCTGCATGGCCTTTCGTGTACCCATTTCCTATTATCATCGTCACATCTTTCCCTACACCTTCAGCACCGAGTGCTGCTCTTGTGAAAGATGTTGCCATACTGAAGAAGTAAACAATACCTTCATCTTTTGTGATAAGAATTGAGGACATTTCGGTAGCTGGTACATTGACGTTGTTGATTACTACATCACAGTACTGTCCACCGGTAACTTCCATAACTTTCTGATAAACTTCAACCGGCTTTGTAGCATCCGCTATAATAACATGGTGTGCAAGACCGAGTTCTTCTACTCTTTTTGCGTTCTCTGGTGAGTATTCGACAACTATGACCTTCCCATCTTTACTAACGGCTTTCATCGCTTCATACGCGCAAAGTACACCTGATTTTCCACCGCCACCAATAATACAGACTGTCATCCCTGGTTTGACCAACTTGCGTGTTTGGGCTGGAGCACCTGCTACGTCTAAAACCGCTAACGCGAGTTTTTCTGGTATGTCATCGGGCAACTTAGCGTAAATACCACTTTCGAATAGGATTGCTTTACCTTCTATGTCCACTTGGTCGGTGTCAACATTTACATTAAGTATCTTATCTATCCTCAAAGGAGTGAGCGATAAAGAAACGAGTGTTGCTATCTTGTCTCCAACCTTTAGGTCTGTTGGAAAGTCTGGACCTATTTCTTCAACAACACCTATCAACATACCACCTGAACCTGTTACTGGGTTTTGCAATTTTCCACGTTCGGCAACGATTTTTAGTATAGTATCCTTGATACACTCCACATTCCCATGGCATGATTCTTTAATTTGCGTGAAGCTGGCGGAATCTACGTTTAGGGTCTTGACATCGATTAGCAGCTCGTTAGTGTAGATTTCCATGGTGTTATCAATTTTCGTTGCTGCTTGAGGAAGAGTCCCTTTTGGTTCAATAACCCTGTGTGTTCCAAATGGACATCCTTTAATGTTTTTCATACTGATACCTCCTGAAAAATCTATTCGGTTATTGTTTCTTAATCCCCAATATTCTTCTTGCTTCATCAGGTGTGGCGATTTCTCTATCAACTTCTCTCGCTATCCTCACTATCCTTTCAACAAGCTGTGCATTACTTTTCGCAAGTTCACCTTTTCTGTAATAAATGTTGTCCTCAAAACCTACCCTTACATGTCCCCCCATAACTATTGCATGGACGGCTAATGGAAGTTCGTACCTACCAATCCCCGCCACCGACCATGTGCAACCTTGTGGTATTTTTTTGACTAAGAACAGCAAATCCTCGATAGTTCCAGTCATTGCACCAGGAACACCCAAAACAAAATCAAAATGGAGTGGCAGTTCCAACAATCCCTTTTTAACAAGCCTCAAAGCGTTTTCTATCATACCTGGTTCGAATATTTCTATCTCTGGTTTGATGCCTTTTTCTTTCATAGTCTTGGCAAGTAGTTCCATGAACGATGGAGAGTTCATGAAGACATCGTTTCCAAAGTTGCAAGAACCAGCAGAAAGCGTAGCCATTTCTGGCATAGCATCTAAGCATTGAATTCGTTCTTCAGGTGTGTGCCACACAGCTCCACCTGTTGAAAACTGTATGATTATGTCACATTTTTCTTGGATTTTTCGTTTAATCTCGGCATAAACTTCCTTTGATTGAGTAGGAGTTCCATCCGGTAATCTTGCATGTATATGTGCAATAGATGCTCCAGCTTGCCAGCATCTGTAAACTTCTTCTGCAATTTCATCTGGTGTTATCGGCAGGTTAGGTTGTTGTTCTCTTGTTACTTCTGCTCCCGTGACTGCGACTGTAATAATCAACTTTTCCATAGGTTTTCACCTCGCAAATTACCAAATTGCCTATAAAGTCTTTGGTTCACTTTATCATTCTTCATGGTTGTATCTCTGTTTATCTTTTGGAACAACACAAGTTCCGCTCGCTTTACAAACAAGAATTGGCTCATCCAAAACCTCAGCTGCACTATCATTTATGTCTGGTCTTGAACGAATGACCTTGTAAGCTTCAAACTTCATCTTTCTTGAAGTGCGACCAACCTCGACAATTTCCCCGTAGGCTTCGATATAGTCACCGGCAAAGACTGGAGCAAGAAACTCTATGTTGTCATACGCCCTGAAAAGTCCTTCATCCCCATCGTATCTGATTAAGAGTTCAGTAGCCACGTCTCCAAAGAGCTGCAAAATTCTAGCACCGTCAACTAAGTTTCCTCCATAGTGTGCATCTGCTTGGCTCATACGAACCCTAATCATTGCTTTCGGCAACGGTGATTTCTTTGCGTTTTCCATTTTCTCATCCCCTACATCAAATCTTGGATTAAAACTTCTTCAAGTTTTCGGAGACTATCAATTTAGCTTCTGTCAATTTCAGTACTTCTTCAAGTGTTGTTTCTTCGGCTATTTCTTCAAGCACGAGCCCTTCATCAGTTGGCCTTATAACGGCAAGTTCTGTCACTATGAGGTCAACTCGTCGTATTGAAGTTAGTGGCAGTGTGCACTTTTTAACTATTTTTGGTTCACCCTTTGCTGTATGGGTCATAGCAACGATAACACGTTTTGCACCTGTAACTAAGTCCATTGCACCGCCCATTCCTGGTATCATCTTGCCAGGTATCATCCAGTTTGCAAGGTGACCTTCTTCATCGACCTGAAGGCCCCCAAGGACAGTTACGTCCAGATGACCACCACGAATCATCGCGAATGAAAATGCACTATCGAAAGTCATAGCTCCTGGCAGTGCGGTAACAAATCCTGCACCTGCATTCGTTAAATCTTTATTCTCAAAGCCTTTCTCAGGTTCTGGTCCCATTCCAATTATTCCATTCTCGCTCTGGAAAAAGACATGCACACCTTTTGGTATATAATTAGCTACGAGAGTTGGGAGTCCAATACCAAGGTTTACGAGGTCACCCTCTTTTAATTCTTGAGCGACCCTTCTTGCTATCTTTTCTTTTGGGTCAACTGGCATATCACTTCACCCCCTGAGAAACTACGACGTAATCTACAATAACTCCAGGTGTTCTTATCTCGTTGGGTGCCAAGGCTCCCACAGGCACGATTTCCTCAACTTCAACAATTACAATTTCAGCAGCCATAGCCATCAGCGGGTTGAAATTCTCGGCTGTAAAGTTGTAAACAAGGTTACCGTAATAGTCACACTTCTTAGCTTTGATTAATGCAATGTCTGCTTTTAAAGGCAATTCAAGCAAATATTTCTTTCCTTCAATTTCAATAATCTGCTTGCCATTCTCAACAACAGTTCCCACGCCGGTAGGTGTAAGTATACCACCCAGACCTGCCCCACCCGCTCTAATACGCTCTGCCAAAGTACCCTGCGGAACGAGTTCTACTTCCAACTCTCCTGCTATCATCTGCCTCTGCGTCTCTGGATTTGTTCCTATGTGTGAGACTATAACTTTCTTGCACAGTTTGTTTTTAACAAGTTTTCCAACTCCGCGGTCTTCAAAAGCAGTATCGTTGGCTATTACTGTGAGATTCCCAATACCTTTTTCAACGATTTTGTCTATTATCCCTTCTGGAGTGCCTACTCCCAGAAATCCTCCAATCATAACTGTGCTACCAGGCTTGACAAACTCAACTGCTTCGTCAAAGGATATTACCTTCAAGTTCATTCCCTCCTTTCGAAACACAAAGTGCTAATTTTTTCAATATTCAGTATATCATTCTTAAGAAGCTCTTTCTAACGTTGGAAACTAGAAATTTCTAATGCATACTCAAGGAAGAAAGAGATTTCCAAAGGAAAGAAAGAAAAAGAGCAATCACAAACGCTTAGGAAGAATCGAGTTGGATTTGGAAGAAGTTTAATGTACTGTTTGTAACAGTGGCTATCAAAAAAAGCAAAAGTAGGAAAAGAACGAGTCATCACAGTACATGCTATAATTAATACTGAAAAAGGTAGAACAATACTTGGACCTTCGTGTGAATAATGTGCATCAGAAGGGGTGAGAAAATGAATAAAATAAAGCACATTGGCAATTATCTATTGAAAGAAATTGATGGTGTCTGGGTTTCTCAATCCCCATTACTCAGCCAGTTTAATGAACTTGTACATTACGTAACTACAAGAAAGATTACACAAAACAGTGAAGATAACACATTTTCTGAACTGAATTTGGCGATTAGCTGTGAAGATTTCCCAAAGCATTTTGAGTTCTTTGCAAAAAAGGTGAAAATAAACCCTGAAAGATGTGTGTTTTCACACCAGGTCCACAGCAAAAATGTCAAAGTTGTGACCAGTGAAGATATAGGGAATCCATATTGGAACAGAAAACTTCGAGAAATCGATGGATTGATAACAAATGAGAAAGGGCTTTTTCTTGTCACCACATACGCTGATTGTATGCCCATTATTGCATACGACCCAGTAAAACGTGTTGTGGGAGTTGCACATTCTGGTTGGAGAGGTACTTTATTGGAAATTGCAAAAGAGATGATATTAAGAATGAATGAAGAATTTGGAAGTGAACCATCAGAAATTTTTGTTTCTATTGGTCCTTCAATTGGTCCAGATAGTTTTGAAGTTGGGCCAGAAGTGGCTATCGAATTTTTAATGAAGTTTGGAAGAGAAGTTGTCAAAGAAGTCGAGGAAAAGATATATGTGGACCTATGGAAAGCAGTTCAGCTAACGTTAAACTCTGTAGGAGTCTTTAGGATAGAATTCTCGAACGTGGATACGTACAAACATACGGAGTTTTTCTACTCTTACCGAAGAGAAAAGACAAAAAAGAGATTTGCTGTCGTTGTTGGTTTAGTTGAGTAAATAATTTCTAAGGAGGATCAAAAATGATGAAGCAGACCATTAGAAGTGCTCAAGAAAAAGCTCCGAGACTACTTTTTGGTGACGCTCTGGCAACTTTAGTTTTTGTATTACTTGCAGTCCTTTTGTTAAACGATAAGACAAGAACTGCATATGTAAATTTGAACTCATCGCACCCTTATGTATTGGGTTTCTTGAAGGTTGGGATTTTAGCTACATTCGGCGAGATTTTATCGTTAAGAATATCGAAAGGAAAGTACTCAACACCGGTGGGTGTAATTTACAGGTTTATTGTATGGGGATTTTTGGGTGTCGTATTTGTTGCAGTCTTTGAACTTTTCTCATCAGGAACAAAAGCACTACTGGAAAAGCAATTGCTTCCTTATACAAACAATGCAAGAACTTTCTTTCAAGCTTTTTATACAAGCGTTCTCATGAATCTAATCTTTGCTCCTACATTCATGGCATTTCACAGAATCACAGATGCGTACATAGACCTTGGCAACGGCAATCTGAAGAAGATATTCACCACAAAATTTGATGATGTTTTAAATGCTATTGATTGGAGGTTTTTTGTGAAGTTTGTTCTTGGGAAAACTATCCCGTTCTTCTGGATACCGGCTCACACGGTGACATTCTTACTACCTTCCAACTACAGGGTTTTAGTTGCTGCTTTGCTCTCCGTATTCCTTGGTATTTTGCTTTCCTTTAAAAAGCGTTCGATTAAAGTCGCAGAAGTTAAATAGAGAGTCACCGTTCAGGAGTTATTTGACCAATTTAACTTGTTCAATAATCTCCTGGCTTGTGGAGATAACAGCAAATCCATGAGCCAGGTTTTTCAATGATGCGTAATGGTACCATTCGTCTTTGTCCCATAAACAATCTTCAACCATTACTATTTCGTATCCCTTAACGAATCCAGAACGTGCTGTTGTTTCACAACAAAGATGGGTCATAACACCAGTGATAATGAGTTGGTCAACAGATTTCTTCTTGAGGATATCATGAAGACCAGTCATGTAAAACGCATCGTAGGTATCTTTGTAAATTATAAAATCTACAAACTCTTCTTCTATCGATAGTTCAGCCCACAGGTCTTCAACAGTGTTGCCCCACCACATCTTCATGTTTCTACTTCCACCTTTGTGAATGGTCGCTACAACAGGTATATCCAGAGATAAACCTTCTGACAGCTCTCGAAGCTGTTTAAGAAATGCCCGAATATTTTCTTTTACTCTCTCGCTACCTCTGAGAAAGGCCAGTGAAGATTCAGCAAAAAAGTATTCTTGAACATCGATAACCAAGATTGCAGGCTTTGAAATCTTTAGGGGATGGCGCATCTTTTCAAGGTAGAACATAAAAAATCTTTCACTCCTTTTGGTTCCTTAACTTTGTATTTCCGAGTCTTCTTACCATCTTTATTAGCGTTCGACAAATATTTCTATTTTTATGTTGTTATCATCTTCGAAAATTTCAAACTTTTTCATGTGGGGGGCTATGGTAAATATATCCTGCAAATTACCTACACTTGTTGCAAGTGAGGAATAATATCTTAATTCTGGATGATCTTTTATCTTCGAAATCTTTTTTAATTCCTTTATCATTTCTTTTTTAACATCCATTCGAGCTTCGAGAACTATGTAGAAGTTCTTTTCCAGCGCAACAATCTCAGAGGAAACAATATGTGCACCGTTTTTTAAAAGGTAGTAAGTCATTTCGTTCATGACAGACACTATCAATTTTTCTAATTCCATACCGCTTCACTCCTTAATGTTGTTTCTTATTCTTTCCATAAACTTGTTCTTCATATTTTTAAAAGCCTCTATTATTGGAAGAAGAAACATGGCAACAAAACCTCCAGAAAATCCGTTGTTGTATAAGTTCATTCCAAAATGCAGGCCACCAACGTTTATAACCAAAGCGCTGTGCAAATAACCTGCGATAATCCCCCACAAAAAACCGAACTCGCCGGCAATTGGTGCAAGGGTAGTTCCAAATAGAACAGCTAGCACCATAGCAGGGCTATTAAAAGGTTGCGAATTTGTCAGAGCTCCTATGAGAACACCTACCACTACAGGTAAAACGTTCTTTGGATGTTTTCCAAGAGCTCCAAAACCAGCAAGTGTCATGATGCCACCAATCGTAGGACCATTGAGTTTTGAACCAACTCCAAGTACATAAATAGTGCCTACCAAGCCGAGGATTCCTACGTTTATAAATGTTATCGCCTCGTTTTCCAACAACACAAAATCTGTTAATAATTTGCCCGAGTACTTAAGTATGTTTTTATAACCGTTAATTTTCCAACCATTCGATTTGAGTCCGAAGATAAGAACGATAGAGAAAAATAAAAACATGAAAACAGCTAATAAAATTTGATTTTTCTCGTGCCATATCAGCCTTGGTTCTGGATGAAGGTCGTATGCTCTCAAAAGTGCACCTATAAACATTCCTAAAAAACCTGCTGTGAAACCAACGTTATATAAATTATATCCCTTGTGAAGCGTTAGTGCAAAGCTTGCAAGTGGTGGTAGGAAAAAACCTATAAACAAAACTATCACGATTCCTAGTATATTAAACTTGTTCCCAAACACCAGATGAGTAGTTATTGGAGCCAGTGCGGTACCGAAAAGTGCCACATATAAATATGTCTTGAGATTTTCACCTACCATCAACGTATAAAGAAAAACACCGGCCACGATTGGCCAGACGTTGAATAAATTTTTTCCAAATAGAGCAAAACCACCGATAGTCATAACTGCAGCAATCGAAACACCTGTAGGGTTAACCCTTAGTAATTTTAGGAGCAATGTAAACAAAAGCATAACTAAACCACTGTTGAAGAATGCTCCACCGACACCAGCAATTTCCACATAATCCGTTATCAAGTAGTCAGGTGACTTGATAATTGTGGCAATCTGCGAAGGTATGTTGACATTGCCAGTAACCAATCCAAATAGTATGAAGAAACTTGATGTAAAGAACAGGAATTTGTAAATCACAAGATACCCTCCTTTTTCTGAAAGACGAATATGTATCAAAATAAATTGTACCATAAACCCAATATTTTTCGAATAAATAACTTTTTAGTATTTTGCGAGCTAAATCGAAAAACAATAAAAAACAGGGGAACCATCTCCCCTGTTTGCTCACGAATATCAAAATTTTCTATGCTGATTTTTTTGAAAACTTAATCCTTAGCTTCCGCTACTTTAAAATTTCCGTTCTGCTCTTCGTCCTTCAGAAAACCAACTCCAAGATATACAACCCATGTATCTGCATAATCTAATGCGAATTCAACAATGCTTGTTGTGATAAATATCTGAAGGTAGGTCTTAAAGTCCACAAGACCTAAGAATGCAATAGTTACAAATATCAGGTTATCAACAATTTGTCCTATTTTTGTCGCAACGTTGTTTCTCATCCACAATTTGGTTTTTCCTTTAAGTACGTGATGTATCCATACAGCTGTATAACCTGAAAGTATAAAGGCCGTCCAGCTTGCAAATGCTATCCTAGGGGTTACTGCAAAGACTTGTGATAAGTAACTCTGAGCAAAATCATTTTGCGAAGGAAGATAACTTGTATAAACTAAGCCAAGCAAAACAAAAGCAAGTTGAGCAAAGAAACCGGTCCAAACAGCTTTTCTTCCTTCTTCTTTGCCATAGACTTCTGTCAAAATAGAGTAAATAACGAATGCCATACCCATGCTCATGTTTGCCGCTGTTACTTCAATCCCAAACAATTGGAAGAGTTTTGCGACACCGAGGTTGGATGCAATAATGAGAGTTGCGAGCGCTACATAAGCGCCTTCTTTTTTCATAAACCTCAGTGCCAGCAAAATAATCATTGCAGAGAGGATGTATTCCAAAAACAGCACAAAAAAGTTAAACATAGCCAAACCTCCTTTAAACTTTTTTGCTGAGTTTTAAAAACAACACTAATTACTATTCCTCATCAAGTGCTTCACTAACAGTGTTATAAATTTTTATAATTCTCTCCAGCCCTGTTATCTCAAACAAGGTGCGAATATTCTTATTAGGTGAAACAACTTTCAAATAGCCGTCTACTGCTAGTATTCTTTTATATATACCAACTAGAATGCCTAAGCCGAAACTATCAATGTTTGTTGCATGTGTCATATCCAGTATTATATACTTTTTGTCATTTTCCAAAAATTCAGAAACAATCCAGTCCTTAAAACCTTCCGCATTTTGTACATCAAATGCTCCTTCAATCTTTATAACTACGGCTTTCCCGTGTTCAGTATAAGTGTACAAATTAACACCCTCCTTTTTTTGATACGATAACCATTGTTCATTTCAGTAATACAAAAGCTACAGGTTAACATTATAGCACATACACTATATAAATCGCTAGGCTAGTGGTAAATAAAGTTAACATGGCAACAAAAAGTGTTTCCTTGACAAATATTTTGTTATTCATTTCTATTCCATACAATCTTAGTATTCTGGACCACATAACACCCGCTAACGCACCTATCAATGTTATATTTCCACCGATGTTTGAACCCACAATTAAGCTCATAGCATAGTTTATCGGCTTTTTATAAAATGCTTGAGCAAAGAATATCGTCATAGGTTGGTTTATCATAACGTTTGCAGCAAAAGCTGTGATGAAAGTCGTGATTATCGTTCCAATTAACTCGCTTTGAAAATTAAAAAGCGACCCAACATACCTTGTTATACCAAACCTTGTAAAGATATGAACAAATACAAAGAAGGTTAGCACCATTGGTAACATCTTCCAAGGAACTCTTTTCATCGTTTCAAACAAGAATGTGAGATTGTAGTCGAACCTTCCAATTTCAATAACGATTTCCTCTTTCTCAGAAAGCACATCAGAAAAAGCGGTGTTCAGTATAAGGTATATACCAGAGAATATCAAAATCGATTTCCAAAGTTGCAGACCTATCAAATCTCCAATAGCTATGGTGATAAAGAATAATACAAAAAAACCACTTGATAGAAAAGCGTATCGTGTGTCTTTAATGAAATTTCTAAGTTCTACGTTACTGTTTTCGTCAACGAATGTAATATTTATCTTTTCTGGCAAAATGCTTCTATACTTGAAATAAAAACCGAAAAATGAAGTAAGTACTGCTACAATTGTTGGAAAGAACATCAGCTTTGCGTATCCAACAAAGCTGAGTGAATAAGCTTGTGCCACCACAACATTAGTTGGGTTTCCGATGTAAAAGAACATGCTCCAAGTATTCGAAGCAAAGAAAACGGCAATTAAGTAAGGTATAGGGTTTATGTTTGCATACTGGCTTATGTAAACTATGATAGGTGTCAGTGTCAAGGTTACAATGTCATTCGACGTGAATACGGTAAGGATACCCGCAAGAAGAACGAGATTGATAAACAACTTTTTCCCATTCTTTGAAACGCTCGCAAATTTATAGGCGATAAGTTTAAGCACACCCGAGGCATCAAGTGAACCACATATGTAAGCAGAGCCAAAGAAAATGATAAGTATCTGCCAAGGAACTATGTTCATTTGAGGCATTATAGCAGATTTTATCGTCGTAAGAGACGCTATCCCTGAAGCCAGCAACAATCCAAGCACGCCCAAAGAAACCCTGGCATAATCTAATACAACCTTTTTGTTTTTTACCATAAATTCCGGTTCTTTAATAACGAGATAAACGGTAGCAAAGAACAAGTGGATTGTAATAATCGTAGCTATCATTCAGACCACCTGTTGCAGAGGAAAAAAATTACATAAGAAGTCCTTTGATTATCAATTCAGTTGCCTCTTCTTCTGTTAATCCTTTAGCCATGAGAGTTTCTAATTGCTTTTCACTTACACGTCCTATGGAAGCTTCGTGAGTTAACTCCGCAAGGTCGTTTGTGATTTTCAAAACAGGGGTGGTCGCTACTATGACTTTTTCTCCTTTTGTGATTTCCTCACATGAAATATGGGCTCTTGAATAAGGTGCATTACCATACGCTTCGTTCAAAACATTAACCCTACTTTCATCAAGTCCAACAACGACCGTTTTGGCGAGTCCCCTTGCCTTTTCTCCATCGAGATGAATTATTTCATTTATATCAACCTCATCGTTCTTCGAAGCTTTTACCTTACTAACAAGTTCACCTACGGCATTTTCCTTCAAAGTTAGGTTCATTTTAACTTCCAACTTTCCAACCCTGGTTTTTGTGAGGTGAAAAGTGTTTCTATAAACTCCTCCATTTTCAACTACTGAATTGGTTGTTGTTTTCAAAATTATCGTTCCCGCATCGCTGTGATAATGCTCATCATTGTATTCCATAACGGCTCCATCTTCAACAATGACGTTGGACGTTGCCTCATGTGTAAATTCTTCAGCTTGCGGGAAAACGCAGTGTGCGGTGAATTTAACTTTTGCATTCTTTTTCACCCTGATATTGAATATAACACGTTGATATCCTTTCTTTTCTAGATACCCTGTGCACACATGTACAGGAAAAGGAATTTGAATGTTCTCCTCAATCTCCATATCAACTTGTACACCATCTTCCAATGTTGTGGGAACCAGCTTCAGACCTGGAACGTTGTTGAGACCTATGACTCTATTGCCACTAATTATGATTGAGGCAATACGCTTATCCATAAAATTAGATGCATCAATTCCAAGTTTTTCCGCGGTTTTTACAATCGCTTCAAATTCTCTTTTCACGTCCATAATTTCATCCCCTTACTTTCTAAGTTCGTTAATTTCAGGAATATTCGGATGAGCACATGTTTCGCAGGTATTACGAAATGCATTAAGGACATCTTCTGTTTTACCATGCATAAGCACCTTTCCTGCACAAATTAGGTATCCGTAGTCCGTATTATAAGCCATTTCCTCCCTATGGGTTATAATTATTGGAGTCCCACCGTATTGAGCAATGTAGTTGACTACATCGTTGATTATGCTCAAACTCATCAAATCAATACCTGAATCTGGCTCATCTAGAATCACATACTTTGGTTTTAATAGAATTATGGAAGCGAGTTCTACGCGTTTCCTTTCCCCTCCACTGAGAGTTTTATCAACAAACCTCTTCAGGTAAAAATTTGGATTAAGACCTACAAACTCCATAGCTTCGGCCACTTCACTCTTTTGAACCGACAATTTCCCTCCGAGCGTCAAGTAGTTTTCGATAGTCATTCCTTCGAATCTTGCGGGTTCTTGCCACATCAATGAAATTCCAAGCTTTGCCCTTTCTGTTACTGGCAAGTTAGTAATATCCTTTCCATTAAGTAAAACCTTTCCTTTGTAAGGCTTGTAAGAACTCAGCCCCATTATAACGTAACCAATAGTGCTCTTACCTGCGCCGTTAGTCCCTATTACTGCATACTTGTAGCCAGGTAGAAACTTCATACTCACATCACTTAATATCTCTTTCTCGTTTGTTTTGTATGATACCTCAACCAATTCCAGCATCGCTTTCACCTCATTTGAATTTTCTGGCATTTTACCTTAATTATTTTACCATCCCTTAGTTCGGCCAAAATTGGTATGTAATCCACCTTCTGGCAGAATTCTAAATCTTTGGTAAAACCTAACTGAGAAAGTTTCTTCGCGTGTTCACCTGAGAAATCCGGTTTTTTCAAAGCCGTCCATAGTTCCATTGCTATTTTAGAACTGTCAGATAGAGAATGAGCACGGTTCTTGATAAGTTTTGAGATAATCGCTCCCGCAACTTGTGTATCTTCGTAAGAAATCTCACCGTTGTTGCCTGCACAAACGATAGCAATGTTTGTTGAAGAATCATAACCAGATAATTCGTGCACAACAGTAGTTAAATTTAGAAAAGATGCTATCAAAACTCTCTCAGCTAAATTCGAAGCGTTGATTATAGCGTTTGTTCCATTACTTGTGGTAAGAACAACGGTTTTGTCCCTAACAACTGCTTCCGTGTACTCTGTTGGTGAGTTTCCAAGTTGAAAGCCTTCTATTTTTTCTCCACCGCGTTCACCAGCAATTATATATTCCGGATGCTGATGTTTCAAATCCAGAGCTTGTTCAATAGTTGAAACTGGTATAATACTTCTTGCACCATTTGACAGTGCTGTAATTACAGTAGATGTTGCACGCAGTACATCGATAACAACGGAAACGTTGAATTGTTTCGCAAATAACTTACGCTGCTCAGTTATCCATTCTTGAGCTTCTCTGGAACTTAGGAATGTATATATCAAAAAAATCACCTCAGAGATAATTATACTCCTCTGAGGTGAGATTAAGTGAAAAATGTATTGTAGCAATTAATCTAAAAAATTAACTTTTCGTAAACTTCGACCTTTCACGTAAAATCTTGGCGAAGTCATCAACAGGCATTGGCTTTCCAAAGTAATAACCTTGGAATAATCTGTAACCAATCATTGATAATACTTCAAGTTGTTTTTCATTCTCCACACCTTCTGGTATTGCATCCAAATTAAATGACCGTGCAATATTATAAATCGCTTCCAGCACCTTTACTGAACGCGAATCCTCAGGTATTCGCGATACGAAAGACCTGTCTACTTTTATTTTTTTCAACGGTAAAATTGTTAAATATGAAAGCGATGAGTAGCCTGTTCCAAAATCATCTATACAAAGCTGGCAACCAAAACTCAACAATTTTTCTATGTTGTCCTTAACTACCTGATTCATCTCTATAATGATGTTCTCTGTGAACTCAAGCACTATTTTTCTTGGATCAATCTCATGAGCTGAAATAATCTCAATAAAGCGGTCAGCCATATTTGGATATCTCAGTTGTACAGGACTCACGTTCACATCAACAAAACCTATAGAAGTATCGTTATCAACTATGAATTCACACACTTGTCTGAGTACCTCTTCTCCAACAGTTATTATCATCCCATTTTCTTCTATAAACCTTACGAAGTCCATAGGCGGAACTACGGAACCATCTTTCTTTACCCAGCGCAGTAAGGCTTCAGCCCCAACCACTTCTGAATATGAGTTACATATAGGTTGTAAGAAAATCTTTAATTCCCCGTTGTAGACAGCTTCTTTCAGTGCCCTTTCTCTGGCAGCCAATTCTTGCAGTTCGTTATCAATAAGAGCGCTGTAGTAAACCACACCATCTCTCGATGTTTTCGCACGTGCAAGTGCTAAGTTAAGTTTTCTTAATACATCCTCCACACTGTCCATTGAAGTGAAGATGTGTATACCGGTTGAAAATCTTATGTCTAAAATTTCTCCAGTGATGTTATAGAACTTCCTAAGTTCCGATTCAATTTTCCCAACGATGTTCGCAACCGTTTCTTTTGCTTGCCTGTAGTCTTTACCTACTTTTTCAAGCAAAATCCAAAATTCATCCGCGTATGGTCTAGCTATAGTATCACCCTCGCGAAGTACACTCTTTAATCTCTTTGAAATTTCTCTTAGTAATTCATCACCGAAGCTATGTCCCCTGGTACTGTTAAACAAAGAGAACTCTCGAATATCAATTGCAATAACTGCGTTGTAGTCGTCTATAGAAGAAAATTCAATGGTAGAGCTGAGTTTTCTTATGAAATACTGCCTTGTGTAAAGTCCAGTAAGTGGGTCTTTTTGTAAGATGTTCCTAACAACGTTCATCGCTTCTCTTTCTGCTGTTATGTCTGTATATATCGCATATATAAGTGTTTCTTCACCGGTATCTATTGTGGATACGGTAATTCTGACCTCAATTAATGAGCCATTCTTCCTTTTTCTCGTTGTTTCAACCCTTAACGTTTTTTGTTCAATAGCTAATTTTCTAAGTTTGTCTGGTTCGTTTTGCAAATCGTTTGGGGCTATCAAATCGTCTATATTTTTCCCGAGTACCTCTTCTTTTGTATATCCAAACATTGATAAAAATTGCTTGTTGCACTCAATTATCGTTCCTTCTTTACTAACTATCACTGCCCCATCAGGAATATTCTCGAAAAGGTTTTTAAAAAGGGTTTGCACTTTTTCAATATCTTTTTTAGAATTGATTTCTGATGTTACATCTTTTATAACAACAAGTAACGCTCTATTTTTCTCATCTTCGATGGTGGAAATCTTCAAATATTTGTCCGCCTCAAAGAGTATTTCTCCACTTCTTTTAACTAAAGCCTGTATTTTCTCCTCCTTTCTACCAACTATATCTTTTTTATCTAAACTTAGAAGGTGAGCTGCTTTTTCATTAATATCAATAACACGTTCACTACGTTTATCAATCACGATATATCCTTCATCGGAGTGTTCATATGCGTTGTATCGCGCAGAAAGTGATAACTTCCTCCACACCAAGTCTACAGCTATAAGATTTAGTAACATTGTAGTATGTGACAATATGAAAGAAAGAAGTGTATAGTTAAAGTTCATAAGATATGCTATAACTGATCCAAGCATTCCAAAAGCAAAAGTCAAACCTGTAAGATGCTTCGTTCTCACGTCGAGTTTCTTACTATTGGCTATATAAATAAAGGCGACCAAGAGCAAAAAGAGTGCAAAAATGAAATACGTCCAAGGAACGAATCCACCATGTGGACGCATCTTCTCTGAACCGTAAAGTTCAGTTGCAATTTCGTCCAACCAAAATAACTTGTAAAATTTGTTAGTAAATGCTAAAATTAGGTAAACCGTGGGTATAGAGTATGCAAGTAAAGTCATTCGCCTGGACTTTCGAAGACCCGATAAATCTAGGCTGAAAAACAAAATAGTGACCGGAATATAGAGTAAAAGTATGTCTTGGAGCTTTTCTAGAAAAATTATATTGGGCACTTCGTATTTGAAAAATTCAAAAGTGCTGAAACATAAGACATATAAAGCCATCTGAATGCAAGCTTTTGAGAGCCTGTAAACTCTTCTGTCTAATACATATACGAAATTAACAACCGACACCAACAACCCAGACAACGCCAAAAGTTTGTTCAAAACTAAGGAAATAAATATCACCTCTTTTGAAAATTGGTGAGATGTTTTTTGAAACCATTTCCAAAAGTAATTATATCATATTTATTCATAATCATTGTGAAAAGGAACAGGAAAAAGTACAAAAATTGAATAAAAACATAAAACTTCTCTTTGATTTGTTTCATAGTCGTATCCTTGGAGGTGCATGAAAAGTGGGACCTTTAGATATTCACAAGCTTTTACAAGGAAAATACAGAATAACCACACCATTGGAAGTTACTGAAGATAATTTAAAATATCTCTATACACCTGGAGTAGCGGAGGTTGCACTAGAATGTGCAAAAGACCCAAGTAATTGCTTTTTATACACCAGACGAAAAAATACAATAGGCGTTGTAAGTGATGGAAGTGCGGTCCTTGGTCTTGGTAATATAGGTCCTTATGGTGCTTTACCAGTTATGGAAGGAAAAGCTATGCTTTTTAAGGAATTTGGAAATTTGGACGCGTTTCCAATATGTCTCAACACTCAAAATGTAGAGGAAATAGTAAACATTGTAAAAGCTCTTGAACCTTCTTTTGGAGGTATAAATTTAGAAGATATATCTGCCCCAAGATGTTTTGAAATATTGAACCGTCTTGATAATGAAATGACTATTCCCGTGTTTCATGATGACCAACAGGGAACAGCCGTTGTTGTGGTAGCTGGGTTGTTAAATGCTCTGAAATTGGCAGGTAAAAGAATATCAGATGTAAAAATTGTTGTAAACGGTATAGGCGCTGCTGGCTACAATATAGTAAAACTTCTTCTCGAATTTGGGGCAAAGAATATTTTTGCTTGCGATATCAACGGTTTATTGAATGAGAAAACATCACTTCATGAATACCACCTGGAGATTGCAAGACTTACAAATCCAGGCAACAATTCTGCAACTCTTAGAGAATGTTTGAAGGAAGCTGATGTCTTCATCGGAGTTTCAAAGGGTAATATTTTAACAGCTGAAGATATTAAGCAAATGTCTGGAAAGCCTATCATATTCGCTCTTGCTAATCCAACACCAGAAATAGCACCTGAAGTCGCTTATGAAAACGGTGCATTTATAGTTGCGACAGGTCGGTCCGATTATCCAAACCAAGTAAATAACTTACTGGCATTCCCAGGAATCATGCGTGCAGCTGTCGAAAAGCAAAGAAAAATAACACTTTCAACACTTATGAAAGCCGCGCAAGTAATCGCAAAAATGGTTAAACCAGATAGATATATGATTCTTCCTAAGGCGACAGACAAACGCTTACACAATGAGTTATATAACGCCTTAATCGAAAGTTTTGAATAAATAAACAGTTAAACGGAGGTGAAGGCACTGTGAAACAAAGGGGTTTATTGTTTACTTTACTCGTTATTATGTTTTTGGCTTTTTCTTCTAGGACATTCGGAAATACCGCTCTTTCGAAAGTCTTTGTGTTTCTAAACGTTGAAAATTTTGTCGGAATCGAGTTAAGGATGTCGAATGATTCTTATTCTTATATTTTCGCCGACTTGGGAGTTAACTACGTATCATTTGGTGTTAGATTATCTTCCAAACAGACACAAGGGTTATATATATCGCCTGGTTTTTATCTGCCTTACAAGTCAAATTTAAACCTATTTTTGTCAGTAGGTTACGACTTTCGAATAAGTGGTATAAACTACGTAACGTTTTCTCTCGAAGCTGGCGGAAAAGACTTACTTGATAAACCTAAAAGCTTTATCAATTTTGCAATTTATCTGCCTTTCTAAGATGAATAACCTTTGAAAAATATGGGGGATTTGAATATGCCGAACATAACAGGTTTGATACCAGCGGCTGTAAATGCCATTGCCGTTGTTCTTGGTAGTTCTATTGGTTTCTTCTTTAGGAAAGGCATATCGGAAAGGTACAAGAAAGTCTTGTTTATAGCTGTTGGTTTATCGACGATTGGAATAGGTTCAAAGATGATTCTAGGTGCAAATAATTTTTTAATAGTATTGTTTTCCATGGTTCTGGGTGGTGTGATTGGCGAATTCTTCAACATAGAAGGCAAGTTAAAAGCAATTGGAGATAACATCAAAGAAGGCGATTTTTCAACTGGATTTGTGACTTCTTCTCTATTGTTCCTTGTAGGACCTATGACAATTGTTGGTTCTATAACTGCAGGTCTCAAAGGTGATGGCAGTCTTATTTACACAAAGTCACTGCTTGATTTTGTATCGTCTATCGTCCTTTCCTCAACCTATGGGCTTGGAGTGATGCTCTCCGCTGTCAGTGTGTTGGTAGTCCAAGGTGGAATAACACTCTTTGCAGGACTACTAACCTTTTTGACAGACCCGATGTATCTTAATGACCTTGTTGCAGCCGGTGGTTTGATGGTCTTTGGAATAGGTCTGAGAATACTTGAAATAAAAGATACCAAAGTGGGGAATTACTTACCAGCACTTTTGGTTTCTCCGATGCTTACATTTCTAACAACACTGTTTAAATAATGAGATATAACAAACAGCAAAGCCCCCTAAGAGAGGGGGCTTTAACTTAAATTTACTTAACTTGTTTGAAACCTATTATTCTTCCACAACAACGTCTGCTGAGCCTTCCCAAAGCCCGTGGAGATTGCAGTAAGACAGGGCAATAAGTTTTGATGTCTTATCGAGTTTTATTTTGACTTTGACGATTGGTTCTTCAAGCGTTGGCGAGAATTCGTATCTTCCAATTCTTAGTATGTAAGGTGCACCTTCCGGCATTGCATAAAGTTCTATCCAGGCAATATGGTGTTCAACCGTGTTTGGGTGCGGTATCTCTTTTCCTACAGACACTTCAACTTCAAACCATTCACCTTTCTTAACCTTGTCTGGAGCACAGATTACTGGAACGTGTTTTTCACCTTTAAAATCTCCGGATTTTACAAAATCACCTATCATTTTTTAACCCCCTTTCATGGATTCCAAAGTATGAAGCTTTAAAATTCAACAAACGATGATTTTGGAGCACCACATACTGGACACTTTTCTGGTACCTCTTCTTCTGTTGTATATCCACACACGGAACAAATGTAAATTTTCTCAGCCTCGTAATCCTTTCCTGCGTTTACAAGCTCGAGCGCTTTCTTATACATTTCAGCATGAATCTTTTCCGCCTCCAACGCATAGTAAGTGCTTATTTGTGCTTCTTTCTCCCCTTGCAACTTCGCTGTTTCGTTGTAAACAGGATACATTTCTTCTACTTCGAATGTTTCACCTGCAATACAGGACTGGATGTTATCAGGATTATCTCCCAACTTCTTGAGCGCCTTGAAATGGTTTCTAGCATGAACAAATTCTGCGTAAGCAATGGCTTTAAAGAGCTTTGCTAATTTCTTAAATCCGGATTTTTCAGCCTCATCTGCAAAAATGAGATACTTCATGTGTGCCATAGACTCACCCGCAAATGCATCTTCAAGGAACTTCTTTGTCATATCCCTCATGTTCACACCTCCCCTTGAGTTTTTTTACAAAGTTCTTTTACAAAGTTCATCTTCCCTTGACAGAGGACAGATGAACAAAACTATTTGAAAAACTGGTATAGTATCAGCGATTTAAACAGTTTTTGCACACACCTACCAATGTGAGCTGCACATTTCGAACTTCATGACCATCGACATTGGTAATAATTGGAAGCTCAACGTTAAGTTCAACATCGTATATCTTCTTACATTGTGTACAGTAAAAATGGTGGTGATTTTCCTTTGCGAAATCGTATCTTATAGCATCGGGGGTAATGATCACTTTAACCAATCCAGTCTCTGCCAGAGCTCTAAGTGTGTTGTACACAGTTGCCCTTGAAAGAACTGGTAGTCTTTGTTCTTTAACAAAGTGCTCATAAATATCATCTGCCGAAGGATGTGAGTAAGTCTTACTAAGGTATTCTAAAATCTCCACTCGATGGACAGTAGGTTTTACACCTTTTTCTTTCAACAACTCGCGTATCTCGCTTTTCAAGTCTTTCACATCACTTTTTACCATCTCGCCGCCTCCTTGAACTTCGGTATAACCTTTTACAATGTCCAAATTTATTATACCACAAAGTTATCAAAGATTTCAAGAGTGCTTTTCTGTTATTCTTAAGTGAACTTTTTAAGAATCTAAAGATTTTTCTTCCATGCTTGACAAATTTGGAATGTTATGATACCCTATACTTAGTCTGACCTAAGTGAGTAAATTCACATGGATGGAGAGTGATCGTAATGGGGTGCATCTTTTGGTAGATTTTAGAAAATTTAAAAAGCTCACAGTAGAGCTAATTAATGCGAGTAGGGCCATTAAGCTTGACAAAGAATACCTAAGACGTTTAGATCCATCCTTTGAAAGCTCCTACCAGTATCTCTTCCACGCCGGTTTCAGAGCTTTAAGACTTTACAGAATTTCACATGCGTTCTACGTGTCGGGTTTCAAGTTTGTGGCATATCTAATATACCATATCAATCGAATATTATACGCCGTTGATATTCATCCAGCTGCTCTGTTAGAACCGGGTGTTGTAATCGACCACGGAGCGGGTCTCGTTATTGGTTCAACGGCGGTAGTTGGTAGTGGTACAGTACTGTATCACGGTGTTACTCTTGGTGCAAAATACATAACAAAAGGAAAACGCCACCCAACTGTTGGGAGGAATGTGGTTATTGGAGCTGGTGCAAAAGTGCTTGGACCAATATCTATCGGAGATAACGTCAAAATAGGCGCGAACAGTGTTGTTATTTCTGATGTTCCAGAAGGTGCAACCGCTGTCGGAATTCCTGCACGTATTGTCCTTAGGAATAACACAGAAAACGTGAAATCTCATCTATTTGATTCCACAATAGACAAAAACGATGCAGGTGATGAACTTTGTCGCAAAAAGGAAAACAACTTAGAGGAGGTACTGATATGACGAACGAACGTCTTAGTAATCAGTTACTGTCTGAATATCTACGTATGTTTCGAAATATAATCGTGGGAAAGACTCCTCTTATTTATCTGGAGAAATACTCTATTTATGTTAAGGTCGAACGAAACAATCCAACAGGTAGTGTTAAAGACAGACCTGTCTACTTTATGATTTTGAAGGCTTTAAAAGACGGATTAATAAATCCGAACACTATTATTGTTGAACCAACCAGTGGTAATACGGGAATTGCTCTCGCTTGGATAGGCGCAAAACTAGGCCTAAAAACAATCCTTACAATGCCAGAAACTGTTTCTGTGGAACGACGTCAAATATTGACGAGTTTAGGTGCAGACGTAATTTTTACCGAGAATATGGCAAAGGCTGTAGAAAAAGCTCTTGAGATTGTTTCAACAAAGTCCGCATTCATGCCAAATCAATTTGAGAACCCTGAAAATGTAAAAGCACATTTCGTGACAACTGGACCAGAGTTACTGAGCCAAATGAATTTTCAGGTAGATGCCTTCGTAGCAGGTATCGGAACCGGAGGAACAATAACAGGTGTGGGAAAGTTTCTCAAAAACTTTCGTTCAGACATCAAGATAATAGGTGTAGAACCATTACAATCACCTGTTATAACCAGGGGAACACCAGGTAAACACAGAATTCAAGGTATCGGTGCTGGATTCGTACCCAAAATCTTGGATTTGCAGGTGATAGATGAAGTTATTCAAGTAGATGACGAAGAAGCTATAAGATGGACTCCTAAGCTTTGGAAGGAAGGAATATTCGTAGGAATTTCGTCCGCTGCTAACTTAATCGCAAGTATATTAGTTAAAGAAAAGTATGGCTTAGAGCGCGTTGCAACCGTTTTTCCAGACGATGGTTCGAAATATATTTCGGTTCTCTCCAAGTAGAGGTATAGCAAAAAAATAAAAGTGTGCACGCCTGTGGCGTGCACACATAACCTATAGAGACAGCTCCCACCTATCCCCAGTACCCCCATTACTGCACATAGTATACCACTTTTTAGAAAGTAATGTCAAATTTTGGAAAAGATTTTTCCAAAAAAATTCGTTTATCTGCATAAATAAACGTTTTGGACAACTTTTGGTATCTATCTACAAGTGTGTTTATCAAAGATTGGATTTCTGCAAAAAGAATTTGCTTTTTTAATAATTTTGTGGTAAAATATAACCAAACTTAGTAACATACTAAGCCAATTCTAATCTCTGCAGAACAAGGAGGATAGGCATTATGGAGATTTTGAAGGTCAGCTCAAAGTCAAGTCCAAACAAAGTTGCGGGTGCTGTTGTAGGGTCACTCAAGAAGAACGAAAAGGTGGAAATTCAAGCTATCGGTGCTGGTGCAGTTAACCAAGCATCAAAATCTTTAGCCGTTGCAAGAAGGTTCTTGGAGCAAGAAGGATTAGACCTCTACGTTGTCCCAGCGTTCATAGAAATTCAAATTGGTAATGAAACAAGAACCGGTATATCTTTCAAAGTTTACCTTCAAAAGAAGTGAGTTTAAGAAATGATTTTGAGGAACTGAAAGAATTTGATGGAAGATGGAGGAGCGTTTGGAAGAACTGAAAGCTATTGCAAGAGCTTGCATTACAGACGAAAGGATTTATGAGATAGTCTATTCAATATCACAAATGTCGCAAGAGGATTTGCAACAATTTCGAAGCAAAGTAGTCAGTTATTTTATGACAAAAAACTCACCAGAAGATATGGAAGCTTACAAGTTCTACAAAATCATATTAGAAGACCAAAATGCAAGGAAGGTTATGGAATTTTACCAAGAAATTAAAAGGGAAAGTGAACGATAATTTTAATTAGGTGCCTTTGTGGCACCTTTTTTAAATGTAAAGTGAACAGGAAAGAGGTGAAGGTTTTGAAAGTCGGTGGTCAAGCGGTAATTGATGGCGTTTTAATGATGGGTAAAAAGATAGTTGTAGCTGTTAGAAAGCAGTCAGGAGAGATAGAGGTTCGTGAACTTGGAATCCCAGGTGTCAGTCAAAAATGGATGAAGATACCATTTATACGAGGGTTTATAAGTCTGTACTACTCTCTTTACTTTGGGATGAAGGCATTGAATCTCAGTGCTGAAATCTCTTCTGATGAAAAAATGAAGAAAGGCGAATCTTTCTTCTCGATTCTTGTAGCTGTTGGTTTGGCTGTAGGCTTGTTTATTGTCCTTCCTGCTTATATAACAAAATGGTTGGGGTTCAAAGATAACGAATTTCTCTTTTCTTTGGTGGATGGTTTGATAAGGTTGGGGCTTTTCCTATCATACGTGTTTTTCATATCACTCTTTGAGGATGTTAAAAGCGTATTCAGATACCATGGGGCTGAGCATAAGGCAGTTCATACATACGAACACAACGAAGAACTGACTGTCGAAAATGCAAGGAAATACTCAACAATACATCCAAGATGTGGAACGAATTTTGTTATGATTTTCTTAATAACCGCAATACTGGTGCACAGTTTATACGGTCTTCTCGGAGTTACAATGTTAGGACGTATCATTTTCAGAATTATTGCAATACCCGTGGTTGCAGGAATTTCTTACGAGTTGTTGAGACTTTTTGACAAATATCCAAAAATCCGATTTTTAACGCTTCCTGGTATGATTCTGCAAAAACTCACAACTGCTGAACCAGATGATTCACAATTAGAAGTTGCTCTCGTTTCTCTCCGTCATGCCATTGGAGTCGTTGATGCTGCGGTTGTTTTTGATAAAGATGAACTGGAAGAGAAAAATCAACAAGCTGATAGCGATATATACGAACAACCCGAATTCCTTGGTTGATAGCAACACAAAACCTATGACTAACGAGTACGCAAGAATCAAAAAAAACGTACTGCCAAAAACTTTGGTTCCTATGTGATGCAAGTGAAATCTGTCGGGTTTGAACGGGTTCTTTTTCAAAAGTAGCCTCCTCAGAAACGAGGAGGCTATTTCATACATAGGATAGCCAAAAAATACCAAAGTCTTGGTAAGTTCCCTGGGAACATGTTTATCAGAGATGAGTAAATAAGCGATTAAAAATGCACCGGAATCACCCATGAACAATTTGTCGAACACGTTAAAAAGAAACAAAACAAAGAGCACCGGTAAGTATACAAAATTCTGCGTAAATGTAAAGTAAATTATTGCCAGTCCTACAAGAAGTCCGTTAATTCCGTCCACAAGGTTGAAAGCATTCAAAAGCGTCACGAAAAAAACAAGGGTCAAAAAAGCGTCAAGCATTGCATTGTTTGTAAATACAAAATGATATGCGTTGATAAAAAACGCACCTGCGAGGAATTGTAAAATTAACTTAGTGTAATAACGCAATTCTACCAAATCATCAATCAGACCTATCGTGAATACAATATACAATGGCAGTTCTTTCCTTATATCTATGAACTGCTGGTTGAGTTTTAAGTACAATGTATAAATAAAGAGAACCATTCCACCTATGAGAGGAACTGGTTCTTTGTGTTCTTTCCTCTCCGATGGATGGTCAAGAAGTATGTTAAATTTTTTGCAACAATGGATAAAAAGAGCGGAAAACAATGTGCTAAAAATAAATCCCAACGAATACGGATTCAAGTAATGCAAGTAACAAAAACCCCCGTTGTTAAAAGATTTTGATAATCCTACAACTTTAAAACGAAAGAGAGATAAGTAATTGCGATTGCAAGGTTCCAAGCACTGAAGACACCAACTATCTTTTCTTCTGACCAGCCGAGCAATTCAAAATGGTGATGTATAGGTGCCATTTTAAAAATCCTTTTTCCCCTGAGCTTGAACGAACCAACCTGGAGTATCACACTTATCGTTTCTAACAAGAATATAGTTGTAAAGAAAATAAGCGGAAGTTCATTGCATGTCATTAACGCATACGTCGAGATATAAGCTCCCAGTGCCAATGAGCCAGTGTCTCCCATAAACACTTTTGCCGGTCTTGTGTTATACACAAGAAACGAAAGCAACGGCATGATGAGAACTAATATTGAAATCACTTGATTGTAATCGGTTGCCAAAAACAAAAACGGTAGTGCACTTGTGACAAATACCCATCCGGCAAGTCCATCAAGCCCATCTGTAAGGTTAGTCGCATTGGAATACCCAGAAATTAAAAACATTGTAAATATGTAAAAAAACCACTTTGGAACGGGAAAACCAAATATAGTGCTTTCACGATAGTGAAGAACCGTGTAAGCTACCCATATCGAAAACAACATCTGCAATGCCAACTTTTGCCAAGCTTTAAGTCCCAAAGAACGCTTCTTTGCTATGCTAACGAAGTCATCCAAAAATCCGATAAAGCCATAGAAAAGAATTGTCAGCAGGAGTTCTTTTTTCACACCAAGCACGCTTCCAGCTATAAGTGCAATTGCTAAAAAGACTATACCTCCTGCTGTTGGGGTTCCTTCTTTATAATTGTGCAAATCAGGACCCTCTTGTCTTATGTACTGCCCTAATTTTAGTTTTTTCATATATTTAATGTATCTTGGAAAGACCAAGAGGCCTATCAGGAATTCCGCAATTAGGACCGTTGCCAAAAAAAGATTCGAAGTTTGCATTTTTCAGACCTCCGTAAAGTTATATTCATCCATCTAAATGCTCTAAAAGTTTGTCAACAATCTTATCTAACTCAACTGCTCGGGATGCCTTGAAATAAAGAGTTCCAGAAAACTCAGATACCAATATCTTATCCTTAATGAACTTTACAATCTCATCTTCTTTCTCACTTCTGAATAAAAGATTGGTTGGGGCTATATCTTTGGATTCCGGTTCTTTGTCATACACTACGACACCATCAATTTCCTCAAGCAGTTTTGATAACGACTGATGATAATATGTGGAGTATTCTCCAAGCTCTTTCATCGCACCAACAACTGCATAAGCTGGCCTTGGAAAATGTTCTTTGATTTCTTCTATCCCGTGCCTAAAAGATTCATAGCTCGCGTTGTATGTATCGTCAATTACGAAAGTTTTTCCCAACCTATAGATGTTAAAGCGACCTTTGAGAGGTTTGAAAGTCAAAAGTTTTACAGGATTGAATAAAATGTCCAACATATCGGCAACTGCGAATGCTACAAGAACAGAAATGGCCATCGCTTTTGGCCAAAAGCCTGGCAAAGCGTAATAAAATTCACCTTCATGTGTTTCGAACGTTAGTAATGTATTTTTTCCATCAAATTTTCTTTCTTTCAATACGTAGTTTCCACCTTTTGTGCCAAAGTATTTGCACTTTTCACATCTCATGCGTTCATCATCGAAATTAACCAAAGCTTCTTTCGAATTTTCAACAATTTGCCATTTGCCTTTGAATATATTCTCAATATTACCAGCAACACCAACATGTGCACTTCCTACATTGAGAAGAACACCTATATCTGGAGGGAAGAGCTTACAAAGGTATTCAATGTCTCCAACATTTCTTTGAGCCATTTCCAACACAACAACAGGTTCACCGCGATAGGAGTTGATAATTGAAAGAGGAAGTCCAATCTCCGAATTAAGATTTCCCTCATTTTTAAACGTAGGAATTTCCGCACTGAGCACGCTTGCAACTATCTCCTTTGTCGTTGTCTTACCGTTAGACCCTGTTATGCCAACAATCTTCGGACGGAGTTTTTCTAGTATCTTACTAGCGTACATTCCAAGAAACTCGACTGTGTTTGGAACAATTACTTGATTAGGCAGTGACACGTCTTTTTCAACGATAACAGCAAACGCACCCGCTTGAACTGCTTGATGTGCAAAGTCATGTCCATCTACACGGTTACCTTTTATCGCAACAAACACATCGCCAGGTTTTACTTCTCTGGAATCTGTAACAAAACGATGACCAACCAAGTCTTTCAGTTCCATTTCGTTCACTCACACCCCATTGTTAGTTATATTATTTATCCACGTCTCTTGAGTGATTTTTGTTAATTTTTGAAAGAATTATGTCCAGAGCAACATCTCTATCTTTGAAAGGTATCTTTAACGTTTCTGTGAATATCTGGTATGGTTCATGGCCTCTTCCGGTAATAAGCACGACATCTCCTCTGGTTGCGAGTGTTATTGCTGTGTCTATAGCCTCGCGTCTATCAAGGACGGTGAGTGAAAGGGAATTAGGTTGGACACCTTTTTCAACTTCTTTTATAATCTCCTCTGGATCTTCTCCACGAGGGTCATCTGTTGTAAGTATAGCTATATCCGCGAGTTTCGTTACCACTTCTGCCATCATCGGTCTTTTCCCTCTATCTGCTTGACCACCAGCTCCGTAGACAACTATAAGTCTTCCTTTTGCCAGTTTTCTTGCGGCAAGTATTACTTTTTCCAAGGCATCTGGTGAGTGAGCAAAATCTACTATTACTTCAATTCCAAGTTTTCTTGCTTCTGGAATTGGTTCAAACCTTCCGTCAACACCTCTAAACGTGCTTACATAACTGATGATTTCGTCGGGTTCGTATCCAAGCTCGAATAACCCGGCAATGACCAACGTAACATTGAAAGCGTTGTAATCACCTATCATCTGTGTATAGACTTTCCTTGTACCGTAAGGTGATGTGAGTGTAAAGGTTGTTCCATTCCAAGTGGTTGATATATCTGAAATCCTATAAATTGCGTTTTCACTCGTTCCAAATGTGACAAGCTTAGGCACCTTTTTACCTGAGACAAGTGATGCGTAATCTTCATGAACAACTGCTATTCCGTCTTTTTTAAGCAAATCAAACAAGTGGAGCTTTGAATTCACGTAGTGTTCAAAAGTTGGGTGATAATCAAGGTGGTCTCTGGTTATGTTTGTAAGACCTGCTATATCAAATCTGATGGTTTCCACGCGTGCTTGGTCCAACGAATGGGAGGAGACTTCCATTGAATAGTAGCTTCCACCACTCTTTACCGTTTTTGCCATGTTTTCCATTATCGTGAGCGCATCAGGGGTGGTGTTATGTATGTAGAATTTGTCACCCATTATGTCGTTCATGACTGTTCCAGATAAACTTCCTGTGAGCCCCAGTTGCTGCATTATATGGTGGAACAAATGCGCACATGTAGTTTTTCCGTTCGTACCAGTCACTCCAAAAGTTATTAGCTTCTTGTAGGGATGTTCGTAAAACTCAGCTGCAAGGTAAGCTTCCGCAAGTCTACTATCATAAACCTGGACGTAAGGAAGGTTATTATTGATTTCTCTCTCTGTAACAAATGCAATTACTCCGCTTTCTTTGTGAAGTGTGTCAACAATGGTATGTGAATCAAACTTTGTCCCTTTCCTGCAAATGAAAAGAGAGCCTGGAACTACCTTTCTTGAATTGTTGAAGACACCAGTTACGTCCTTATCCTTTAATTCTTCTGGTATGTTGTCAAAAACAACAAATTTTTGAATGCTTTCCAAAAGATGTCTCAGTTTCAAAGTAATCCACCCCTTTTTCCTATCGCAAGATTGGGTCATCGCTTAAATTATACCACCCCTACATAATTATTCAACTGATACGAAAGGATATTTGTTTAATGTGGTTCGTTAAAAAGAAAAAAGTCCCTCGGCTTATCTTGAGGGACTTATCGATTTTAGAAAATCTGACATTTTTCAGAGTGTATTAATTAAGTCATAGAATTTTTTAAGCCTTTGCTCGTCTACACTAACTATACTATCTAGATTAGCCAAGACATGTTTTATATTTTCCAAATATGCTAACGCCGTGTTTTCCCAACTGAACGTCTTTGCAAGTTCTACTGACTTTCGGCAGTCAAATTTTTCCAAAGCCAGTAGTAGTTTTGTTGCGATATCATTGATATTAGTTGGGTCTATCAGAAGCCCTTCTCCATGTGAAAATATTTCCGCTGGTCCTCCGTTCTTTGTCACGACAATTTTCAGTCCACAAGCAGCGGCTTCAACAACAGCCAGCCCAAAAGGTTCATAGAGAGCTGGAAGTGCAAATACTGACCCCCTTGCAGCAGCAACACGATACAAACTTGCCAAATGTCTTTGGTCGGATATGTTTGCAAAAAATATGCTCTTTCCTATTTCATTACCGGAACTTTCAACTATTTCTTTAAGAATTGTTGCTTCCTCTGTTTTTTCAGTGTTTACATATTCCAGAACGTTGTTAATGCCACGCACAACGATAAGTAAGTTCGCTCTATCTTTGAGATATCCATTCTGCAAGAAAGCTTTCACTACAGCAATGTGGTTTTTCTTTCTATCGATTCTACTCGACATAATTATGAACGGCAATCTGTGCCTTTTTATAGGTGCTTTCGAAAGTAGTTGACTTACATACTCTTCCATCTGCTTGTCTTCGGATTTGGATTCTTGATTAAAGATTTTGTGATTGATTCCCGGAGGAATAACTTTGAACTTATCGGCGTAAGGGTCTATATCGTAAAGCTTGTGGGAATACTGTTCATATCTTTCCTGACTCGTACTGCAAACTATGAACGAGGCGTAATGCATTGACAGATTCTCAGCTGTGATACGCACTGTAAATTTGTATTTTCTCTCAGCATCTTCACGCGACATGCCTGATTCTAAGACCTTTTCCATTTTCCATGCACCGAGCGAGTGCGCCGTAAAGGAAAACGGTATTCCTGTTTTTTTAAGGAACATTACCCCTGAAATACCACCATCAGCATAATGGGTAGTTACAAAGTCTGGAAATCTTCCTTCTGATTTGTATAACTCGTAAATTTTGTCAACGTAATCTGGCAAATATTTCCATAAATCTTCCTTGCACAAGAATTTATCTCCGCCAAACGGGATTCGGACTATTCTAACATTAGGAGCGTCTGGATAATAATCGAAAGGTTCTGCAAATTCGGGCCAGTTTTCGTCGATAATTTGCCTCGTTATAATATCAACTTCTATGCCAAGTTCTCCCATGGCTTTTGCAAGTTCTTTCACATAAACTAGCTGTCCCCCGAAGTCGGGATGCTCTGTTAAGTGACTATCATCTTTATCAAAATTCCCCTGTGGATTAAAGAAAGCTACCTTTTTTATTGTATTTGTTGTGCTCAAAGTCTCACCTCTATCTTCTTAGAATATTATTTTCGAGTTCTTTTTTCAAGTTAGTTATATCTACCTCCGCACCGACAAAACCAACTATGTAACCAGCGACTATTGAACCTATGTTACAAGATTGTAGAAAATCACAACCATTAATTAGTCCATAGTATATACCAGCCCAAAATCCATCACCGGCACCTGTTGCGTCAACTACTTTTCTTGCAGAAGCTGGGATATGGACCAAAGTTTCTCCATCAGAAGCAAATGCTCCATCTTTTCCTGCTGTGAGCACAACGTACTTTACACCATGTTCATGAAACTTGCTTACATAATATTTGACCAGTTCAATGTCTATTTCGTTTGAAGAAAATACCCCTTCCTTTTGTTTTTCACAGTCGGAAACTAGATTGTCAGGCATTCCAAATAAGGCTAGTGCATCGTCAATGGAAGGTTTTGAGTACGTTGTGTGTTTTAATAATTCAAAAACTCTTGAAAGATTTATTTTTTTGCAACTGAATAATTTATCCCGGCAATTTGGGTCAAATGATATCTGAATTCCCCTTCCTAACGCTTTGTGAACTATGCTCATTGTTGTTTCATACAATTGCTCATGTGTTAGCGTCCAGCAACTCAAGTGAACGATACTAGCACCATCTAAGATATTCTCAATCTCATCATCCTCCAATTTAAGATACCTATCCGCACCTCGAATTACGAAAAAGTCAGGACTGTTTGGAGTTTTTTGAACGAACACAAGTGTTGTCCCATGGTCTTTGTCTATCTGAACTGATGAAATGTCCACCCCAGCTTGTTCTAACTTTTTCAAAATCCTATCACCAATAGGGTCATCTCCTACACGCGAAAGGATTTTAGTTGGAACTCCAAGTTGAGAGGCGAACCGTGCTATATTTCCTGGAGAGCCCCCTGTTTTCATAACAAATTCCTCAGCAACATGAAAATCTTGCCAGGTTATGAGATCCGCCAAGAGTTCTCCAACAAAAAGCACCATGCCTGTTTTCGATTTTTTCATCCTTTCACTGCTCCTGCACTCAAACCAGATATAATTCTATTTTGGAACACTAAAACCAAGGCTACTAATGGGGCAGTTACAATAACAGCGGCAGCCATTAGCTGACCCCACGGCTGTTCGTACTGAGTCCTACCGGCAAACATAGCTATAGCAACAGGAACAGTGTAATACTGGGGTTTTTGCATGAACGTAAATGCGAAAAGGAACTCATTCCATGCAGTTATGAACGTTAAAAGCCCCGTTGCAACAAGACCTGGTGCAGACATGGGAAAAACTATTTGGAAAAGAGTCCTCAAACGAGAGCACCCATCAATTGCTGCAGCCTCTTCTATCTCTTTTGGAAGGTCCCTGAAAAAGTTTTGAAGTATCCAAGTAGTCAGCGGCAGGGTAATAGCCACATACGGCAAAATCAAGCCCTGGTAAGTGTTTATCATTCCAAGTTTTCTAAGGATAACAAAGAGCGAACCTAAGATAGAAATCTGCGGAAACATACTAACAGAGAGAATAAGAGCCATTACAAATGCTTTACCTTTCATACGTAGGCGTGCTATCGCATATCCGGCAAAGGAACCAAAAATAAGTGTAGTTAATGTAGTTATACCAGAAACAACTATGCTATTCCAAATGTTTACGTGGAATGGTCTTTCCGCGAAGACCTTGATATAGTTCGAAAATGTCGGATTTTTCGGCAATAAAGTAGGATTTGGATCAAAGAGTTCTATATTGGGTTTTAAGGATGATACCACCGCCCAGTAGAATGGGAAAATGCACCATATTAAAACGAATATAACTGCAATGGTCAATGTTACCTTGAAAATCAACTTTTTTGTCTTTGTGGACACGGTTATCACCTCTTATTTTTTGGTAATCAATCCAGTTTTAACTTCAAGCTTTTTATGTAAATTATTGCAAATATTGAGATTAAGAGGAATATAATCACAGAAAGTGCTGAACCGTAACCAAACCATGCACCTGTAAAAGCCCTATCCATCAGCAATACGCGGTTATAAACAGCCAAAGTTTCTGTGCCTACACTTCCTCGGGTCATTATAAATACGACATCGAAGACCCTTAAAGCGTCAAGCGTTCTAAAAATCAAAGCAACAGCTATCGTTGAACTCAACATTGGGAGAGTAATTTTTGTGAACCGCTGTAACAAATTAGCTCCGTCTATTCTTGCAGCTTCATACAACTCTTCTGGAATTAACTGTAAACCTGCGAGTATGAGCAAAGCCATAAAAGGTGTTGTTTTCCATACATCTACTGCAATAATCGCCCAGAGTGCGGTATTTGGTGAGCCAAGAATAGGAAAACCCGGCTCAATTATATTTAGCTTTTCAAGAAGCTTTGTCATTATTCCTCCCTGGTCATTGAACATCCATTTCCACATCTGCGATGATATCGCCGTTGGTATTGCCCAAGGGATAAGCATAGCTGCTCTAACAGCTCCTCTGAACTTGAAAGGCTGGTTCACAATAATAGCTATTAAAAGACCGAGTACGGTTTCAAGAGCCACAGAGACGACAGTGAAGATTATCGTTGTCTTTAAAGCTGCGAGAAAACGATCATCGTGGAATAAATCTACGTAATTCTTAAGTCCAACGAACTTTTTTTCTATATCTGGTCTCAATCCAAATTCAAAGAAGCTATCGTAGAATGTTTTAAACAGAGGGAAGAAAGCAATGACAGAAATCACCAATAGTGCGGGTAAAACCATCCACCATGCTACAACGGTTTCTTTGGTCTTTGCCTTCAAAGGCTTCACCTCCACTTTCTTGAAAAACCGGGGGCAAACCCCCGGTCGTGCTTTTCATCATTTTGGTTAATCGCACTGGTTCTCGATTTACTTTATTTTCCAAGAACTTTGTTCAATTCTTTAGCCATATCTTCGATTGCTTTTTGTGGTGTTGTTTGCTTTGTCAAAGCTGCATGCACATACTTTTGAATAACATCGGATATTTCACTGTATTTCGCGGTCCTTGGTCTTGGAACAGCGTTAATGAACATTCCATACAATTCAACCATAAATGGAGCTGCCTTTTTGAGTGCTGGGTCTTTGTAAACATCCATCATTGTTGGGTTCTGTCCTGCGTTGACTGCTTTGTAGAGTTGTTGCTCATAGCTAGTTAAGAACTTAATGAGCTTCTTAGCGGCTTCCTTCTCCTCAGGAGTAGCATTCTTGTTAATACCAAGCATCCATCCACCAAGTGTTGCTGCTGACTTTCCAGCTGGACCTGCTGGAAGTGGTGCAACTCCAACTTTTCCAGCTACTTTCGATTCTTTTGGATCATTCAAGAGAGCCCACGCGTATGGCCAGTTTCTCATAAATACTGCTTGACCATTCTGGAAGGCTCTTCTCGCTTCTTCTTCCATGTATGTTGTGACCGCTTGTGGAGAAACCTTATGCGTGTAAATAAGGTCAACCATGAATTGAAGTGCTCTTACAGCAGCCGGACTGTTTATGATAACATTTCCTTCGTCATCAAGAACATCTCCACCGAATGAGACAAGGTATTCCATGAAGTCACATACCAAACCTTCATACCTTGCACCTTGCCATACAAAACCAACCATATTCTTTTCTTTTGCTGTTATTGTCTTTGCCATTTGTACGAGTTCATCCCAAGTCCTTGGTGGGTTCTTGAAGCCATATTTCTGAAGTAAATCCTTTCTATAGTACAATAAACCTGCATCAGTGAACCATGGAATCGCTACAATTCTTCCATTTACTGTTGCTGCTTTAACTGTACCAGGAAGGAATTTGTTTAGCTCAAAGTAATCTTTATCAGCTGTTAAATCTTCAAGATACGGTGCAAATTCTGCTGGCCAGATAACATCAAGCATTAAAACTGTGGGTTCTTTTTCTCCAGAAGCTAAGTAGGTAACATAAAGGTCGTGCCTTTCCGTCGATGAGTTCGGCATAGGCATGACGGAAACCTTGATATTTGGGTTCTGTTTCATGAAAACATCGAGCTGAGCATAGAGAACCTCAAGCTCTTTACCAACTGCACCCGCCGTCATCGTAATCGTAACTCGAGAACTGGAAAACACCGCTACCGCAAGCGTCAACAATAAAACTGCAAATAAGAACTTCCTCATACTTACACCTCCCATTAAGTAGTGTGGGTTTCTTCGAATTTCAAATGTAGTATAGCATGAGGTACCTGAAATAAAGAAATATAGAAATAGCAAGAAATAACGTATAAGATATAGTTAAAAGCTATTTAGATTAAATAGAAAGCTACTATGAAACAATTTACATCTTTTTTACTATTTTTCTACTTAGTCTACCGTTCAAGATATATGGTACAATACTCTTGGAACTGTATTCGAAATTCGAACTTACCGTGGAACAAAATCTATTCTTTCTAGCACAAAACCGTTAGAAGGAGGCGTTGGTTATGACTGTAGAACTACCGGTTAAAAGGCTTGCTGATTACAGCGTATTCTCGAAAGAGGATGTTGAAGCCATATTCGAACTTGGAGAAAAACTGAAAGGTCTCAAAGTTGTGCACGTTAACGCAACTGCATATGGTGGTGGTGTCGCCGAGTTGCTCATGACTATTGTTCCCTTAATGAAGGATGCAGGGTTGGATGCATCTTGGGAAGTACTTGAAGCACCCATGGAATTTTTCAATGTAACTAAAAAACTTCACAATACCCTCCAGGGTGCTGATATTGAAATTTCAGAAGAAGAATGGGAACTTTTCGAAAAAGTGAACGAAGAAAATGCCAAAAGACTGAATCTCGATGCCGACGTTGTAATAATCCACGACCCTCAACCTGCCTACATCCCATATTTCAGGTCTGATACACATACGAAATACATTTGGAGATGCCATATTGACACAAGCACCCCCAATCTGAAAGTCTGGAACAGATTAACTTCTAAGATGACAAAGTATGAAAAAGCTCTATTCCATATAATGGACTATGTAAGAGCACCATTTGACAACATTGCAGTTGAATTTCCTCCAAGCATTGACCCTCTCAGCCCAAAGAACAAAGAACTTTCAGAAGCAGAGTTAAAGAGTGTAGCTGAGCGTTACAAAATTGATGTTTCAAGACCACTTATAACTGTTGTTGCCAGGTTTGACCCATGGAAGGATTTATTCTCAGCTATCGATGTGTATCGTAAAGTGAAAGAAAGATATGATGTACAACTTGCAATAGTCTCAGCTATGGCAAAGGATGATCCGGAAGGTTGGATTTTCTTTGAAGATATCCTCCGCTACGCAGGTGTTGATAAGGACATCTTATTCCTCACTGACCTTAAAGGTGTGGGGCACTTAGAAGTTAACGCTATTCAAAGACTTTCTACTTTAGGGTTACACACAGCTACTAGGGAAGGCTTTGGACTTGTAATTAGTGAAATGATGTGGAAAGAACATCCTGTCGTTGCACGACCAGTCGGTGGTGTTAAAATTCAGATTGATGATGGTGTTAACGGATATTTGAGACAAAGTGTTGAAGAACTTGCGGATGCTATCTGTGACCTTTTGGAAAGTGAAAGTAGACTCCGCGAATTTGGGAAAAATGCTAAAGAAAAGGTTAGAAAAACGTATTTATCAACCGCACACGTGAAAAGATATTTGGAAGTTATAAAGTCTGTTGTTAAATGAAAGTTATTCTGTATAATATAAATCAGGGTGGACAGAAAATAGTTGACTCTTTGTTTTATTTGGATTGGAGGTAGGGAATTGAAGAACGAAGCCAAAATACTGCTTCATATTTTGAGAGAGAAAAAACTTAGGAGAAAGGAACTTGAGAAAATTATTGGCGTTAATCCTTCAACAATGACGTATCTACTTGATAAATTACGGGATTATGTAGAAATTGAGGAGGAATTCCCAGCAATGGGAAAACCTCCTCAATTGATTTCGATCTCAAAAGAAGCTTGGCATATACTAGCAATAAACGTTGGTAGAGAACGTATAAGAGCTGTTGTTTACAATGGGAAAGGTGAAGAATTGGAAAGTGCGGAGTATAAAGTAAAAAGTGAGTTTTTGAACAATGATGGTATAAACGAACTTCTAAAGAAGACCTTAGAGAAGTTTTATGATTTTGATAGCATTGGAATAGCGTTTTCCGGAAGTGTTGTCGACGAAAAGGTCTACTCAAAGATTCTAAAGCTTGAGCGATACGACCCTGTGAAATTGTTGAAACTCAAATCATTGGGTGTTCCTTACGTAATTTTATCGGATGTTGAAGCAATCGCAGCTTACGAGTCCAAAACTACTGGAAGAGAACGTGTCTTTGTTTTGAACTACGGGACAGGTATCGGAGCATGCTATTACGAATACCACGCTCTTTTCAGTAAAGATGAGTTTAAGAACATTGCCTTAGGACATACATACTTTGGTGGAGATGAAAAGTGCTATTGTGGAGCTTATGGATGCCTTGAAACTGTCGCTTCTGATTTTGTTGTTTTCAAGAAATATACCGGGAGTCCGATATCATTTGTTGATTTCATAGCCCACGAGGAAAATTATCTCAATGAACTGAAAACAATTAGGAATTTATATAAAACCGACGAAAGTAAAGCAAAGGAGATTTATTCTGAAGTCATAGATAAGCTCGCATACGTTCTTGGAAATCTTTCGCTGATTTTAGGTGTTAGCAATATTGCGATTTACGGAGAAGGAAGCTCCGAATGGCTAGCCCAGCAAATCGAAATGAAAGCAAAAAGCCTCTCTCCAAATTTCAACTTTTCTGTTCGATACGGTCATATACATGACGCTGTCGAAAGAGGAGTTTCATTAGAGGCTGCTGTAAATTATGTAAAAAAGACCTTTTCAAAATCTCGAGCGTCCAAACTGTAGAGTTTGATACCACTTTCAGGAGGTAGTAAAGAATGTATATAATACTTATCGGAGGAGGAACAGGCTCAGGGAAGACAACAGTTGCTAAGCGTATTATGGAACGTTTGGGCTCGGAAAAATGTGTCATGCTCCCAATGGATAATTATTATAGAGACATGTCGCATATACCCTTGGAAGAGAGGAAGAAATACAATTATGACCATCCGGATATGATTGAACACACTTTGATTGTGAAACATGTGAAGGAACTCTTAACAGGAAAAGCCATAGAATTACCTGACTACGACTTTACTTTGTATACGCGAACGGGGAATTTTACAAAAATTGAACCGAAGCCAATTCTGTTAATCGAGGGCATCTTCGCTCTTTACTATGACGAGCTGAGAGCATTGGCTGACTTGAAAATATACGTTGACACTGAAGGAGACGAACGATTTATAAGAAGGTTACAAAGGGATATTTTCGAACGTGGAAGAACTATCGAGTCGGTTATAGACCAATATTTAAATACTGTAAAACCAATGCATGATGCTTATGTTGAACCTACGAAAAAGCATGCAGATATAATCATACCGCGTGGAGGATACAACGAAAAGGCTATCGAAGTTGTGGTTGAATATGTGCAGAATTTAATATAGTCCTGTATACAACCTTCTAACGAATATCTCAGATTCGTCTATCTGTTATTTAATTAGATGGACGAATTTTTTATCTTTCTCAGTGTAAATAGATTGAATTTTTGAGTATATAAAGTATAATTACTTTACGAAAATATACAACTACGACATGTGCATCTTAAGGAGGTTCAGTATGAAAGTCCATATTTATACGTACGGTTGCCAAATGAACGAAAATGACACGGAAATAGCTAAGCAACTGCTTCTAAATGGAGGATTTGAAGTTGTTGATAGCGAGGATGAAGCTGACATAGTAATTCTCAATACATGTGCCGTAAGAAAGAAGTCGGAAGATAAGGTTTATAGTCATATTGGAAAACTCAGAAAAAAAGGGAAAAAAATAGGAATAATGGGATGTGTTGCCGATAAGGAAAAAGAAAACCTCTTTAAAAGAGGCGTTTCGTTTGTTATTGGAACTCGTGCGATTGCCAAAATTCCAGAAGCTGTCTTGAACGCTAAAGATGGTGCCAAACAAATTTATCTTGATGATACACTCGATGAGATTGATTACCATAAGGTGGAAACCAGAAGTTCAAAACATCACGCCTGGATAACCATCATATACGGATGCGACAGATTTTGTACTTACTGTATAGTGCCGTATACAAGAGGTAGGGAAAAATCAAGACCAATGGAAAGTGTATTACTTGAAGTGCGTTCCTTAGTTGAAAAAGGCTACAAGGAATTCACATTCCTTGGGCAAAATGTAGATGCATATGGGAAAGACCTGAATGATGGAACATCATTAGCTAAATTGCTGAGAGAAACAGCAAAAATTGATGGAGTTAAGCGACTATGGTTCTTGACATCATACCCCACTGACTTTTCTTTAGAAATACCACAAGCTATGGTTGAAAATCCCAAGATTGCGAAATCCATACACCTTCCAGTCCAACACGGAAGTGATAAGATACTCAGAACTATGAATAGAAGGTACACTCGCGACGAATATATTGGATTGATAAATAACATAAGAAATATTGTTCCGGATGCCTCTATCTCGAGTGATATCATCGTAGGTTTCCCCGGGGAAACTGACGAGGACTTTGAAGCAACTGTTGAACTTGTAAAGGCTATAAAATTCGAGAGACTCAACCTTGCTATTTACTCTCCACGTGAAGGAACCGTTGCATGGAAATACTTTAAGGACGATGTACCATATAAGACAAAGGTTCGTAGAATGTCTTACTTATTGAATCTGCAGAAAATGATAAACAGAGAGTTGAATGAAGCCTATAGAGACAAAAGAGTTGAGGTAATAGTTGAGGCACAAGCAAAAAATGGCCTATTTTACGGAAGGGATATACGTAACAAAATTATCTCTTTTGAAGGTTCTCACGAACTTATTGGAAAAACTGTCATAGTAAAGATAAACAAAATCACAGCAGGTCCGTTGTATGGAACCGTTGAAGAGGTATTGGGATAAAGTGCTTGAATGTCTGACAACGGTGTAAGCTGAAGTAAGATTTATTCGAAATTCTAATGATTTTTTAAGGTTTTTCCTGTATGATTATCCTGGAGGTGAATCATATGAGAAAACATATTGTAAGGTTGATATACGTTGGAGTGTTGTTACTTGCCATTTCTGCGACAACGTTTGGCGTTGAATACATCGCGCGTATCGACAACATGGAACTGGGGCGTATTCGAGTTGAATACACAAAAAACGGGTGGATAAGTGTTAGTGAAATACAGTACGGTGAGAAATATACTATTGAAACAAGAACTGCTTATGGTCCTAATGGATTCTTCCAGGTCTACGAAGCAACGTTTAAGACAAACGGAGAGTTGGTCGCTAAAATACTTGGTGTTAACAAAGCAGGTAAAACTACAATAACATTATATGCGTATTATGATCCAAAAGCGCCATCTGTCAAAACATTTACATTCACAGAACCAAATATCGTTTTATTAGATAACAATTTTATTATCCCTCACTTTGAGATGATATTGAGAATGCCTCAGCCACGTTTCCAAATTATCATACCTCAAGCGCTCTTTAATCCATCAAAAACAGACAAAGCATCAGGAATTGCAATGCTGAAACGATTATCGGACCGTTCCTATGTTCTTAGCTACGAGGGAACGGAAATAAAGATAACAACAGACGAGAAGGGTATAGTAAGGATGGAATACAACAACGGAATTGTGGTGGAACGAGTGGTAGAAAAGAAACCTGAAACAACACTTCCACCAATGCACCAAAATCAAGAAAATATGAAAAAGAATATGAAAAGTAGAAAATAGTTACAACGAAACAAATTCATAGGATGGTGAGCTTCCAACTGAAAACGTCCGATTATTTGAAAAAATACGGTGTTACTTTAAAGAAATCTTTGGGTCAAAATTTTTTGTCAAACGAAGTTTTTGCAAAAAAAATCGTCGAGTTATCAGAAGTGGACAAGAATGATACAGTCCTTGAAATAGGTGCGGGAGCTGGAACTTTAACCGTTGCACTGGCTGAAACTGGTGCAACGGTTTATGCTATAGAAATTGACGAAAGGCTCAAGCCTATCCTTGAAGAACGGTTATTAACATTTCAGAATGTCCATCTAATTTTCTCCGATTTCCTAGCCCTTGACCTATCGTTTCTTCCAAGTGGGTACAAATGCGTTTCGAACATTCCCTATTACATCACCGCTCCCATACTTAAAAGGCTTATTTTTACACCATTTTCAGCACTCTTTATCATGATGCAAAAGGAAGTTGGAGAAAGATTGCTGGAAAAACCTGGCAGCTCAAATAGAGGATTCCTAACTGTTGTCCTCCAAACGGTTGCGAACATAGAAAAAATTCTGGTGGTTCCAAAAAGTGCATTTGTGCCAAATCCGGAAGTGGATAGCGTTGTTCTGAAAATTACAAGGAAAGAACCTTTTCCATTCGTAGATAGCTCACAAATTGAATCTTTTTGGAGATTTGTTTCCGATAGCTTCTCTCAAAAGAGAAAAACGATATACAATAATCTAAAAACCATAACCAAAGATACGAAGGTTTTAGAATTGATAATCCAAGAAGCAAACATTCCATCAAATGCAAGGCCTGAACAACTCAATGAAGAACAATTTCTGATGCTGTGGAAAACTTGGTCAAAATTTACAAATGAGAATTAAAGGAACGGAGGGAAGTAGGTTGAGTAATATTCGAAAATTGAAAAATACAAAAACTTTCGTCTTTGACCTGGACGGAACCGTGCTGAATTCTAAAAATGAATTTCCGCAGGAAACGAAACGATTGATAATGAACATTCTTGAAAACGGTGATAACGTAATTTTTGCAACTGGAAGGATGCATATCTCAGCTAAAAAATTATTGGAAAATGTTTTTGGTGAGGATATTTTCCCAATAATTTCCTACAATGGAGCAGTTGTATACGTTCCGAACGTGGGTTTTATTTATGAGAAAACATTAGATATGGAAACAGCACACAATGTTATAGAATTTCTCAGGCAAAGGAACGTCCATGTTCAAACGTATGTCGATGATAGACTTTACAGCGAAAAAGACAACGAAGAAATAAAATTGTACTCAAAACATGCGGATGTTCCTTACTACGTAGTTGATGACTTGAAAGCAATCAAACATCCACCGATAAAAATGTTAGCGATTGCTGAGCAAGGTATTCTCGACAACTTAATCGAACCTCTCAAAGAAATTGTGGATGGAAGAGCGAACGTTTTCAAGAGTTTTCCAATCTTTTTGGACATTGTCCCTGCCAATGCTAATAAAGGTAATGCCCTTAAGTTTTTAGCGGATTATATGGGCTTCGACCTTAAAAACACTGTCGTTTTTGGGGACAACGAGAACGATATTTATATGTTCGAAGTTGCAGGCACAAAAGTTGCCGTTGAAAACGCCGTAGACAAGTTAAAAGAGGTGGCGGATTTTGTTAGTAAATCTAATGAAGAAAATGGTGTTCTTTATAGTTTTGTTCACCTTTTCCCTGAGTATCTTCGGGGAATTGAATTTTCCAAGTAATCCTGGAACATCGGAAATAGGAACATTGAAAATTCAAACCGGTTTGATTTGCACACAAAGGTTAGAAGAAATTATTGAAGATATCAGTTTATTGACACTTGGGAGCCTTGGAAATACTCTACTTGCCCAAGACGTTGGCAAATATGTCGGATGGTATGTAAAATCTAAAGGATTTTCTTATTATCTTGTTGGTCCACTTGATACATTAAGCGTAGATGATGAAGACTATTTCTACAGAGTACACAAGTCTCCCTATATAACCGCCGATATCTACGAAAAGTTCTCTACTGGTCTTTCCATTGCGGGAGTAATTCCTATTTTTGATGGAAGAGGGAAAATCGACGTAAATTTGATTTCGTCACTTGTAACACGTAAACTTACATATCCAGTATTAGTTGAAGATGAAGGTAAAGCGAATTTACTACGAAACCTTGGATATTCAGCACTTTTCATCAAAAAAGATAAGGATGTTTTTTTGTTCTTAAACGGTGTGCCAGCAAAGTTGTATTGGTCTACTAAACCTCCGGAACTTGACACTTTGAGAAGAGCCGTCTTGATTAACTCAGTTATCTATATAAGCCAAGGAGAAATACATATAAGAAAGCCATTTGCAACAACCGGTGTCGTTGTTTACTCAAGTGATGAGTTTGTTATCTTGGAAGCAAAGAAGGCTATTGAGAAAAGGACAGCTCCAGGTAGAGTTCCCTGGTGATAAGTAGGAATTTCAGAAGGACAGAGAGGGAAGAGTATGAGAAAGAAAATCATCAATCCAGAACTGAGCGAATTTGAAAGATTCGTGCTTTTTGAAAAAGGTACCGAACCACCATTTTCTGGGGAATACGAAAACCACTTCGAAAAAGGCATTTACGTGTGTAAGAACTGCGGAATCCCATTGTACAATTCTTCTGATAAATTTCACTCTGGATGTGGTTGGCCTGCGTTTGATGATGAGATTCCTGGTGCGGTATTTAAGCAAATTGATAGAGATGGAATAAGAACAGAAATTGTTTGCGCTTATTGTGGTGCTCATCTGGGGCATGTGTTCTATGGAGAGGGGTTCACAAAAAAGAATGTGCGGCACTGTGTGAATTCAGTCTCTTTGAAGTTTATACCAGAAGGGCAGAAACCACCTATCGATAGAATGTTTTTCGCGGGTGGCTGTTTCTGGGGCGTTGAACATCTTTTCAAACAACTCCATGGAGTTGTTGATACAAGGGTCGGTTACATGGGTGGACGTTGGCCCAATCCAACATACGAACAAGTATGCACTGGATTGACTGGCCATTTGGAAACCGTAGAGGTCATATTCGATCCAAAAAAGATAGACGAGGAACAACTGATAAAGTATTTCTTTGAAATCCACGATTTTACACAAGAAAACGGGCAAGGACCTGATATTGGTGAACAATACAAGAGTGCCATATTCTATACAAATGAGAGGCAAAAAGAAATTGCTGAAAAGATAATAGAAGAATTAAAGAAAAACTACAAAGTCGCAACTCAACTTAGGAGAGCTTCGACATTTTGGATTGCCGAAGATTATCACCAAGACTATTACGAAAAGACAGGAAAAACTCCTTATTGCCATTACAGGCGAAAGATATTTTGAGCTCAGTTCAGAAAAGTATCGAGGGATTGAAGAATCTTGTTTGAGAATTCCATCAAGTCAATATCAAACTTAAATGTTGCGTACCTATCAAGAGGTGTTTCACCTTTATTCACAATCACAAGTTTGGCCCCACTTCTGAGAGCATAGATAGGCAACTGTGCTGCTGGATAAACTACGAGCGAAGTGCCTAAAGTTAAGAACAAGTCGCTACTTTCTGCCCACTTCTGGGCTTTTGCAAACTCATCCATAGGTAACATCTCACCAAAGAAAGTTATATCTGGCTTTACTAAACCTCCACAAGAGCATCTGAAATGGTTAGATAATAAAAACTCCCTTTGTTCATCATCAAGGATTTCGTAGCGTTTAGTACATTTCAGACAGTTCCAAACTCTAACACTCCCATGGATTTCTGCCACATTCTTACTGCCAGCTTTTTGGTGTAACCCATCGATGTTCTGAGTTATGACCCCTTTCAATATTCCCATTTCTTCCAGCTTTGCCAACATGTGGTGAACAACATTTGGTTGAGCTGACAACATAGGTATAAGACCTTCCCTTGCAAAATTGTAAAACCTATCTGGATTTTTGTAAAACTCATCGATTTCAAAGATATCCTGACCGTATTTCGCGTAAAGCCCATTTGGACTTCTAAAGTCAGGTATACCACTGGGAACACTGACACCTGCACCAGTGAGTGCAACAACAAATTTTGATTTCTTAAGTATTTCGCAAAATTTTTCAATAAGTTTATCGAAATCCATAATCTTACCACCCTGTGCATCACACTTTTCTAGCGATGGATAGTAAATACTCAACTGTATCATCAAACGTCATTTTCTCACGAATACCCTGTCTAAGAAATTTGTTGACTTCGTCAATAAGTTCTATAGCTTTATCTATCTTGGGATTAGTTCCCTTTTTGTATGCTCCAACGTCTATGAGGTCTTTCGCATCGTTATATGTAGCCATTATATCTTTTAACAAACGTGCTGCATGGAGATGTTCTGGTTTTACAATGTCTGTCATTAAACGACTAACGCTCATGAGTACATCTATTGCCGGATAATGGTTTGATTCAGCAAGGCGACGTGAGAGTATTATATGCCCGTCAACGATACCACGAACAGTGTCAGAGATAGGCTCGTTGAAATCATCTGCTTCAACAAGAACCGTGTAGATACCAGTTATACTACCCTTGTCAGAGTTACCAGCACGTTCGAGGATTTTGGGAAGTTGTGCAAAAACGCTGGGGGGATAACCTCGTGTTGTAGGTGGTTCGCCAATAGCAAGTCCAACTTCGCGTTGGGCCATCGCCCACCTTGTCAACGAGTCAACCATTAACATAACCGCATAGCCTTTATCTCGAAAATACTCTGCTATAGTTGTCGCAGTGAGCAAGGCTTTGATTCTCAACAAAGCAGGCTGGTCTGATGTTGATACTACAACAACTGAACGTTTTAAGCCTTCCTCTCCCAGGTCTTTCTCGATGAATTCCCTAACTTCCCTCCCACGTTCTCCTATCAACGCTATCACGTTTATGTCAGCTATCGTATTTCTTGCAATCATTCCAAGAAGTGTGCTCTTACCAACACCACTGCCAGCAAAAATGCCTATCCTTTGTCCTTTTCCAAGTGTGATAAAACCATCGATAGCACGAACACCAACCGGAAGAGGTTCTAATATCCTTTTTCGAATAAGCGGGTTCGGTGCTTCGTTTATTATGGGACGATACTCTCTAAGCACAAGTCTTTTCCCATCTATAGGTCTTCCAAGTGCATCAACAACCCTTCCACGCAATTCTTCACCAACGGGTACACTCACGGTCTTGTTAGTTTTGATAACCTCACAACCTTTTTTTAATCCTGTTATGTCTTCTAATGGCATTAATACTGTCATATCTTCTTTAAATCCAACAACTTCCGCGAGTGCTTTTTTGTTACCTACGATAATTTTGCAAAGCTCTCCGTAGGCAGCATCTGGACCTTTCGATTCTATTGTAAGACCTATGATTTTTTGGACCTCTCCAATATATTCGTATGGGTTTATCTCGTTAACCTTTTCTTCAAACAATTCCATCAACTTGAACAAACTACACTTCTTGAAACTAACATTTTTATCAGCCATTGTGTTCTTATCCCCTCATGGCAATTTTTCATTCCTCTTTTTTAAATACCTCGTCAAAAATCTCTTCTAGCAATGTAAACTGGAATTTCAACGTTGCGTCAATTGTTCCCAGCTCAGTTTCAGCAATAACACCGTGTTCTACGTTGTCATTCAACACTATCTCGTAACCTTTCGATTTTGCATATTCTAACGTTTCTTCACTTATAAGCTTTGCATCTTTTGGATTGATATGGATTTTAACCTTTGTTGAACCTGCAAGGTGTGTAAGAATCCTTTCTATTTTCCTCTTTGTAACCTCAGGGTCTATGTTCTTTTCTAAAAACTTTTCAATAAGAACGAGCGAAATCGATGTTAATTTCTCACAATATTCGTTGTAGAAAGTTTCGAGCTGTTGTTCAAAACTTTCAAGCAAATGTTGTATCTGACTTTGCAGATTTGTGAGCATGCTCTGAGCGTTCTGCTCTGCCTCTTTGGAAATGAGAGATGCTTTCTGATTTGCTTCTTCGATAATTTTGTTGGACTCTTCCTGGGCTTGCAAAAGTATTTGTTGGGCTTGATTTTGAGCTTCCAAAACAATCCGTTCGGCTTCACGATTTGCCTTAGCCACAATTTCAAGAAGTTGTTTTTCTTTTTCCTCAGTTTGTTCTATTTGTTCTTCGTTGGTAGTGGAGGCTATCTGCTTGTTTTCTATTTTCAATGGCGCGTCGAGATAAACGTAGCGTTTCTTTATTATCAATGTATTCACCTTCTTTACTAATTTACTTCCTTGGTTCTCTTAAAAGAATGTTGGGCACTTGAATAAGTGCCCAACATTTCCAAGTCACAATATATTATACCGCAAATTTTATTTTGGAGAAGTTCGTTTTTTTAGTATTCCAACTGTCTTAGGCCTTTTTCTATAATCTCTTTAGTGTCTCTTGCTATCATGAGTTCTTCATTTGTTGGAACTATGAGAACTTTTACTTTTGAGTCTGGTGTTGTTATAATCCTTTCCTCACCTTTCACATTGTTTTTCTCATCATCTATCTTTATACCAAGGTAACCAAGGTAGTTTTCACAAATCTCCTTTCTTGTTACTGGAGAATTTTCACCAACGCCAGCTGTAAATGCTATTGCATCAACACCATTCATCGCTGCTACGTATGCACCTATGTATTTTGCGATCCTGTATTCGTAAATATCCAGGGCGAGTCTGCAAACTGGGTCGCCCTCAAGTGCTTTGTCTTCTATATCTCTCATATCAGAGCTGAAACCATCTGTTAAGCCAAGTACTCCACTCTTTTTGTTAAGAATTGTGTACACTTCTTCTGCAGTCAAGCCCTCTTTTTCCATAAGGAATGTGACAATGGATGGGTCAATGTCTCCGCTTCTCGTTCCCATTACCAATCCTTCAAGTGGAGTGAACCCCATTGATGTATCAATACTGTGACCATTCATAACAGCTGCTACGGATGCTCCGTTGCCGAGGTGAACTGTTATGATTTTGGATTTGTGGTAATCAAGTCCCAGGATTTCTGCAGTTCTTTTTGACACATACCTATGGCTTGTTCCATGGAAACCATACCTTCTGATTTTGTATTTCTTGTAGTATTCATAGGGTATTGCGTAAAGATACGCTTTTGCTGGCATCTTTGAATGAAATGCTGTATCAAAAACTGCAACATTTGGAACTCCCGGCAGAAGTTTCATCATAGCCCTTATACCCATTATGTTCGGTGGATTGTGGAGTGGAGCGAGGTAGGAATATTCTTCGAGTGCTCTCATCACTTCATCATCAATCAAAACCGAACCAGAGAACTTTTCTCCACCATGGACAACTCTGTGGCCAACTGCATCGATTTCTCTCAAATCTTTTACTCCTCCGACCTTTTCATCAACTATCAATTCAAGTACATATTTGAGAGCGTCTTCGTGGTCTTTCATTGGTTTTTCAACGACAACTTTTTGTTCATCTTTCTTGTGAACAATTCTACTTCCTGGGATTCCTATTCTTTCCGCAAGTCCCTTGCACAGCACCTGTTCTGTATCCATATCAAGGAACTGATACTTTATCGACGAGCTTCCACAGTTAACAACCAAGACTCGCACTTGGATCCCTCCTCTGTATATGTTTAAAAGTTAACGACATCTTGCCTCTGAAAATTGGGATTACGCTTTTCCGGCAGCTCCAAGGAATTCAAGTCTGTTCATAACGACTTCTTTGACTAATTTCTTACCTGCTCCTAAATAATGCCTTGGATCGAATTCTTTTGGATTTTCTTTTAGGAACTTTCTAAGTCCTGCGATAAAGGCAATTCTTAAATCCGTATCCGTATTGACCTTGTTTATACCAAGCTCAACGCACTTCTTAAGTTGGTCCTCAGGCACACCCTTTGCTCCGCCTAAATCTGCTCCGTATTCCTCTGCCATCTTCACGTATTCTGGCAAAACACTCGAGGCACCATGGAGAACAAGTGGAATTTTTGTCAGTTCTTTAACCTTTTTGAGTCTTTCAAAATCGAGCTTTGCTTCACCTTTAAACTTGAATGCGCCGTGGCTCGTTCCAATTGCTGGCGCCAAGAAATCGACGCCCGTCTCTTCGACAAATATCTTTGCTTGCTCAGGATCTACCAACACGGACTCAGCGGCAACTACGTTATCTTCAACACCTGCGAGTTGACCAAGCTCGGCTTCGACAGAAACACCTGCTGCGTGCGCTATTTTGACTATCTCTTTAGTTTCCTTAAGATTTTCTTCAAAAGGCTTTTCAGAGGCATCAATCATAACCGAAGAATATCCTGCCTTTATCGCTGCTATTATATACTCGAAGTGCTTACCGTGGTCAAGGTGGAGCGCTATCGGTATATCAACACTATCGGCAAATAATCTTACTAACTCAACGAAATATCGTGCACCCTTAAATATGTCACCGTTTCCTGCATATTTTATCGCACCCTCGCTTGTTTCAATGATAAGTGGCGCTCTTTTTTCCAATGCACCTTCAAGTATTGCATGGAAAAACTCCATGTTGTTAATGTTAAAAGCAGGAACTGCGTAATACTCCTTGCTAGCCTTTTCCAAAATGTCTTTTGTGTTTACGTACATACGTTCCACTCCTTTCGTCTTCAGAATTTTCTCTAAGAACCTTGAATTCTAATCTAAAAAAATTATACCACATGTTTAGAAAATAAGAAGTTAAAAAAGGGGGACGCAATGGTAAACGTCCCCTATTTGAACTTAAGATTTCTTTTTCGTTTGCTTCTTCTTATTAAGCTTTTCTATTTCTTCCTCAACTTCTGCGTATCCTTCTTTGTAGAACTCAAATTCCTTATCATCAAGCTCCATAAGTAATCTCAAAAACTCTCCAGCATGCACCTTTTCTTCATCTGCTATGTCTAAAAGAACTTCGCGAACCAATTCGTTGTCCGTCGACTCGGCAAGCTGGGTATAAAGTTGAATAGCTTCATACTCTGCCGCTATCATAAACCTTATAGCTCTTATCAACTCTTCCTTTGTTAATTTTCTCTCGTTTTTCAATCCGCTGAATGCGTTTGAAAATTCTGGCATTTTCTTCCCCCCTTCCAGATAAGGGGATAATGTTAACTAAAAGTATTGAAACTATCCAAAAACCGCATTATTCTTTAAATAGGGGACACCCCCCAACAACTCTTATCTAGAGGAGGTAT
>CAYVMA010000056.1:0-19137 GCA_964452455.1 uncultured Fervidobacterium sp. | reverse complement strand
CAAGTAGCCTCCATCTTCCGTTGGCAGGACTGCGTTTGCTGCGTCCGTAGTTTTCCCACCAACCGTCTTTTCCCATTGCTTGTTACCATTTTTGTCGAGCTTGAGAACATACACATCTTCCTCACCTGCTCCAAATGATTTCGTGCCACCAACAATCAAATACCCACCATCTTGAGTTTGGAAGACTGCGTTCGCCCAGTCATTGTTTTCCCCACCAAATGTCTTTTCCCATTGCTTGTTGCCATCTTTGTCTATCTTGAGAACATACACATCATACCCGCTTGCTCCGACAATCAAATACCCACCATCTTGCGTTTGGACAACTGCGTTTGCCCAGTCATTGTTTTCCCAACCAAATGTCTTTTCCCATTGCTTGTTGCCGTTTTTGTCGAGCTTGAGAACATACACATTATACCCGCCTGCTCCAACAATCAAATACCCTCCGTCTTGCGTTTGCAGAACTGCTTTCGCTTTTTCCCAACCAAACATCTCTTCCCATTCCCATTGCTTGTTTCCATCCTCGTCTATCTTGAGAATATACACAGCAGAATACGCGTTTTGTCCAACTAATATTGTCCTCCCAACAATCAAATACCCTCCATCTTGCGTTTGCAGTACTGTGGTTGCATAGTCATCATTTTCCCCACCAAACGTCTCTAACAAAACTGGATTCTTTATCAATATATTCGTTTCAACTCTCATCATTTCTTTTTGTGCTTGAGCTATTATTGATAATTGCACTTCGCTGCTGTAGTTTAATTCGGATATGTCTAAAATGTATGTTTCTTGTATTTCTTCGGTTTCTAACAGTAATTCATCGTTGATATAGAACCTCAATTTCATCACTTCTCCTGGTTCTGCGTCGATTTTCAATTCAACAGGAATTTGTGTTGTGAATTCTTCTCGTTCTTTTGGACTAACTATTTCCAAATGTAATCCATACAGTGCAACTACAAACATCAAAATGCTGATGATGGCACTTAAGATAATTTTTCTCATCGTGCACTCCTCCCCTGTTTGGTAATGAATTGTGACTTAAAGACAACGATATTATATCAAAATTATTCACCAATTGTTGTTATATATTTCTCACAATTTCATTTTCAATGCTATACGGTGCATGTTTTTACTGCAAACAAGACTTTTGGAATAACTTTGTATATAAGGGTTAATAAACCCACAGTATATGTAGGCGCTCAATGAAAAAGCAAAGACGAAAGGAGGAAGTGAGTAAGGCAGATAAGACAAATAAGGGCAAAGAGGCTCTACCTGTTTGGTAAGACAAGGAAAAGTGCGATTGTTTTATCTCTTTCGGGTGATTTTGAACTTTTTGTATGTATTGAGGGTCAAATTAATTAGTAGCAAGTAACTTAATTAGCCCTTCCCAAATTAAAGAATATCTGGAGTCTTTTTAAAGAGATTGCTGGTTGTTATATTTGTAGCGACCTTTATTGCTAAAGTTGGGAAAATCGCACTTTGGGCAAGAAGGTGTTTGGTTATTTATCTTGGGAAACTTGGTTTTGTTAAGAGTTGGATGGGGCATCACTTTTTTTAAAGAATAATTAGGTTTTTTGAAATTTTCAATACTTTATGCTTAACATTATCCATGTGTAGAAGGAGGGAGAGGTATGAAGACCTGGAAGTTGTTTGAGAAAGAGATATTAATCGTCGTTCTTTTTTTGATTCTTGAAACCGTGACTTTGGTAGAAGCAGCTGAGCCGCTGAGTCTTTATATCCAAGAATACTATAAAACAAACGGAATATTGCCACCACTGCCAAGTTGGGTCAAAGTTGGTACGACGTTTGTGTATAGGGTGCAAGTTGGTGTTGGGACAAAAGGAGAGAGTGGTTTCACCACACAAGGGTATGTTATCAGAATGGTTATTGGAATTGATAAGACTTCGAATTATGTTGCTGTCTGCGAATGGAAGATAATGTCGGATTTGCGTGGGAACATAGACTACACAAGCCAAATCACCTCTGAACAATTCGTAGAACTAAGTTCTTTGGAAAAATTCCTCGTCGACCTTTCTCGAGTAGCTCCCTATGGTGTACAAGTCCAAGGAGGGTACTTGCCTGACGGAGGTTTTTACTTTGCATATGCAGGTGGAGACTACCAAGGCTTTACGAGGTATAATTATAAATTTAATAGGGAAGGTATCTTATTGTCTTCTGGGTTTCTTGAACAATCGGGCTCGAGTTCTTCTGTTGGCCAGATGGAGTTTATGTTCGTGAAAGATGTAGAATTGAAGTTCAATGGTTTGTCGGAGAATCTCATAAAGGCGAATCCTAATTATCAGTATGTTGTAATAGAAGAGATGACGGGTGCAACAATGCTGTATGGACAAATAAGTGTGACTTACTCAAAAACGATTTCTGAAGGATTTTATTCGTTCATAGTTAATAATCTCACAAACTTAGGAAGTTCCCAAAAACAGATTCTTGGAACAAATGTCTTAGGTCCTGCATACATCAACCCAGGTCTGCTTAAAGGAGAAATTGTCAATATACCAGAGATAGGTTTCAGATGGGTCGTTGAAGGACAAGGTCAATTTGGTGGAATCCAAACAGGGATTTACATCGGCGGAGTAAAAGTCGCCATCTATGAATACTCTCCAGATGGACTTTTGCTTCAGTACGTTAATAAAACACAAATAGGTTACATCCAAGCAGTTATCTCAAGATAGCAGAGCGAAGAGTTTTTTATGTGAGCTTTTTAGTTACATACTAAGTAGGTAAATTATTGAACCTAAAAATCGAAATGTTTTATGTTCCGTGAAAAGGCGTAATTTAGCCACTGGTTTTTAGTCGTCTTCATCAGAAGTATCGAAAGGATCGAAATGCATGCTTTCATAGAATTCTTTATACTCATTTTCGAAAGGGTCCTTTTGACGTTGTAGGTTTGCGTATATTCGGAACATCAGCTTTTTTTCACCTGGCGTGTTTATAACAAGGGGATACTTGATTTCAGTTTCGAAAAGTATTGGCTCTTCTAAACCATTGTTTCCTTCATATCTATATGGCACATATTTAGGCTGAGGTGAGGTATTGGAAAGAAGTTCTGTTACTGTTTCTCTTAGGAAATCTGCAAGGTCTCCGGAATAGTAAGACAGGAAAACATAACCAAGAGAGCGGGTCCTAATCAAAAAACCTTTAGTGCCGATTTCGTCAGCCATGTTTTTGATTTGCTTTTCTAAGTCTTTGGTTAAATCAAACACAGCACCGTATGCCAAGTAAGAGTTGTATTCTTCTACTTTAAAAACGAACGGTTCAAGATATGCTGATTCTAATGAGTCCTGAGAGCTCAATAATACGCCTTGTTCAAGGCAGTATTCGTATATTTCTGGAATTCGGCGTTCGATGTCCGATTTTGAAAAGTTATCCTTAGATAGGGTAATAGCTTTTTCGGGAGTGGTTATTACCAACAATTCCGCCCCATAGTTGGCAATATGGTTGCTTATTTTATCCCAGAGTTTGTCGTAGGTGAGAAATGGTCTATCCGTGGGTTCTATTATTTGGTTAATGAATTCTCTGAGTTCCTCAAAGTGGATATGATATATTCTCTTTATTTGGAACATACACACACCTCACACTTCCCTAAGATAGTATGGGGGATGTTTTTTCTTTTTTCTAAAATCGTCATTTACTTGTTCAGCTGTTTTCGGGTACCAGTAAATGCGGAATGCCACTTTCTTACCGTTATCAAGAATTGTAGGGTATTTGATTTCTGTCTTTATTTTGATAAAACTGTAAGAATTTGTGTATTTGTTTTCTTCGAATTTGACAAACTTTGGTTTCGTAGGTTTGTTCTCAAGTATGAGTTTTAGATTGTTTACTATGAAAGCTATCATTTCTTGCTTGTTTACGTTATAGTAGGTTTTAACCGAATCTGAATAATCCTCTTCTTCGAAGAAGTATTTTTCTGAGCGCATTCGGTCTATATGCTCGTTTATTTGTGGATAGATATTTTTTTCTAAATCCAAAAATACTCCTGTTGCTACGTATGCTTTAGGGCTTTCGAATACGAAAAAGTTGTATGGTTCTTCAATTTCTTCATCACCCCAGAAGAGCGCTTTGATGTGCTCTGTGTAAGCAGATTCGATGGTGCCGTTTATTGAGGGCATAAATCCCTTTTTTAATAAAAAGTCGTAGAGTGTTTCTTCGGGATGTTTTATCAATGAAATTAAAGTCTCTTCGTTATACACGAGTAACCGCCCCAATATAGCGTTTGCTCCGAAGTTTGATATGTAGTTTTTAATAAGTTCCCATATTTTTTTGTAGCTTATGTATTTCTCTTTGCAGTCTTGTATGACTTTCTCAAGAATGTCTTCAAATGTGAAATCATTAGAGGTAAAAAGAACAGCATCCCAAGTTCTTCCTATCAGGTTCTTTTCCCTCCGTTTTTCTCTTTGTAGATTAAACAGTTTAGTAGCTAAAAAACAGCACTAAATCACGTTCGAAGAAGAAGAGGTCTTGGAAGTCTAATTCCGAGTTAGTTTGTTTGGAACTCTTTTCTACGACTATAGATTTCACTATCGCGTTGTTTAGAGGATGCACAAGGCAAGAGAACTCAATGTTCGTCAAATCGGAGTTGTTTGGGTTTGTTTTTTCGAGAATTTGTATGAATTTTTCGGTTGTTTTGAATTTATTTGGTTGCGATTTGTTGATGGATAAGTGTCCAAAATCTTTGTAGTTTTTTCTCGTGACCATTTTGAACGTGATAGCGTTGTCGAGGCTTTTGAATTCACCATCTTTGATTGTTCCAGGGATGGTGAATTTGTGGATTTTGCCATCTATCTTTATTGCGTAGTTTAAAATGTGTGTCGGGGTTATAGTTTCCCGAGCGTAAAATTTGAAGGTTTTAATTGGATAATTTGGTTGAGTAATCAAGAAAGATGGGATGGCTTTCAGTATGTCAGACTGAAAGGGGTCATCCCAGAGACCAGTACTGAGTGCGTATATATAGTCTTTTTGATAAAATACTCTCAAACCCTTTTTGGTTTCAAAGATGCTTATTTTTTTCGGAGTATCGAATTCTATTATTTGTTTATCTTTTTCCGAGTATATTTTATATTTCGGGCGTTTAAATTCTTCTAACTTATAGAAGTTTTTTTCATCATATGGTATCAAGAATTCCGTGCATGTCCAGTTTTTTGGGTTATCTTCTTTTGGGTTTTTCTTGTTAAACCTTGCCAAGTGTCTGTCTAATTTCACAATGTAAGACACTGTATTTCGGAGTGCCTTTTCGAGATAATAAGATTCTCCGAGAAGTCTGTCTCCATCGAATATTACTCTGTAGGAGTAATCGTTTGGAATTATTTTTTCATTTTCTGGCTCTGGGATGTATAGGTATTGGATGCCTATTAATTCTACAGGTTCATCTTTGAAGAAAAGCTTAACTTCTTTGCCGTTGAGGTATATATGGAGCTCGCCAAGGTCTATCAGTTTTTGCACGGATAATCTCCCCCTAATGTATTATTTCACCAAGGTATATGCGATATTCTCCCATCTTGCAATGCATAAAGCTGTTGGTCAAAGATGACTCCTGAGAGCTTTTTTTGGTAGTAGACATACACGATTTCTTTTCCTGTGCTTTTTAGCTTAGGAATGTCAGATTTTTCTGAATTTATTCCTTCTTCATCTTTTTCGTATGGTTTTTCTGTTATCAGTATGTGTCCAATTTTGACGTATTTGCAGTTTTTTATTTTGGAGAGTTTAGGTTCGGAGAGGTAAATGTCCTCATACATGTATTTGAGCACGGGTGCTAAAGTTTTCAGTGGGTGTTCTTTTTTTCTCTTTTCGAGTTTGAGTATTTGAATTGCATCGTAGACTTTTATTTCAGCTCCATAGTAGTTTATTTTGTATTCTTCTACTATCGACGGGTCTATGGAATATACGACTTTTAGGTAATTTTCACGCATGATTTGGTGTAGCGCTTCGAGAAATCTTATATGTTTTTTGTATATAGGGCATTCGTTGTTTGGATAGTTGGGCCACTTGCATGTGCGACATACTCTGTTGAAGAAATCTGGAAATTTAATCCCTACTTTTTTGTATATCTCACCGAGGCGATTTTTAATAAGCTTTGATATGTGATCTACTGGATAATTAGTGTGTTTTAAATTATCATTCAAAGGTAAGACTTCAAGTTTTTTAGCTATCCCTCTTGCGGTTTTAAAGTAATCCACGGTGTGTTGGTCTAAAAATATGTACCTTGTAGGCATTGTGTCGAGTATTACCTCTGTTTCGAGATTTCCTTCGTAAGGCATGAAGGCATCAAAAAATTCGAAGTAAGTCATACATTCTTTAGTAATACTGTATTTATGCGTCATGGAATTCCCCCCTTGGTTTGGTTGGGTGTAATCTTTTAAATTTAATTGTGCAAAGCAAAAGAAACGCGAAAGATAAGAAAACGGGAATGATTACAACAATTTTGAAGTTATATACGTATGACGAGGACGAATTGCTGGAAAAACAAGAGGAAGAAGCTGATGGGTGTGATGTAGGTGTTGTTTAGGCATAATTATGGCTTTTGAAAGTTTGAACAAAAGGGATTATATCATATATTTTTCCCTTGTAAAGACTGTAAATTTAAAGTTTCATATTGACAAATTCAAGACGTTGTGATATTATGCCAAACGCATGCCAGTAAATGTAACAAAGTTGTCCCTTTCCAATAAATGTCAAAATAGCTCCTACTCAGAGCTTAAAAAATTCCGCACTCAGCTTTCTAAAAAAGTCCTTTCCACGGTTGTTCCACACTTTCGAATTCCTACGGTTGGTTATGTATAATATGAAAAATTACGAAAAGCACATTTTTGGATTTCTATGCTTTCCATATCATGTGGTCTGTTCACCCCCTCTCAGTGAGAAGAAGGCAAGAAAACTTTATGAAAGAACTTTATTCTTAGTAATTCTAAGATGGAAACTTTTAAACTTTATTAAAGGAACTGTATTTGGGTAATATTTTGAATTATTTGAATTATTACTGAGAGGGGATGAAAGGCATGAGGATTAGCGATGTTAAGGTTGTTCTCAGAAGGTTGGTTGCTATCAACGAACCTGTTCTGCTCATCGGTCATGCAGGTGTTGGAAAGACACAAATCGTTCGACAAATAGGCGAGGAACTAAACAGACCGGTCAAGACTGTGATACTTTCACAGCTTGAGCCTGGCGACCTCATAGGCTTACCGGTTTCTGTTGGTGGTAGAACAGAGTTTTTGCGTCCAAGTTGGTTACCATCCGAAGACGAAGAGAACGTCATCCTGTTCCTCGATGAGTTGAACAGAGCCCCGCTATATGTCCGCCAGGGCATCTTGCAGCTCGTTCAGGAAAAACAGATAGGACCTCATACACTCCCAAAGAGCCTCTCCATCGTGGCTGCTATGAACCCTGATATGGAAGGGTATCAAGTTAATGATTTGAGCGACAGAGCGTTGTTATCGCGGTTTGTTGTTATCACGGTGCAAAATAGCGCCGAAGATTTAGCATGCTATCTGAGAGCAAAGGGATACACCGACGAAGAAATAATGCCGGCAATCGATGTTCTCGAAAAGCGTGGGATTTTCTCAGAAGATATTCCGATGCCAAAGCTCGACTGCAACCCAAGAACAATAGAAAGGGCACTGCGAGTCATGCGTTGTATTGCAGACCTATCCCAAGAGCTGCAATACGAAGTTCTTGCAGGAATAATGGGAATGGCTGCAGCTGATTTCATGAGGAACATCTCAGGAAAACAGCTGAAAGTAGAGGATTTCCTCGAAGGAAGAGTGGAAAAGATAGCAGAATATCCACTAGCAGAACGAATAACGGTTATGCTAAGAATAATCCAAGAAGGGCTCGTGGAAAAAGTGCCGCAAAAAGTCCTCGATGCACTATCCGATGAGGATTGGGCATCAATACTGAGGAACATGAAAAAGGAACCATCTAAGTACTTCGACGGGTTTATGCAACTGAGAAGGGTTTATCCACGAGCATTTGAGGTTGCATAACACCGCTTTTTGCCTTGCCGTGGGGGTGAATGGTATGGTAGGTAAACGATTGTTAGCCAAGACATTGCTCTCCTTTGACTACGTCAAAGGGGAGGATTTTATTTATGCCAGTGTACTCGACTGTGTGGATGTCCGTGAATCTGAAGAGGTTGAAATTGCAAGTGTGCAATATATGGGTAATGATAGGTTCGTGATGAATATCAATATGAAAAAGATAGAAAATGATTTTTCGTTTGAGACACTCGAAGAAAAGGAACGGATAAAGATTTTGAAAGGGATTATCAAACACGAGCTCTGGCATATTATTGCTGGTCATATGTTCATGGTGAATAAGCCTATAAGGGTAAATAAGCATCGTATTAATCAAAGTGAAGATGTGTTTCTCAAATTAAACTCAACTACGTGGTTTCTTTACAACTTAGCCACGGATAGTATCATTAACTCGAATCTTTCCGAATGGCAAGAAATAGATGCAGTGATTTTAGTACCACCAGAGGATATACTTGAAGGGAATTTGCCAGAAACGGAAAAACTCATGTTAGTCGGTCGTTCGCAGATTTCTAAAAAGCTTGGAATTTCTAATCAGCTGACAGCTGAAGAGCTTACCGCTGCTTTGTATGTTTTGTACAAAGATAAGTTGCCATTCCAACCAGTGTTCTATTACCTTTACGGTGATGTTGTTCCAAGCCCCGAATCAATGAGAGAAAGGCATTTGTTAGATAGAATTACTCAACAAATTCAAGAGAGCATTCAGCGAAGGTACGAGTTAGACGAGACCTTTCGCTATAATGATGGTCTGCTAAGCCGACTTAGGGGTTTTGAAAAGGTGACGAGTTTGTTCCAAATCAAAGCCGAAAACTCGAATGATGAAGATAGTATAGACTGGAAAAAGTACATTAGCGATGAGTTATCTAAGGCATCTGATTTGAGTGAAGGGGTGAAGACAAACAAGCATCGTCTGAGCAAAAGATACGGCATGGCTCCAAAAGTATCGCGTAGAATGGCTCCAAAAGTCACGGTTTTGATTGATACAAGCGGGTCTATTTCTGACGGTTTGCTCAAAAGGTTTGTTAATGAAATGGAAGGGATTCTAAGAAAGTGTAATATCCCTTTGGTTTTGTATTTCTTTAGTACAGAAGCTCAAGAGAGGCAAAAAGTAGATAAGAAAGGTAAGCTTCTCGATGTTAAAGACCGTGGAGGAACAAATGTATCAGCTGCCCTAAAACAAATGCCCAGGGAAGATTTGGAACAGATTGATTATTTAATCATTTTCACTGATGGTTTTGACAGCTTCCCGGAAGCAGTTATGAAACAGTTGGATGCAAAGAAGATATTTATATTTCCGAAAGGCAATTATAATCACAACTACTACAAGAAAGCTAACGAATACGGTAAAGCACTTTTCATAGACTAAAGTAAGCAACTGGTCGATGTCTTCCTCGTTTTGTTAGCATCAGTTGGTGTCTTTTCTTTTTTCAAAAAACTAAATTCAAAAGAAAGAGCATATAGATATTCGATATGAGTAACGTTATGAGCACAAAAAAGAAGGTGAATTTCAAGAATTTAAGGAACGGAATTTCTGTGTTTTTGTAGTTTTTAAGTAAAGTTAGCGCTACTATATTTGAAGTTGAACCAATTGGTGTTAGATTGCCTCCTAAGGATACTCCGAGTGAAAGTGAATACCATAGTGGATAAATTTGCGTCAATTCTGGATAGACTTCTGGTAATTCTCGGATTATTGGTATCATAGTTGCAGTGTAAGGAATGTTATCAATAAAACCGGAAATCAATCCAGATACCCAAACTATGACAGAACTCAAAATAAAGAGTGAACCAGAGGATATTTTGACTAAGAAATTGGAAATGTCCTTCATAATGCCAACGTGGTCCATCGCTCCAGTAATGATGAAAATTCCAACCATGAAAAAGATAACTTCCCACTCGATTTTCTCCAAAAGTTCGTTCAGTCTATGTTTATCAAATAAAAGTACTGCAAGGAACCCGGCAATGAGTCCTATTAGAGAGGTTTCGAGTTTAGTTTGTTTTTGGAGGATAAACAATGTGATAACCAATATGGTGAAAAATGTTCCTGCGATAAATCTCTTCTTGTCAGTTGTTGCCTTATTTTCATCAAGCCCTTCGAGTAGAAAATGTAAGTTCTCTACTCTCACCTCTTTTCTGTATATCAAAAGAAGGGCGGAACTTACAATCAGTAAAAGGGACATTCCAATAGGAAACATAATTTTGGCGAAATCTGTAAATGGAATTTTTGCTGCAGAAATGATTAATACGTTTGGAGGGTCACCTATAGGAGTTATCATTCCTCCTATGTTAGATGCTACTATTTCAGCCAACACAAGTGGAACCGCCTCTATTTCCAAAAAGTCACAGATAGCCAGCGTAATTGGGATGAATATCAAGATAGTAGTAACGTTGTCAACGAGCGCTGAAATAATTCCAACAAGGAAGAGAAGAGAAAAGAAAAGTGTTGAAATGCTCTTTCCTGTTAGTTTGATAGTTTTAACCGCCAGATATTGAAAAAGTCCAGTCTGCTCAACCACTTTAATGAATAAAACCATGCCTATGTGAAAGAATATGGCATTGAGGTCTAAGGATTCTCTGAATCCTTCGTAGGGGTCGTGAAATACCCTAATAGCCAGCAGAAATAATGCGCCAAGCATTGTTACAAGAGCTTTATTTAATTTTCCTCTCATCACAAAATACATAACAAAGGCGTAGGTTATCAGTACTACAAGCTTAATAGATAACTACCTCACTTTCGTTTTTCATATCTTTCGACTAAATTTAATAACTCTTTTTTCATTCTTTCAGCTGCTTCTTTAGCTGACATTTTTCCAGAGATTCCCGCATGCCAATATTCTCTTATTATTTTAGATGCTTCTAAGTATTCTGGAAATCGCGGGCGTGCAACTGCACTTCTTGATGATTCAAACACTGTTTTAAACCAAGGTCTTTCTTTATTGATTTCGGGATTTAAGAGCAAGTCTGCTCTGACTGGGATTAGCCCTTTGGGAATAAGTCTGCTTTGCACATCTTTGGAAACCAACCAGTATGCAAATTCCACAGCCGCTTCTTTGTTTTGTGAAGCTTTTGGAAGAGCTAATACCCAGCACCCTCTTATTGCAACTCTTTTAGCTGGTCCAGATGGCGGAACAGAGTAAATTATCTTTCCAGCCACTTTCGAAGCTTTTGGATCTTCATGTTGAGGAACAAACAGGGGCCATTGGAACATGGTGAAAACCTTACCTTCATTGAAAACTTTGATTCGTTCATCGTGAGCCATTTCCAGTTTATTTGGTGGAGCAAACCTGAGCAATTCTTTGTAAAATTCGATAGCTTCTGCAGCGATTTTTGTATCTAAGGTCACTTTCACCTTTCCGTCTATTACAGTTAGTGGGCTTGTTCCGAATGATTCAAAGATGAAGATAGCTTCGGCTGTTGTTCCTTCAAAATTTATGTTGGTAAAAGGTGCAAACCCATACATACCTTTATTGTAGAAAAACTCAGCAGTATCTCTTAGTTCTTTAAAGGTTTTTGGGACCGAAAGTTCGTAGCCGTATTTTTTCTTGAATTCAGAAATATAGCTTGGATTTTCTAATAAGTCTTTACGAGTTATCCATATGTATACGTTAACATTAAAAGGCATTCCTGAAAAAACGTTATTCCAAAAAGAAGCTTCAAATGCGTTTGGAGCAAAGATTTTTGGGTCTGGCTTTTTGTAAATTTTTCCCTGAGGCCATTTATCAAATGGAACTAACAATTCGGCAAATTCCGGAATAAATGGTTCATCGATGGTTACAAGGTCGTATTTACTTTTCTCAGAAGATATGCCAGCTTTTGTAAGTTTTGGTAAATCTGGGGTAATAGCTGCTTCTAGATTTACCTTTATACCAGTTGATTTTTCAAATTCTGGTAAAAACTCAGAGATGTATTTTGCAAATTCTGTCCAAATCAGGACATTGATTTGTGTTTTGTATTGTGCTGGGGTGATGGAGAATAGAAGAGTGCTTAAAAGTATTACAACTACTTTCCAAACGCCTCTTTTAAACATACTATCCCCCCTTTCTTTTTTTGTGTTCATTTAGCTAATTATGTAGTTTTCTTTTTCAAATACTTCGCCTCGTAAAGTCTTTTATCTGCAATTTCGATTAGCGTTTTTATATCTTTCCCATCTTTTGGATACACAGCAATTCCATAAGAAAACGATAGACCAAAATCTTCCCCGTCAAGGTGTATAGGAGTTTTCAGCCTATCTTCCAACCTTTCAATAACCCTTTGTGCAGCACCTTCGTTACTTTCTGGGATTATAATTGTGAACTCATCTCCGCCGTAACGTATGATAATGGCATCTTTTCTTGTTGAATTTTTTATAACCTTTGAAAAGTATACAAGTATCTCATCGCCCACAGTGTGACCGTATGTATCGTTTATTTGCTTGAAATTGTCAAGGTCAATCATAACAACTACAAAAGTTTCTCCTAAATCTGTATCTGATTCAATTATTGCCTCTAAAAGCCTCCGGTTGCCGACCTGAGTAAGCTGGTCTTGATAAGCTTTTTCTTGCCATAATATGGCTTCCAGTTTTTCTTTGGTGATATCAGTAAGAATAACCATCTTTCCAATAAATCCGTTGTTTTCATCGCTAAGTGTTTCGCATTCAACTTTAAACCACTTTCTACCTGATGAAGTTTGGATGTTGATTTCTGTGAATGTTTTTTGTGAGCCTTTACATCCAGTTTCTTTTAAATAGTTTAATATTTTGGTTTTAACACCCTCCATTTCACTTAATTTTTCAAAAGCTCTGTTTTGAAGTATAACCGTTCCATTTTCATCGTATAATGCAACGGGGTTTGGATTTATTTCAATAAGAGTTTTGAGCCTGTCCCTTTCGATTTGAATTTTCTTTAGTAGTTGCGTTCTTTCTTTTGTTGTTTTGATATTTTGCACAACAAAAAGAATGTATGTGAAAGTAATAATTGCAAATAAGATGAAGATTATTGTCGAAAACCGTGATTTCACAGCTTTTATATTCGACAGTATCTCCAATTCGTAATAACCCGTTCCAATAATCCAGCCCCAGGGTTCAAAAATCCTTATCGCTGAGATTTTTGGCTCTACTATCTGTGTACCGTATTTGTAAAATTCGTACTCTGCAAAACTTTTACCGGATTTTGCAGCTATCAGAATTCTTTCAACTGCATTTTGAAAGATTTTGTCGTCCATATCTAAGTAATTTTTTCCCACATATTCCTTTCTATACGGATGAGCAATAAGCGTTCCGTCCAAGGAAAATATAAAAAAGTAATTTTGTTTGTCTGGGCCATAGAATGCTACCCCTACATGTTGTTTGGTCAATTCTTTTGCTCTTTCCTCGGTAATTAAACCATCAAGGAAAAGCTTATAGTAAGTTTCAATAGATTCGTATTCAACTGAAAGCAGTTGTTGCAAGTCTTCCAAAATATATGATTTTATAACCTCATCAATCTTGGGAAAGAACCAGAAATTCAGAGAAGTCGAGACTGAGATTATTAGTATTCCGATGATAATCAACAAAAAACTGTTAGAACCCGTGAATTTGAACAGAGCAAACACCTCTCTTATGAGACAGTCTTAGAAATATTTTATCACATTTATTGTATGATTTAGTTAATAAAAAAGTTTTTTCATTTCCCGACTTATTAATACCTCTGGGATTATTTGTTTTTAATACCATTCTAAACTTGACTAAGATAGGTATTCGATAGTAAAAGCAAATTGAGAATAAGGCATCAATAAATTCCTGCCTAATTTAGTATTTTGAATATTTTCAATTTGACAAAATTCGTCAATAAGCATGCTTTTGGTGAAAGGGTTGAATATATGCGCTATGTTCTTGTAAAAACTTATAACAATAAAATACCGCCCATTTTTCTAAACTTATTTTTTGTTCTTACCAACTCACACAGAACCATATCTTTGGAGAATTATCTTGGAAATTGGATTGAGCAACTTAAATTATCAATTTAGAGAATATGTAGAAAAGTTTATCACTGAGTGTTCAAAAGAAGTAATTAGTGTTTGGGTTTACGATACACTGAGACCAAAAAGTGTTCAGAAAGCTTTGTATGCACAAGGTCGAGAACCACTTGAAGTAGTTAACTCTATTAGAGAAAGTGCGGGTCTAAAACCAATTGATGAAAGGAAAAATAGATACATAGTAACCAGATTACGTGTTTCAGCTCACAATTATGGACTTGCTGCGGATTTTGTGCCTGTTGTCGATGGTAAGCCTCAGTGGTATAACGATGAACTTTGGCTAAGGTGTGGATGCATTGCACTCAATTTGGGTATGGAATGGGGTGGGATGTGGAAAAAACCTGTCGACCGTACTCATATCCAAATGAAAAATTGGAGGAAAGTGGCAACATTTAATCATTTGGAGAGATTGGTAATAGAATAGCTAGTAATAAACTATCCCGGCTAAAGCCAGGGTTTTTTGCGTTCTTGTACCAAAATGATAGAATGTAGTAAGTAATACAAGCTAAATGGGGTGTTTATCGTAGTAAAGATAACAGATAACATTAGATGATCTACTCAGATTTAAATTTATATCAAGCTTGGCTGTTTCTCCTGATGGTAGAAAGTTGGCTTTCGTTGTCCATGAAATGAACAAAGATGAAAATGGTTACAATTCCAACATATGGCTTTATAACACCACCACAGGGTCTCTATCGCAACTTACCTCATCAAATCGGGATAACTCTCCAATGTGGTTGGATGATTCGAGGTTGCTTTTTGTTTCTTGGCGAGAAGAAAAGGACAGAAAGCGAAAAGAAAATGGTGAACCTCTGACCTCGTTTTATCCAAAAGAAGGTTTTTTGTCTACATGCAAAAACTGTCGTATTTTGTCGAACATATTCGATAAATTCGTGCGTTTTTATCGAATATAGTCGATAAAATCAAACAGTGTGTGATATAATATTCTCAAGCAGAGCAGTAAATACAAGAGGTGGGAAATATGAGGATTGATGAACTATATGTTTTGAATCCGTGGTGGAGAGAGCCGAAATCAATCTATACAGATAGGTATATCGTGGCTTTTCAACACAGTGTTTTCAAACACTACCCTGAAAAACTTTTCTTGAGCATTCAAAAAGATAAACCTGGAATTTACACAATTCGTGGACCAAGACAAAGTGGTTGTTCTTTGGGTTGGTAGGGTAGGAAATGTAAGGAAAGTTTTTTGCAACATCGGTGGAAGACGCATACTCAATCGATTCCGTTTCTCCTCGTGATTTATACAGTTCTTCTATTAAATATGACCGAAAAAAATGAACAACGAGGGGACGTCTTCTCCCCTCTTTTTTGGTTATAATTCACTACTTGTCTTGAATTATCAAAACCCGTATCACGCCCATCTCATTCAGTTTTTTGGCAATTTCTTCGTCAAAGGTAACGTGGGTTGTGCATATATCAACTTCCTTAAGTTCTTCATCTAATTTCTCTATCAGCTTTGCATTTTTATCGTATGTCAGAACAAATTCTGCATCATTCTTGGATATTCTGATTATCATTGGTTTTCCTCTGTAATTATCCAAATCTTTACTCAAGTCTTGTGAATTTTCATCGTATCCTTCATCGATAATTCTAACTTTTGTTTTTAATAGCTTTAAATACTCACTCGTAGGAGAATATCCAATTTGTGTATGTATTACGTTATCATCCTTCATGAACACAAATGTTGGGACTGCTGGCACTTTGAACAATTTGAAAAGCTCGTTGTTTGTGTATACTTTCCCCTTGAACATATTATAACTTGTACCACCGAGTATTCTAACAAAGATAAAATTAGCCCTCAAAAAGTCTTGGACTGCTTGGTTGTTGAGCACGTCATTTTCAAACTTTTTACACCAACTGCATCCTGCAGAACCAAAGTAGATGAGAAGTGTTTTCCCTTCAATAATAGATAGAGTGTGAGCTAATCCAAGCTCTTTGAATACATGTGGATAATTAATCGCAGCAAACAAAAGAGTTGAGAAAATAAGAGCCGATAAGAGAAGTATCCGCAGTGTTTTTGCCATACGCTTATCCCCCCTTGATAGACAAGATGATACAAAAAATTTTATCATATTTACACGAAGTAGATACATCTTTCTGGGTGATATTGTGGAAAGAAGTTTGCAAAACCTCAAGCCTGAATTCAAAATTCTTGTGGAAAGATTTATCGAACATTGCAAAGCTGCAGGCATTGAAGTGTTGATTTACAACACATACAGAAGGAAAGAAGAACAATATGCACTTTACTTACAAGGAAGAGCTCCACTTGAAGTTGTCAACAGTGCAAGAAAAAAAGCAGGAATGCCACCGATAAGTGAGAAGGAAAACAAGATAGTTACCATGCTCAAAGATTCACCACATTGCCATGGACTGGCAGTTGATTTCGTGCCATTGATAGATGGGAAAGCGGTATGGAATAATTATGCGCTATGGAACAAATGTGGAAAGATAGCTGAAAGTTTAGGGTTAGAATGGGGAGGAAGTTGGAAAGATTTTCCTGATTATCCACATTTGCAGATGAAGAATTGGAGGAAATATGTGAAGTGAAAGGACAGTAAAGCAAAAGTCAAAGCCCATCCGAGAGGATTGGCTTTTGGACATTTTACTAATTTCAAATTTTGAACTTTCTAACAAATTCGTTAAGCTCATTTACTGTTGAAGTTAGTTCATCTGCGTAGTTCTTCACTTCGTGAACTTGTTCTGCCTGGTTTGCGACTTGTTCTGCCATTTTTGTTATATCTTGCTCAACCTCTTGGATATTCTTCGTTATCTTATCAATTGCAGCGCTAACTTCCTCAGTTGCTCCACTTTGCTCTTCTGCAGTTGCAGCAAGGTCTGTTGTCATCTTAGAAAGTTCTTCTATCTTTTCAATAAGCAATTCCAAGCTCGATTTTGCTTCTCTTACGGTATCAACATAACCGGAAACTTTTTGATTCACTCCTGAAGTCACCTTTTCAACCTTTTGTGCTTGTTCTCCTATCTTTCCAAGGATTTCTCCTATTTTCTTAGTAGCTTGTCTACTTTCCTCTGCGAGCTTTCTAATTTCGTCAGCAACAACTGCAAACCCTCTACCAGCTTCACCTGCTCTTGCTGCTTCAATTGCTGCGTTAAGTGCAAGTAAGTTCGTTTGCTCGGCTAACGAATTTATCGTTTGCACAATTTCGCCTATTTGATTTGAGAACTTCGTTAGTTCAACTATCGCAGCGAGAGATTCACTCATACCACTTCGAATTTCCGATACTGACAATTCGACTTCACTCATTCTCTTAGACACTGTACTCACGTTTTCCTTCATGACTTCTGCGCTGTGAGATAAGTTTTCGGAATATTTTGCAATATTTTGCGCTCCTGCTGCGATTTCTTCCATTCCGCTATTCCCTTCTTCTGTTGCTGCGGCAATATCCTGGACTTCCAAAGAAGTTTTTTGAACAGTATTTTTTGAGACTTCTGCAGCTTCAGAAGAATTCCTTGCAAGGTCTTCAAGCATAAATGAAACGGAAGAAACTTGAGCTCCGAGCTTGATGATTTCACCAACAGTTTGTTTGAAACTCTCGGTTAATGTTTTGAATGCTATTCCGAGTTTTCCAAGTTCGTCGGTACCGAGATATTTGTCGGAGAATTCAATTGTTAAATCATTTTCAGCAACCTTTTGAGCAATCTGAACAATATAATCTACACGTCTGATAATGCTCTTAGTAATGAACACGGCAAGGAAAATAGATATTACTGCAATGACAATACTTGTTGCCAAACCTGAAATAATCATTTGATTACTTACTTCCATTATTTCCTTATATGGTGCTATACCTATTAAGGTCATTGGTGTATTATTAAGTCTGTTGAAAATGGCAAACTTCTTCCCGTTGAATGTATAGGTTATTGTTCCTTCGGATGCTGAGGTAATTGCTTTTGCAAGAGGCTTTGTACCCTCTTCTTTTGTAAGGTCGAGTTTGCCAACGAATTTTGCTTCGGGGTGAGCTATTGTCACAGTTCCGTAAGTTAATACCAAATAGCCCGTTTTCCCGATTTTCTTTTGGATAACTATTTTTTGAATTTCATCGAGTTTTAGCAATCCGACAAGAATTCCTATGACGTTTTCTCCAAAATCAAGCAATGGGGCGGCAACCAGCATAAAAATCTTGCCATTATATTCATATGGTGCATACAGTTCGTTTTCCTTTGCTCCGCTTAACACGGGTTCTGTTAATTCCTTAGGAAGTGATACATTCACCAAACCATCTTTTGAAAACGTCTTTGAATCTGGTAGAACAATGAAAACCTCTTCATATCCTGAATCTTTGAGCCTTTCACTTGCATTTCTTACTCCAAATGAGATTTGTGAAAATCCTTCTTCGCTTGATAAGTCCATTAAATACGAAGACAGAGCCCCACTTGCCGCAAAATCTACAAGAGGGTTCGTCAACTGTTCAATTTTGTTTTCAAGTTCTCGGATTGTAGCGTCTAATACAAGTGACTGAATTTGGTGGACTGCATCTTCGAGTCGTCTTGTAGAAATAAGTAACGAGACCATAGTGCTAACAAATGTTGATAAAATTGCAATTAGGACAAGTGATAGAATGAGTTTCTTCCTTAAACTCACAAAACTCACCTCGCTGTGAAGATTATAAGACTGTTCACCGAGACACTAAAGTAGATTTAGCTACTATAGACATTGTTGTCTTAAAAATCTTTGAAGAAAAGAACGAAACACAAACTTCTGACCATGCCCTCACTGTAAATTTAATCAGAAAAAATCTAATTGTCAATCTATGTCGGTATAATTGTAACCAAAATTTAGCAGTAGTTCACTTTTATATAGAAACATTTGGAAATGCCTTTGAATTTAGCTTCTAATAACGTTATGGAAGAAAATACTTTACGATTTTTTTTAGATGTGTTAATTCCACTTTCTCTCTTATCAAAAGTGTTTTCTTGTGACAATAAAATACAGATACAACACAAATTGAGTTGACATTGAGATAATATTGGATTGCTATTACTACATAAAACTTTCCAAAATTATAAATTTTTATGTGCTCTGGTTCGTTATGTGCAGTTGCTATTTTCAAAGCATTGCTGAAGATTTACC
>CAYVMA010000055.1:0-14192 GCA_964452455.1 uncultured Fervidobacterium sp. | reverse complement strand
GTATTATTAGTGCGGTTGTAGGAATTTTATTAATGATATATGAAGGTAAGTTTGGAATTTCTGGCATTTTTTGTTTGCTTTTATGATAATCAGTATTTGTAGTTGTATTGCAATTTTATTTACTAAGGTATATGTTTTTTTAGAATATGGTTTATTTATAAGAGGTTATTAAATGTGTTTTTCAGAATGTGAGGATGTTTTGTTAATGTTATTTTCTTTCACTGTAGGTAACGGACAGATGTGAATAATTTTAATATTGTAATAACAGTTAGAAGTATGGTTTGAAGAGATTGGAATTCGTGAAAGGGCTTAAATGAATGCAACAAAAAAAGCCAATCCATTGAGGATTGGCTTTTATTTGTTTGTTTAATTTTTTTCTTAACCAGAGTAACGTTTTACGTGGTTAGCAAAGATTACTAAATTCATTAGCTTTCTCTTAGCTTAATTTGAAGTTTTTCTTTTAACAATGCCGAAGGGAAGTTATGCCCCACGGCAAGTTTTACAGTGCCTGGTAGTTTTCCCGTGTAGATGAGTTTACCAGACAAGTATACCTCCGCCTCTTTGCCAATCAGTTCATCAGGCAGATATAGGTTTGCAAAGCCATCAGATACTTCGATTATTATATTCTCATACTTATCAGAAGTCGATGCAGCAGCCACTGAAGGTAGGAGCTTTTCCAATTCTTCCTTTTTGAAGAATTTTGATAGGTCTATAATCTTTTCATCAGCTTCATTTTTTGAATGTTCTTCATAGTTAATCATTTTACTCAAGAATGCATCGTAAAATATTTGGATGCGCTTTATTTCAAAGGTATAGAACTTCTCCCAAATACCTTTGTATTTCCTGTTTGCCATCTTCTTAAAATTCTCGACGATTTTTTTAAGTTCATCTTCTTTTACCCTGCCGATGACTTCACAATACTTTACAAGGTCATTCGTAATATAAAAGTTGATAGGAGTTACTTTTACACTTCTAACCAAGTGGTCTATTTCAATTTTCTGCCCTGCGCCACCTAATATCAACTCTGTCGTTAGAAAAATTGCGTTATACATATCTCCAATTTTCTCAAAGACAATACCATATGCTATGTCTTCACCATAAATGGCTATTATGTCTCCAATCTCCAATTTTTCCGTACCCTGTTCTACCAGATTCCTAAGTTTTTTCGCACCTCTTTTATACTCTTCGAAAATCTCTTCAAGATATTTCATTTTTATCGCCTCCAATTTTCTGCAGAGTGTCTCAACAACTTCTTCTACATCGTTCACTTATTAAAACGAATATGGTCGCATATTTCTGACTTGTATTTTTCTATTACGATTTTTACAATACTTGGACTAACATTTACAACTTCCTCAAAGAACTTCCTTATTTTTTCTCTTACCCGCTGGTGGGCTTTGTATCTTGCATCAGCGGATGGATACTCTCTAAACTGGGTATCTTTAGAGTAACCTGTGTAGTAGATAAAATCGCATAAATCCAATTCTTTCCCGTTCATGTAATTTTTAAATTCCTCAAATATGTCATGAGCTACCACTTTATCGAAGATTTCTTCTGATGTGACGGCTGTATTGTCAGGAATTACCTCTAACAGTTCGAGCTCATCATCTTCCTCTTTAACTATCCCATCAATAGACAGAGGCTTTTTTTCGCTTGCCTTTCTAAAATCTTCTATTAGGTTGTCAATTATTCTGTTGAAGTAAGTTGCTATTTGCAACGGTTCAAAGTCCTCCAATTTTTGCTTGAATTTGAGGATTCTTTCAATGGACTCTTGGTATAATTCATCAACAACGTCTTCCATCTGACCAAGCCCGAGGTTTTCAGGTTTTCCGTAGGTTTTTTTGTACACTTTTGCGGCAATAAACTCACGTATTTGTTTAGCGCACAAGGTGGATAGTGTATTGTTGAACAGGCCCTTGATGCACTTTCCCAAGCTTGAGAGGTCATACTCTTTCCACACATTCATCACTCCAATTCTCCAAATCTAACGTGCAGCCACTTAAAAATTTTATTTTCCTTTGTCTTTTGTAATTTTCAATCACGGGTAATGGAAGCATGAAAACGCAATGTCCATTGATATCCATAATTCGGTTCTCATTTATAAATATTCTTTCGCTCGCGAAAGGACAACATTCGAACACTTTGAACACAACATCTGAATACTTTTTCGTTGACAAGAAAGATAACAAGCAATGGAATCCCTTTTCTTGCATCAATCCTGGTCTTGAAGAGCGTTCACCTTCATGTGAATAATACAAGTCCTTGATTCCCAAATCTTTTGCTACAGTGTTTTTTACGTCCAAAAATACAACAAGCTTCGATTTAAAGTTGTATTGATAAAGTTTTTTCATATGCCATCCCCCAACATTTTTGCTTTTTAATCCTGAATATATTATAGCACTCTTTCCAATGTCAAATGAAGTGGTAATTTCCGTTTATATATCCAGAAAGATACTCAGTTGCTCAGTTAAGGGGGATGGGATTAATGTATGTGATAATGGTATACGATGTAAACGTGAAAAGGGTTAACAAGGTTTTGAAAATAGGACGAAAATATTTAAATTGGACTTTGAGGTCCGTGCTTGAGGGGTTTCTTACGGAGGAGTTGTACGAGAACCTTAAAGAAGAGATAATGAGGGTAATAAATACAGAAGAAGACGCCGTTTATTTCTATTTGCTTGACACTTACAATGTGCCTCACAAAACTCTTATTGGAGCGACACCAGGTGAGTTTAATTTCATTGAATAGTGTTTCTATTCGATGAAATTTGTTAAAGTGTTGGCTTTGTCTTTTCCTATTATTTCCACTTTCAACCTTGTTCCCTTGGGTAGGGAGTATATTACCAATCCATCGTTGTCTTCTTTGCGAATATACTTCGATACTCTTCTAATTAGCTCTTTTAGAGCACCTCTTGGTAAGTATCCCTCAAACGTTGAGTTCTGTTTCCAAACAAGGAATCTAAGGAGTAATTTGTGGACCTTTGCAACACGTTTCTCGTTTACATCGTACACTAATAGATATCTTTTGCTCACCTTATTCCCTCCTCAAAAGTTGCCCAAATCAATACACCTTCATATATCTAAACGCACTAACTTAGGTATCCTGACAAAGAGCTTGTTCCGTTTTATACTACCTGTCAAAAATCTTTGTCGAATGCGTTTTCTACTTTGGAAAGGTTGAATTTTCAGAGCGACTTAGGGAGGCGAAATACTATGCAAAAGGAACTTTGCAGATTTGTGGACTATATTATAGAGGTTGAGAACAAGAGGGCAGCGATTTACATCTCAGACGAGTTGGTGTATAAACCGGCTATAGTAAGGTTTCAGGGGCAAGAAATCTATCGCGGAAGGCTTCCGCATGTTTTGTTTCTACAGTTGCCAGCTCATATGTCTCCAGAAGTCGTTGGGTTCCAGTTGCATATTAAGACTGTTCTGTTCTCAGAACTTAGGCATGCAAATAAAAATGATGCCGAAGAGCTCAGAGAGTATCTTATTTTCTGAAGAAGTCAGATAATATTTCTATCCACAAGCTCTATACACCCAAAACCTGCGGAGTTTTTAGAACCAAGCCCCGCATCGTATGCCAATTTAAGGATTTCGTAGTCCCCTTCCAACTCAAGTACTGTTATCCAAGCATCTAATTTCCTTTCTTTGTACCCCACAACCACCCTCTTCGGATTTGGAGCAATATTCTTTATTCTCAATTGCCCCTGAAATTCTTTACCAAATGTTGCGTGAAATTTTCTTTTGAGGTTGTCCTCAAGTAGTTTTGAAAAGATTTCGTCGTGTGGTGAGTGATAAAGTGTGTATTTTTTTCCATCTTTGTCTACTGTCGAGTAAACCGTAACTGGAGATTTTGTCGAAACTACAATGTGGTTAGTTTCTGGAAGTTCAAATATCTCAATCTTTGATGGCACCACAAAATTCCTACCCAATCTAAGATTTTCGAATCTGCCAACTCTGTCGACAACGAATTCTATTAGTCTTTCGTCTGCCGTCGATATGATAAGGACAACGTGGTCAAAGAACTTTATGATTTTAGTTTGCCTGTCTATTTGGAACCTTCCAAGAAGCCTGGAAAACGAGAATAGTTTATACAAACGCTTGCCAAAGGTGTATCCTTTGTCATGCAAGAATTTTCTGTATTCTTCATCATCAATTAAGTTCAGCACAAACGCTTGAAGAATGTGGTTGTATTCTGTTGGGAGTTCCAATTTGTCAAACGTAAAGTTAATGTACACTCTCAAGTCTGCTACCTCCAATTTTTTGGGATAATTTAGCAATTAAATTTAGATCCAAGTTCTCATACAAAAACAGACCAAAATGCCCTACTCTCAGCCCAACAGCATTCGCTAAGACTATCATTTCTTCTGAACCAAACAACTCCACTTTGAAAATGTTCTTTTTGTAAGGTTTAACAACGGGAATCAAAGCATAGTTGATAGGCTTGCCTTGGTAAATCTGCTGTGCCAAAGGAAAGTAGTATTCTTCAATAGCTTTTTGAATGCTTTCAATAGACTGTTCTCCAAAATTTTCGTTAGCAAGAACATAACACTCGCTGAATGGTTTAAAGATATTAGCTGATGAGTAATAAGGAAAAGCACCGCCCAGAGAGGTTTTGAGTAACCTCTTCAAGGCGGAGCCTACTGAATTTGTTGCTAATCGCACCTTTAGAGTTGCGTCCTTTACAATGTAATAACCATATTCGCTTGCGTATATTCTCTTTCCGAGTATATGCGAAACAGAATGGGGAACATCTTCTAACATTCGGGATATTTGTTGGGTAAGTTCCTCTGTTACTAACGTTGGCGACTTTAAGTCCCATCTCAAAACAATTTCGAGCAAAAGTCTTCACCTACTTTTCTAATCAAGAAGTTCTACCTTTATCCACCCAACTGGTAGTATATCTTTTGGAGACTCTGATAATTTCACAATTCGTGTGGTTACTGGGAAGTTGGTTTCCTTCACTTTTCTGTACCCAAATAGAGATTTCAAAACCTTCACTTGAGCAGGTTGCAAAAATCTTCTGTAGGCTGTTTTTGAGTAAAATCCACTGTGCCCACCAATTCTTAGAACAAATCCGTTCTTTGTTTCGTTGTTGATTTTTGAGATTTTCTCATAGAAATTCAATAGCTCACTTTTTTGCTGGTAGTTAGAAGTATTAATCTTTTTCTTTTCCATCTCTATTAATATCCGCGCTGCTTCTTTCATAGTTTTGATGAAATTCTCTTCACTTTCAAACACTTTCATTAAATAATCTATAGCTTCCTTCCTTGCTCCGTTCTGACTCAGTAATTTGTTCAATACGTCTGCTTTGAAAGTTATCCTGCTTTCGACTTTGTTTGAACCAGTGTTTCTCTGCTCAGGCAACCACACTTCGAAAAATTGTGGAATGCCTTGCTTGGGTCTTTCTAAATGGATTATTTCGACCTTTTTGAACTTCATGTAATTTTTGTCAATAAACGAGCTATCTGAAATTATCAGTGCTTTGAATGGTGATAGCTGTGCACTTCCAAAGATGTTGTCTTCAATTTTGTTGACTTTGTTTTTAAGGTCTGATTCTGATACGTTAAGTGTACTTTCAAAACGTTTTGCAAATGATTCATTAGCCTTTATTAGCGCCGTTCTTATCGCACCTTTAATCGAACTGCCAGGGATGTAAAATCTACCAGCAGTATTGACGAATCTGCTAATTTGAAGTGTCTTTGGTTTCCCATTTTTGTCATATATTGTTGGGAATGATGTGTGGCTGTATTCTTCAACGCTCAAATTTAAATGCTTGAATATGGCTTTCAAAGCGCCGTCTTTTGTTGATGGATCCAATACCTTATCCATGTTTTCAACAAAGAATGCCACAAACTTATCATTTTCCATGAGCTTATCGAAGTTGAGAATATAGGTCTTATTGCCATCCACCAGGGTTTCAAATTTTCCAACCTTTTCTCCTGAGCCAATAAAGACTGGAGAAAGAGGTTCAATAATCATTCGCTTTGAAAATGTTGAATTTTTGTTCATACATTATTGCCCCCTTTGAACGGGAGTAAGAAAGCTTTACCGTATCTGTAAACCCTATACCCATACGTTTGTTCAAATCCATCGGGAGTTATGTCTAAAATCTTACCTCTTACCGGCTTTTTAAAGACAGAACCTTCCGTGAACATAACTACCCTTTTCGCTTTTTGGTCAGTTCCAAAGATGTAGCCCGTTCTGTATTTCAGTTCGTAAGCATCAGATATTTCCTTGGCAATCTCCTTTGATTCGTTCGCATAATCGTTCTTCGAAGGGATGTAAGGAGATAATAGTAAATACTTGTCTCCAACTACTGGTAGCTGTACTTCTTCAATTTCGTATTCGAAATTTCCAAACCCATAGGTCCTATCTCCACCAAGACCTTCGTCAGCTAACAATTTCAAAGAAGCGAGTATTTCTTCCTCTATTTCCTTCCCAACTCTTAGATAGAACCACAAACCACAACCTGGAGCAAAGTGTACCTCGGAAAAGTAATAAAGGTTGGACTTTGAATTAACGCGGTTTATACCCGCCCTTGGACGCTCGAAAATTTCAACCGGTCCTTCGAACCCGTTTGAGAATTGCACTTCACCTTTGCTAAGAAATTGTCCGTGAATATCTTTCTCTTCAACCGACATGTTCTTGGTAATGATTTCTTCCTGGACAAATTTTATTTTCTTGAGTTTTTTGGGCTGTGATATTTTTTCTAAGTTAAAATTTTCACCTTTCGGTCTTGGTAAGAAGTATTTATCACCTACGTAGTAGAATGCTGAAGAGATGAGTAATTCGGTTTCTTCTGAATTGTCTGAAATATTCTCAATTAGCTCTGCTGTTTTCTCAGAGCCAAAAAGTTTTGAATAAGCGCAAATTAGAGCACTAAATAACGTATCTGCGTGGACCATTCCCTCTGAAACTTCACCTACACCATCGATAAAACCTATGTGTAGTGGACCTTTAAATTTTATCTTAACCCGATAGTCCATAGGTATCACTTCCTTAGATGAAAGTTTGGTTGTGGATACTCATCGGTCGAATTTTGAATCCAGAGTTTATTTACCTTTAAGTGCCTCATTCAGGTTTGAATATTTTCCGACTTCTTTTTCCCCTTCCTTACCAAGGTAATAATCTTTTCCCCTCATTAAAACTCTTATATTCTTAAATTCAATCTTTCCGTATCCTCTCGAACCACTACCACCGAGATAGTCATCTTCAAGCAATTTCATAGCCAGCAATAAGTTTTTCAGGAATTTATCCTCATCACCTTCATAAATATCAACTACAAATTCTGCATTGAATATCGCTCCTGCTGGAACGCGTTCTTGTTGTCTTGGATTTGCTTTTGAAGTTACCCTGTTTATTGTATTTTCGTATTTGAGTTCTGTCCATTTTGTTTCAAGGAAATCTGAAAGTGGTTCAAGGCTTTTTTCATCTAAGTATGCATCCCTAACGATTAGTCTTGTCCTGGCAAATGTATTATCAGACTTGTTGTCAACAGACGTTCCAAACAATCCACAGACTGGGCAATTAGAATCTGAACATTTGTGAACATTTCCATCTCCACTAACTTTACCGTGGTAGAATTCGCTAAGCACCCTCATTTTTCCTTTCAAGCTGCTACCTGGAATGTATGGTCTACCCTTTGGGTCCTTAATAACTGGGTTATCAAGACCGCCTATTTCTAAATCTTCTTTGCTAGTCCCAATGTGCAGACCTGTTTTAACTTCAATATCAGCAGTGACAATATATTTACCAACGAAACCTTTTACTTGCATGCTCTATTCCCCCTTTATCGGCTTCTAGAATTGTTCATGGCTTCATAATACTTGTGATAAGCTACGAGCGCTTCAAAGAAGTCCGTGAAAAGATTATACGCTTTCTTTATCTCCGCACCATTTTTCTGTTTGACGACATCAACCACTTTTTTCATTCCTTCAGCAAGTTCTTTGAGCTGTTCCTGATTTCGTTCTTCCCTACCAACATCGTATAGCAAAACCGCCAAGAATTTGTTTAGTTCTCTTTTTAAAGTCTTTTCAACATCGGTTTCTGCTAAACCCGAGACTTCAATTTTTTTGACGTGGTTGTAGAATTTTCTAAGTTTCGTAGAATTAATCTTGATGTTAGAAGCTATGTTCCTTGCCTTTTCGTGCAATGTGTTGTAATCTTCTTTAAGACTAGCAACCAATTCCTTAACTTTTTCGAACTCAGCTGCGACATTTGTACCTGCTTTAGCATTTCCCTGTACAGCATTACTAACCATCTTAACACCCCCGATTTTCAATGTTTTTACTAATGATTAGCCAAAGAAATCTCTTCTTGTTCCTCCTCTTCATGTTCAACTTTTCTTGTTTCGTCGTGCACCCATCTTACAACTATGTCAAGCTTTGGATAGAGCTGGTTGTAGTTCACAAGTATTGAATCAAAAAAGTCTTTAATAGCTCTTTTTGTTGCTGCGTCTTCTCGTTCCATCAGTCTTCCGACATAGTAATACAATCTCCAGATTTTGAGTTGTTCCTTTGGCCTGTTTGCAAATACGTCTAATACGTGTAATAAGTTCTTTGTGACACCATATTTCTCAATGAGTTCTTGTAGTTTGTCTTTGAGCTCCTTGGCTTTATCGAACTCTTCCCAGCCTATGCACCCCCTTAAGAAGTACAATGCAGCTTTTTCTTTGCCATTGCGTTTGTAAGATTTCGCCTTTTCATCAAGTAATTCACCTGCAATTGTTCCGAGTTTGTATACTGGATATTTCTTGCTTGGAGCTATAGCTATCGCCATTGAAATGGAAAGTTCATCATTCTTAGAGAATTCGAAAAATCTCTTGCGTATGGTGTCGGCAAGTAGCGGAAGTTCATTCCAAGGACCTAAAATCATGAAGTCGTCCCCACCAGAGTAAATAACATTGCAGTTTTCAAATTCTTCCCTGACAAACCTTTCTAACACCACACTGAAGAACATTTCTAATTCTGAAGATAACGTGGCAACGTATGAGATTGGAGCACTCTTAACATTTTGTCCAAAAGTTCCTGATAAGGATTTGAATATACTTCCAAGATTGTCAACGTCACCTCGTAATATTGCCCATCGTTTTACTCCCTTTGATTCATCCGCTATCGTTTCAAGGTCCGCCACAATTTGTTTATCACCTTTACCAATGTATTTTCTTGAGACATAGCTTGCCATTTTTATAGGATACATCGCAGACATTGGGTCATATGTTCCCTCACTACTTTTTTCTATTGCATAAGCAAGCTTGTTCGGTTCATTGTCAAATGTTAATTCAAAGCCAAAGCTTCTGAAAACGTCAAAAACATCCCTTGGCTTACGGGTGATTTCTGGAATTGGTTCGATAGTAAGATACTTGCTGTTTGCCAGATGATATCCGATGTCTACAAACGATTCGCAAAATTCACATTCATATTCATTAGAACCAACTTGACGCATTCTTCTACCACAGTATGGACATCTTGGACCTGAGAAATCTTCCGGCAAGAACATCTCCAAATCGACAACCGTTGAGAATTTCTTGTTTTTCTTCTGTTCTAATAACCTTGCTAATTCATCATGAACGTCGAAGTTTAGAAGCCTAGAGAAGTTGATTTTGATACCACCAAGTAATACAGAGAGGTCCAAACCAAACGCATTGTACATCTTCTTATCAATTTCGTTCTGGTATTCGTCAAGCCTATCAATTGTCCTTGCTGGAACAAGCAGATAGAAATGTCCACCACCACAGTAAAGGATGTTGGAATTGTAAAGTCCTTCTTTTCTCACAATGTACTTTGCTATAATTTCGGCAAGATAAGCTATGAAGAACGAACGTGCACGCAATTTTTTAAGCCCGTTTTTGATTGATGTTTTGTAGATGAAATCTTGTATACCAGAAATATCGCCTTTGATGACTCCAAAAAGTTCTGGGTCATCACTTGAGGAGACATTTTGATTGTTCTGGAGCCTTCTTATTAGCTCTTCAATTCGTGAAAGTTCACTGGAAGCATAAACAAATCGGTCGTTTTGCTTTTCAAATAGTTTATCCCCAAGTTGTGCATACAAAGCAACGGCAATTGCGGCAGTTGAAGAGGCGTGTGAGAAGAGTGATATATCTGGTTCGCTGTAGTAAAATGCAGATGGAACTGTTGAGGTGTATTCTTTGAGTAAGTAATAAAGCCTTTCATAAACCCCTTCTGGGTTTTCTCTCCAAAGATTCTCTAAATCGTTATCTTTTAGAAGAGGTTCAAATTCTTTCCAAAGTCTTTCGTAGTATTCTTCAGAAGTTCCCGTGAACTCTTTTGGATGCCTTACGGACTCTGCTAATGAGAATCGTGTGAGAGGTCTGTAGTAATCTTCTTTTTGTCGGTTAGCTAAAGATACTTTGGAAATAATTGATTTCATGTATTTAACTTTTTCATCTTCAGGGGCGCTGTAGTCAGTGCGTTCATTTGAAGAAATTCTGTCGGCTATTGAGACTATCTTTGTCAAAATTTCGTATTCACTTACAAGATTCTGGAGATTATCATGGTGTTTGCTTATTATCGTTGAGACCTCTTCACGGTATGGCAACTTGGAATTCTTGTAGATGTAGGCACCAACAAATTGGTGAGCCAGTCCAGAACTTGCAGTCTTGATTTCGTAGTTATATTCTTTCTTAACAGCCGACTTCAACTCTTCGCTCATCTTCCCTCTTTGTCTAAATTTACCTATATCATGAAACGAACTCGCCAAATAAAGCACATCTTTCCATTTCTTATACCCTTGTTCATTCACAGGCATATATACACCCCCATTTACCATCGGAAGGCAGTGTAAGCCTCTTCCTCTCGTAAGTGTCTAATTAGTTTGTAGCATTCGTATCTTATCGCAGTTTTGTAAGACATTTTTTGTCCATTGCCGTAATCAAATGTTTCCTCAAGTCCGTTCTCGAATTCCTTTATGAACTTCTTCTTACCGTTTTCGTTTAAATATACACCCCCTTCAACTTGCCGGAAGTCTTCTTTTTTTATCATCGACTTGTTAACCATGTTCAAAATAACTCTGTCAACAAGAATGGGTTTAAATATTTCAGAGACATCAAGTTGTAAAGAAAACTTTCTTTTGTTTGGTTCGTGTAGAAAACTGATAGACGGTTCCAAGGAAGTCTTAAAGATTTCTGACAAAACCACGTTATACAAAAGCGTATTTCCAAAGCTAATAAGTGCATTGATTTCATCTGCTGGAGGTCTCATAGTTCGTTCCTCAAACTTGAAACCCTTACTTTCAAATATCTTTCCTAATGCCTCATAGTAAGTCTTCCTTATGTTTCCTTCAATAGCCATCAGCGCAGCGATAGCCTCTTGGCGATAATAGGTTTTTTTCAAAGACTCAATTTTTGATATATTCTCTTGAATCTGTGGATATTTATCCACATAACGTTTAATCAAAGATATCATGTTGTCCGCTACTCCGAGCAATATCTCACGAGCTATAACAATACGCTTTTCCAAGTCTTGATAGTGTTGGAATTGCAGTATTAACATTTCTCCAGTTTTGTTAGTTTCGACAGGATAAAAACAACCAACATATTCGCCGTTGTAATTGTAGAAAAACACAGGCACTTGAGAATTTGAAAATAGTTCAAGCGTTTTCTTATTGAGGTCTACTTCTGAAAAAACCATAAGACATGAAACATTTTTTAAAGGAACGTATATTGGCTTCTCCGTTTCAGATTTTGGCTCTATGTACAAAGCAGAACTCTTTTTTCTAAGATACGCATCTTTAAAAATATAAACTGTTTGCATCTTTATCCCCCCTGGAGAGGATTCCGAAGCTGTCCAATTAAAAAAACGGGGATATCCCGTAAAATCTGACAGGGGAGAATTAAGCTTTCTATCTCAAAATCTCGTTTATATCTAACACAGGAATATACCCTGCCTTTTTCGTTTTTCCACCTTTGAAGTAATTGTAAATCTTCCCTGGCACAAAATCTCCTAAAGCCATTCCAAAACCAAAAGCAATTGGGACAGGACAACTTAAAAATATATGGAGTTCGTCATAATAAAAATCGTTGCGTACTATTTGTGTAATTGAAAACAACTCAGAAACAATTTTTTTCCAATCTCCAAGAGGTATGTTACCTGAAGCTTCCATATTCTTTGGCATTACATGGATGATAAACCCATCTGGGATATTTTCTTTCGCATATTCTCTAACAGATGATAACAATGTATGTGAAGCCAAATCGATAGCTAATATAGCTTTTCGTTTGTTTGTATTATGTTCTAAAACTTCACATGTAAGTTCTTGCAATGCTTCCTTGAACCTCGTAACAGTTTTTATTAACCTTAAATTTTGCTCAGTACTTAAATCAAGGACAGGAATGTAATTACCTTGATAATGATAAACTACGAGCTTGTCCTTCGCACCTAAAGTTATTCCAAGCCCGAGAGCAAACGCTGCAGGACCATTAATAGCTATATGTGGTATGCCTGAGTTATCTATCACATTTCTAATAATCCCATAAGCCTTTTCAATATGCTCATAAAACTCGTCTTCTGAAAGTTCTCTGCTAATTGAATAAATAAGTTGTGCTTTGTATATTCTTTCAAATAAGTTACAATTTGATGCACCGCCTTTCCCTGAGAATGCTAAAACTCTTTCTTTCAACTTTTTCCATAAGATTTCAATGTCTTGTGGTTTTGACGAAAATCTTAGCAATATAGGTATATGAAACTCTCTCTCGTTCAGAAAATCAATAATTTCGCTTATGTGAGATACATCAATATAGGAAATCAGGCCCATGTTGTTTTTATTGCAGTATACTACTTTCTCGTAAAAGTTCTCGACTTTTAAAATCTTTCCATCTTCTTCTACTCGGCCTGTAAAAGCTAAATTTTCTGGTATGTGTTCTACAAGACGACCTACAGCAACTGCCAATTCGAAAGATTCACCTACAAAATCTCTGTCGAAAAGCACAGATATTTTGGCATTGATTTTCTTTTCGAGAACTGCCAAAATATCATTGACTTGTGGATTATTGCTAAACGAAGAATCAACCTTGAACACAAGCGCTCTTGCTAAAGTCACTTTATCAGCTTCGACGACAGGAAACTTTACCTCTACAAATTTGGACCAAGCCAGCAAATATGCCTCTTCTTTTTTAAGACCAAGTGAGCTATATTCTGTTATTAAAAGGTTAATAGCCTGCTCTTTATAATTTTGCAAAAGATAGAACTTGAGGATTTCGTAAACGATAAGCTTTCTTTGGGGTATATGTTTATCAAGCCGTGAAAGGTCTACGGGTATCTCTCCTAAACTAATTTCACCTTTTTTTACAAAATCAAGATATTTTAAAACATCGTTTTTCAATAGATTAGAATACGCCACGACAAAATCCTCCCAACTTGCACTTACTAAAGTTCTCAATGCGTAACTAAAATTTGAAGTAATTTTGATAACCCTTGTTTTAATTATATCATATTTCTTAAATATCCTTGCAATAAAAAAAGCGAAATTTGAAGACAAGTTTTAGCGGTTTTAAAACAAAATCGATGCAAAGGGAAAAATCAAAACAATTTTTGGTGAATTCAAAATCAACTCGTTTTACACCGCAAACAATCCACACACTTCTTGCCCAGAATTCTATCTTCAACTTTCCATCTTTTCTTCCGGTTGTTAATTCATTATTTATCTGTGCGTTACTATTTTGTTATCACTATTTTTGCTTCTCATTTGTAATATTTATGCTCACATAATCAGCCCACACCTTTCTGCTTTTTGAAAGACTTTTTTGATGTGTATTTATCAAAAAATAACATTTTATTAGCTGAAAATAAACTATTACGCAATAATTTTCAGGTATTGATATTCTACCTTTGCTTCATATTCTATTAATCTTGTTCCACAATGCTTATGAATAAATACTTATTTTTTGACCGTTTGTAACGATTATGTAAAACCACAAAATTTAGCCATTTTTTCGGGGGATAGTTCCAGGTTATGATTAACTTAAAACGGCATAAATACAAGATTTTTAATTTTTACAAATGTAACTGTCAAATTTAACAAAAATAATGGGGTATAATATTTATGAGGGTTTTACGGGTTTTAGAAGTGACTATGAGGGATGGAAACTCTCCTGTCCCAAACGTTTTTTTGAGTTGTTTCAGCCATTCCGGGGCGTTTTAGAAGTGACTATGAGGGACGGAAACTTT
>CAYVMA010000054.1:0-64261 GCA_964452455.1 uncultured Fervidobacterium sp. | reverse complement strand
CGCCAAAGTTGTGTAATCAACTTTTTGGAGCAACTCGGAAAAATTCTGGAAAGAGAATTTATCCCTGTTTCCTATATCTTTAACACTAACTATGGCAGAGAATTTGATTATGCCTCTCTCTACAAGTTCTGAAATGCTATTTTGGAAGTACATTCTCTCTTTGGCAGGGATGTAACTGTCGGATATCGTATCAAGCAAATGCCTTAGAGCGTCTGGAGCATAAGTGGTCATAATTTCGTATTGGGAGTTTCTCACAAGGTTCTCCATAGTCTCTTTAAAGGCTTCGCCTTTATCCATAAACGAATAAACCCAAATTTGAGCCGTTGGAATTTCGATTCCTTTGACTAAGTTTTGAGTTGATAGATAATCGGTGATGTACTTACTGGAAAGTATCCTTGGATCGAGACCCGTGACAGGGTCATAGATATTCGGGTCAAGTATGTTAAGGGCAATGGGAGATAGTGCCCCAAATATACCAAAGGCTATGATAACCCAAAGCCCAAACATTCCCATTTTGCTCTCTTTGAAGAGTGCCCAGTTCTTTTTGAAATTTTTAATAAAAAGCTTGAATTTTATCTTCAGTATTGATTCTTTAAGTTCAGCGTTTTTAGTTTGTGCCATCTGCTATCACCTCACTTAGTATCTGATTCTTGGGTCTAAGAATGCGTAAAGTATATCAGCAACCAGGTGGGCGATAAGTACCAAAACACCTGTAAAGACCAGACACCCAATAGCTAACGGTGTATCTTGAGAAGTTGTTGCCTCAAGAAGGGTAAGTCCCATACCTTTCCACGAGAACATCGTTTCTGTGATAACTCCTCCACTCACTGTAGAAGCAAGACCTATAACAAAACTTGTCATTAAAGGTAGCAAAGCAGTTCTCGCGGCATGTTTATCTCGTATAACCTTATCTGGAAGTCCCTTTGCTCGGGCGGTTGTAATATAGTCTTCTTTAATGACTTCAAGCATAGTATCACGCATAACAAGCATATCTCCTGCAAAGTGCAATGTCACAAGTGCAATTACAGGGAGTGCAAGGTGGTAGATTATATCGAGCGCATACGTTCCCATTTTATTCGTAGTCCAGTAAATCACTGCCAGTATTATACCAACAACTATAAAGGACCATACAGCAATTCGTTTTGATTTGATTGTTTTCAACTTCGAAGCAACAATCACACCAGCTATCCACATAACGAGCAAAAAGAATTCAGTCCACAGTAACCTTATAAATACATCTTGTGCACCAAACGGGGCATCAAACCACTTTGCAGGGGTAATAAATCCAGAAAGTGGGAACCATTTCAGTGTAACCGCGAAGAACCATATAAGGATAAGCATGTAGAATGGAGTGAAAATCGTCCAAAAGACAATTCCCACGAACGTGGCTGCCTTATCTATTAACCCTCCTCTTCTCCATGCAATTCTCTTCCCAAGGTCAAAACCAAGCAGGAACGAAAGAACAGAACTTGCAAGGAACAGAAACAGAGTCCTCGGTAACCTTTCGGCGATGATTTCTTCAACTCTCCTAGGATATTCACTGAACGATATACCCATCTCCAAGTTAAAGAAATTCCTCATGTGTTTGTAATACTTAACATACCACGGGTCGTCTACACCAAACATTTTTCTTATTTTTTCATACATTTCAGGATTTCTCATCAACTTTGGATCCAAAAATTTCGTAGTGTAATCACCCGGCATCGCTAAGAAGATGAAGAATACAACGGTGACATATATAACAAGTAACAGAACAATCTGTGCAGTCCTGTTTCTGATAAACTTAGCAAGTCCAGGAAGGTCGAAGCCATAAAAGTATATTATCGGAGCAATGATGAAGTTGAATCTTGGACTAAATAGATAAAGATACTTAACATTAAAAAGAGCTCCGTAGTATAGTGCAAGTGAGATTGCAAGGAATATGTAATTCATAGGTTTTTTCCCTTTTTTCAGAGAGTAATATACTCCTATCAAAGGTATAACGACTGCAAACACTATCAGCTCCCAGCCTCTCATCTTCACCTCTCCCTTTAATCAGTTTGGACACGTTTATATGCTTTGGGAAGTTTTTTGTATTTCTAATTCGGAATCTCTCAAGCACCTCATTTAATAGTCCCCCCTTGCGGGGGGACCTCAAAAATGAGTTTTCGGAGTTAAGTGCTACTTATTTTGTTTTATTGAACTCTTCTCACACCTTCTGGGAATCCAGAGTAACCCTGGATACCATCGAGCACCTGATCAAACGGGAATTGGATGGATGTTCTGTAAGCTTCAATCAATGGGTTTGTGAAGAGGATTATATATGGCAAATCTTCTGCAAGTATCTTCTGCGCTTCGAAAATAGCTTTTCTTGCTTGTTCGAACGTATCTGCGTATTCGAATTCTTCAACAAGTGCATCGAATTCTGGGTTAGCGTAACCTGGTGTGTTGAATCCGTCTGGTGCCATTTCAGAGCTGTGCCAGAATGACTTGAAGTATGTTGGAACTCTTCCAATACCCCAACCAAGTATGTACATATCGAAGTCGACATCATCAAATGCTTTCGTAACGATTTCATTGAAGTCTGTGAGCTTCAAGTTGAGAGGTATGCCTATGTTCTTTGCCCACTGTTCGATGTACATAGCTGTTTGTGCTCTCATTGGGTCGTAATCCATACCCGGTGAAAGGAGTGTGAGTGTTGGTACCGGTTTTCCGTCTGGACCTTTCAAACCTTTACCAGGTGTCTTAACTGGGTTCTTTGCGTCTTTTGGATCGATAACTGGCTCTGTATCCCATTTGAATCCTGCTTTCTTGAGCAGACTGACTGCAAGTTGATATCTCTCACCCATGCTGAGTCCTTCTCCGATGGTCTTGACAGCAGAGTTGTACCAGAAGCTGTTTGCTGGTGGTACTGGTGTTGCAAGTGGGATTGCCCTACCCTGGAGCACTTGGTTACAAATGAAATCGCGGTCGATAAGTGCTGCAAGAGCTTGTCTGAACTCTTTAACATTCATTGGGAACTTTCTCATATTGAATGCAAGGTACCTGAATCCAAGTTGTGGGTTGGAAACAATCTTTATATCCTTTTGACCTCTGAGTTGTTCAGCTTCACCTGCTGTAAGTCCGACTGGGTTGTAAATGTAGTCAATGTCGCCAGCAATGAGAGCTTGGATAGCAACTTGTTTGTTACCGAAGATTTTGTAAACAATGGTATCTACGAACGGTCCGTTAACAACTTCAAGTGTAACAGGTTGCTTCGTATCGCCTGTTGACCATTTGAACCCTGTTTTTGGGTTAACGATTGAGAATCCGCCACCTTTGTAGTAAATGTTCTTTTCACCGTATGCCCAGTATTTGTCATTTGGAACTTGTTTTACAACTTGCACAAACGCACCTTTTTCAATCTTTCCAAGGTTCAATGCAGTTATACCTGGGTCAATAACTTCTTGTGAAAGTAGCCATTTTACTGGGTCTTTTTGTTTCTTTGCTTTTTCTACTATCGGTTTCCAGTAGTTGCTGCAAACAATAGCTGTCATAAGTGTGTCGTAGTAAATCGTCATCGTTTTCTTTTCTTTGAAGTAGAATTTCACTGTCCAAGTATCTATCTTTTCGACTTTTTCTGGTTCGTAAGCTCCACCCCAGTTACCGCCTGGAATTTCCATCTCTTTTACTGTTGTGTAAGTGAAAACAACGTCATCTGCTGTGAATGGAGCACCGTTTGACCAGCGCATGTCTTTTCTGAGTTTCACCGTAACTGTATACATGTTTCCTTCTTTGACAAGTTTGGGAATTTCAACAGCCGCGGATGGTATGAGAGCACCATCTTTGTTCATACCAAGCAGAGAAGGATATTTCCAAATTTGAACGACGAAGTTCCAAGTAGACGAACCTGAGCCCAGCAAGTTCCAGATGTTCGTTGTCGTAATATCAGAGAAGATACCGTAGTTAACCTGTACAGCGAAAATGGACAGTGCAACAAGCACCAAAAGTCCCACAAGAACCTTTTTCACAGCCAACCCCTCCTTTTATTGTGGTGTGGGAAATCCCCCCATTTTTGAATGAATTGACACAGTTGAATAAGTAAAGTTAAAACACAAAAGCCGAACGTCTTACAATTTTCGTATTAATTATACAACATTTTTGCCATTCATTGCAAGTAGGTGAAAACGACAAATACCAAACAAACAAAAACATTTTTTGCAATTGCTGCAATAATATATGCAATTTTCGTTGTTATATGGTAAAATAACAGTACAACCAGATTTTAACAGGAGGCGATAATTGTGTATCACAAGGTTTCAAGAGACCCAATTTATTCTGAAATTATGCTTTATCCAATCGAGATATTAATTATCGATACCAAAGCAATGCAAAGGCTTAGATACCTTAGCCAATTGGTAGGTGCTGAATACGTATATCCAGGGGCAACTCATACACGTTTTGCACATTCGCTTGGCGTGATGCATCTTTCCGGAATCTACGCTGAACATCTTTACGATACTCCAGATAAAGTCCGTATTTTACGCCTCGCAGGACTCCTCCACGATATCGGTCATGGACCATTTAGTCATCAATTTGACGATGTTGTTTACAAAAGGCTTGGGTTTAATGATGGACACGATGAATATCGAACTAGATTGTTGAGAGAATACTTTCCAAAAGAATTAAAAAAGAAGTATGAAGAAGCTCCATCAGCTCTAAAAAAGGCTGTGTTAGAAGATTTGGAGATAACACTTGGTGAACTCTCAACTAATATGGAAGAGAACTTTGCACAGTTGATGGAAGAAGTGATAAAGGTTTACGAAGGTGAAGAAAAAGGAACGATTGAATTTGCGGTTGTCCAAGGTCCACTTGGTGCGGACCGTCTCGACTTTGTTCTGAGAGATTCATACTATGCAGGAACAAGAGGGTTCGGTACAGGTTCTATAGACAGATTAATAAGGAACTCGAAAATAGTTGAAAAAGATGGGAAAGCCATACTTGCTTACGATTCAAAAGTTGTTGATGAGATATACACAATATTGTTTGGTAGGTTTATGATGTACAAGAACGTCTATTTCCACAAAACTTCAAGGGCAGCAGACATGATGATACAAGAGCTCTTGGACCTTTCGTACAAGGCACTTAAATTAGACGAACGCGTTTTGGATATTGAAAAGTTCTTGGACCTTACTGACCAAACAATCATTAACGAAGTTATATTCAATTTTTACAACCTTGTTGAACAATACGGTGGTGGAGAAGATACAAAGCAAGCGCTTTTGAAATACGAAATAGACCTTCAACCGCTCGAGCTTGACATAGTAATGGCTTACGAAATTGTCGAGAGATTAAAGTCAAGAAATCTGTGGAAAGTAGTTCTGGAAACTCCATTCTCTATTGAAGGAGTCGACCCAACACTTGTGAGCCAAGGCATCGCCGGAGACTTGCTACAAAAAATTCGTCTGAGACTTGAAAGATGCTTGGAAATCGCCGATGAAGAAGACATGAAAACAATCAAGCACATTCTCAGCAACTTTGACGAAATTTTCAAAATAGATACTCCTTACAAGCTTACAATCGTTCATCCTGAAGAGTTTCTGAGAAGTAATATATACATACTTAAAAAGCACAGCCTGATGACATTTGAAGAATACGTTAGGCAATACCCGGCTTATAACTTCATGAAAAGCAATCTGATACAAATCGTAAGGATATACGTCACAAAAGATATACGCGAGATTCTGGAGAAATACAAGATACTTCCTGAAACTGCTGTGGAAGTAACCACGCGATGGTAAAGATTGTAACTCGGTAACACGCGAGGAGGTCTTCTAAATTATGGTTTTGTTGTTCGATGTTGGAAATACACATACAACAGTCGCTCTAACAAGAGAAGGTAAAGAATTCGAAAAATATCGAATTTCAACCTCAAAGTATGAAACCGAGGATGAACTATATGCATTTTTGAAGAGCTTTTTCAAAGACTACGTTGAAAATTTGCCGATAGTTGTTTCTTCTGTTGTTCCTTCAGTAAATGTTGTCTTTGAATATTTTGCTCAAAAATATGGAAATGGAGAAGTATATTTTGTCAGAGCACAGGATTATGATAAAATAATATGGAACGTGCATTATCCTAAAGAAATCGGTGCAGATAGAGTTTGCGATGTTATAGCTGCCAAAAAGGATTACGGGAATAACTGTATTGTTGTAGATTACGGAACGGCGATAACAATTGAGGTGCTTCGAGACGGTGTCTACGAAGGCGGAGCTATAATGCCTGGTTTTGCAATGATGGTAAACGCGCTGTTCAAAGGCACCGCGAAGTTACCATTAGTTGAGCTTAAACCACACCCAACGTTCATAGGCAAAGACACTGAATCGAATATACAAATTGGTGCTATTAATGCAACAGTCGGTGCAGTAAAATATGTTGTGGAGAATATAATCAAAGAATTCAAAGAAACTCCAAAGATAATACATACCGGTGGTCAATCTGTTTTTGTAAAGGATATAGTTGATGGAATAATCGACAAAGATTTGACACTGCGAGGGATGTACTATTTCTATGAAGAAAAGAAAAATATTACTCGTAAATCCTTGGATTGAAGATTTCGCTGCTTACGACTTTTGGTTGAAACCTGTTGGCTTGCTATATGTGGGGAGCTTTTTGAAAAGTCTTGGCATAGAAGTCGAACTAATCGATTTGATGAATAGATACGACCCCGAATTGCCACTGTATACAAAAGTTCCAAAAGACAAATTTTACGGCACAGGGAAGTTCCCACACATCGAGATAAAAAAACCAGAAATACTACATTTCATGCCAAGAAAATACAAAAGATACGGAATGCCTGAAGAACTTTTTAGGAAAAGATTGAAAGAAGTTAAAAATGATATAAGTGTAGTTTTCGTAACGTCTACCCTGACTTATTGGTATCCTGGTTATTTTGATACTATACGTGTTTTGAAAGAGGAACTTTCCGTTCCTGTTGTGATTGGGGGGTTCTTTGCAAGAAACCAGCCTCACGTAGCCAAGAAATCTGGTGCTTATGTTTTTACAAAAACAGACTTGAGGTACTTACCTCACTTTCTTAACGATTTACTTGGATGGGACATTCCTAGCACAGATATTGATTGGTTCACAGACCTATCACCTGCTTATGAGTTGTATAATAGTGTAGGATACGTTGTTTTGTTAACAACACTTGGTTGTCCTTATCGATGCACATATTGTATCGCCCATAGAAATTGGGAAACTATGAAATTCAAAAGTCCTGAGAAAGTAATAGAGGAAATAGAAAAGTTCTCTGAGATACTGAATATCAAAGATATAGTCTTTTTCGACGATGCGATACTTATCAATAAAGAAAAACACTTTAAACGCATTTTAAGAAAAATCTTAGAAAAAAATCTCCATAAAAGAATCAGGTTTCACTTACCAAATGGCATACATGCACGGTTGTTAGACCAAGAAACTGCGGATTTACTTTTCGAAGCCAATTTCAAAACAATCAAACTTGGATACGAAACATCCGGTGAGCTTCAAATTAAAACAGGTGGTAAAGTTAGAGACGAAGACATTGTTCGTGCATCTGAAATCCTACACAACGCAGGTTTTACACATAAAGAAGTTAGTGCATATATTATGGTTAATCTGCCTGAGCAAAGCGTTGAAGATGTCAAAAACGCAGTAGATGTTTGTGCAGCTATAGATATAGACTTTTCCATTAACGAATTTACTCCTATTGTAGGAACGGACATATGGATAGACTTGGTAAACAAAGGAAAGCTTACAGGTCTTGAAGATCCATTATTGCTTAACAATACTGTGTTACCGTATTGGTGGAACAATATGACTTACGAACAGATACATGAAGTGAAAGAATACGCCAAACAAAAGAAACTCGAACTTGGGTGGAGTAAGACAGAAGTTTGACTTCACAAAAGTAAAAAGTTACTGCGTTCATCTTGTTCTAAGCGCAGGGGAGGGGGACTTGTTTGAACCAGCTTGTTATCTCTGCTTTGAAAAATGTGTTATATGGTTTTGCTGCTTACGTTTTAATTAGCTGGCCACGTGAGTTTTTCAGATGCCTATTTTATAGAATAAGTGTGGGGTTGTATGACCCACCGAGTGGATTTTTCCCACTTCTGAAAAAATCACCCATCGGATATGTCGACCCCGTTGGATTAATAACTTTTCTGTTCTTCGACTTTGGTTGGACTAGAGCTCCTTTGATTGATTACCTCAAAATCAGAAAAAGAAGGTTGTTGCTTTTCTCAATTTATGGTATTGTTGCTAGCTCTTTGATAGGAGTAATCTACGGGATATTGAGTAGATTTTCAAACTCCCCAATACTCTTTAACCTTTTCTACACTGCTTCAAAATGGAGCTTTACTTTATCCATAGTTTCTTTGATACCTCTCCCCCCACTTGACGGTTCAAGGATAGTCTTGGCGTTTTTGCCAGACAAGTCATACGAATGGTACATAAAATTTAATTTTTATGGTATCCTATTCATGCTGGGACTTCTTGTCTTATGGATTTTACCAATGATAATGCACCCGTTAGTTATTTTTATTACAAACGTAACAAACTTTATCGCTTTCGGAAACTGGTAAAACGCAAGGGAGCGTGGTATAATGAATGAAAAGGTGCAGGAATTGGAACGTTTGGTAGAGGGTATAGTAACAAGTTACGTGGAACTGAAAAAAGAAAACGAAAAACTATGGAATGAGCTCAATCAAGCAATTGAGAGAATTAGTCAATTGGAAAGAGAAAAGAACCATTTAGAGAACCTGCTTAGAAACAACGAAGAAATCATAAACAAGCTTGTTGTCAGAGTCAAAGACTTAATGCGCATATTGGAAGTGAGCGAACATGAGGAAGGTTAAAATATCTGTTTTTGGTAAAGATTACGAATTTGCTACTGATGGCTCTGACGAACTCATAGATTACGTACTCAGAAGGCTTAAAGAACTTCAAATATCTTACAGAAGCCTCTACGACGAAATTCCATTTGATGAGCTCTTAGTTCTCATGCTTTGTGACTTACTCGAAAATGAGTACAATACTCAAAAAGAAATTGACCAACTTTATAACCGAGTGAAAGAGAAGATTAGAACGTTGGGTTAAAAACTCATAACTAAAAAAATCTTACCATGGAGGGGTATAAGAGCAAATGAGAATTGGACTATTCGATTCAGGAATAGGGGGACTTTCGGTCCTAAAAAAATTGATTGAAACCCTACCAGCTCATTATATTTATGTTGCAGACACTATGCGTGCTCCATACGGCACGAAACCACGTGATACAATAGAAACTTTCAGTAGGGAAATCATTGGTTTTCTGATGGAACGAAAAGTTGAGCGAATATTTGCAGCATGTAACACTTCAGATTCAACAATAGCGAAATATCGCCATGCTTTCAAAATTCCATATCACAGCATCATACAAGCAGGTGTTAACGCCTCGAAATATGAGAGAGTTGCGGTTATAGGCACTCATACAACCGTTCAGAGCGGTATCTATAAACATGCTCTTGAAGAAAGAGGGAAAAAAGTTGCTCAAAGGCCCGCTCAACTTTTCGTTTCATTGGTTGAAGAAGGCATATTCTATGGCAACATGGTTGAGGCTGTTGTTAAATTCTACCTTGAACCGTTTAGAAAGTTTAAACCCGACGAACTGATTCTTGGATGTACACATTTCCCATTCCTTAAGGACATAATAGCACGAGTTATGGAAAACGTTAGAATCATCGACCCTGCTGATGAAATGGTTAGGGAAATATCGCACCTTGTTGGTAGTGGAAAACAGTTTGTCGAATTTTATGTAACTGGTAATCCAGAAGAATTCGAGAAAAAGCTTAAAAAAATTGGATTTAGGCATCCTTATCAAGTGAAACATCTTGAAGTCACAGAGTTAGAACAGAAGGTGGTATACTTTGAAAGAGCTTGTGATATTGACAGGGTACTCGGGAGCGGGTAAGTCTACAGCAGCTGGCTTGCTCGAGGATTTGGGTTTCTTTTGCATAGATAACCTTCCACCGGAAGTTACATATCAGGTAGCAAGTCTTGTATTACCGAGCGTTGATAAGTTAGCAATAGTCATAGACATTCGAGGCTATATGTTTGGCAATGTTAAAAAGACAATTGCAGACGTCAAAGAGAGATTTCCTTTCACAAAGGTGGTCTTTTTAACAGCTACAAAGCAAACTTTGGTCCAGCGATTTGCACACACTAGAAGAGCTCACCCACTTTCAAAACAAACGACATCCGTGACGGAAGCCATAGACCTGGAAATAGAAATGATGAAAGATGTTCTTGAAATGGCAGATATTGTCATTGACACCTCTCAACTAAACCCTCATCAATTGAGAGAAAAACTAACTAAGCTTCTTGGAAGTAGCGAAAGCAAAGATTTTACCGTACACATCATCAGCTTTGGATTTAAGTATGGGATACCACTTGATGCAGATTTCGTTTTTGATGTTCGCTTCTTCCCTAATCCTTTCTACATCCCTGAACTTCGCCAAAAAGATGGACGAGACAAAGAAGTAAAAGAATTTTTGAAAAATGTCGATGGAGTAAACGATTATCTATGCCAAATTAAATCCGTTGTTTCCTTTGCTATTAGTCGATACAGTTCAGAAGGTAGGCGAGAATTGGTGGTTGCAATAGGATGCACCGGTGGCAAACACCGGTCTGTTTATTTTGCTGAGGAATTAGCTTCCCAACTTGAAAAAGAAAACTTCAAAACAACAATTGAGCACAGGGATGTGGCTCTTGGATGAAAGTTGTTGCTGTTGGTGGTGGCACAGGTCTCTCAACGCTACTAAGAGGATTAAAAAATTATCCATATGAGATAACCGCTGTGGTTACAATAACCGATGAAGGTGGAAGTTCTGGTATACTCAGGGAAGAATTGAAAGTTCCACCTCCAGGCGATATAAGGAACAACTTAGTAGCACTTGCAAATTCTGAAAGCATTTTGAGTGCACTGTTTAACTATAGATTTCAAAATGGTTCTTTGAAAGGGCACAGTGTTGGTAATATCATTCTGGCGGCATTAACAAAAATTACGGGAAGTTTTGCAGAAGCCGTAGCAAGGGCTTCTGATATTCTTGCAATAAAAGGGCGGGTTCTTCCTGTATCTCTGCAAATGGCGAGATTGTTGGCTGTCTTCGAAGATGGAACACACGTAGTTGGAGAAACAAATATTGTTGAATATTGCAAAAAGACAAAGAACCGTATAGTCGAACTGAAACTACATGAACCTGCGAGAATAAACCCGGAAGTTCAGAAAATATTAGAAGAAAGCCATGCAATTATCTTCGGACCTGGGAGTCTGTATACGAGTGTCATTGCAAACTTGGTTGTGGAGGGTTTTCAAGAAGTTCTCAAAAAGTCACGTGCCGTAAAGATATACATAAGCAACATCATGACACAACCAGGAGAAACCTTTGGATACACTCTCAAAGACCATGTAAAAGAAATTGAAAGGTATGCAGGAGTGTCTCTTGATTACATTATTCACTCATACACTCCAAGAAACGAAGAGGTTCTTAAAAAGTATATTGAAAAAGGTGCCGAACCTGTAAAAGTGGATATCGACGATAATCGTGTAATTCTGGGGCATTATGCTTCAGTAATATTTGAGGGTGAATATAGAATTCGTCACGACCCTGTTTTAATATCAGAAATATTGTTTAATTTATTGAACTCAGTTAAGAACCAAAAACTCGAAAGAAAATCACCAGATTTAGAGGTGAAGCTGTGAGATACACATTTTCGGAAGAAGTTAAAGGCGAATTATGCCAGGTGGAAGTTCTCAGCCCAGATGAGGCACAGGCTGAGATTATTGGTTATTTAAAAGGTAAAGGCACGTACGTAAAAACTTCTGTTGATAGTTATGTTTTGCTTGAAGTTGGATTTATACCTGCTGCCAGAAGGGTTATGAATTTATTACACCTTTTGGGTATAGACAAAAAGAAGCTAACACTAATAAAGAACAAACTCCAACGTAAAAGAGTTCAAATTTTTATTCCGACCAATATACTTGAGAAACTCCAACTGTCAATTCTTTCAATGCCCAAAGAAATACAAGAAGATATCGGATTATTCGGTGCATTCTTGCGCGGATTTTTTGTTGCTTCGGGTTCCGTGACGGACCCTGCAAAAAACTATCACTTTGAACTTGTTTCTTATAGTGAGCAATTACTTTATTTTGTTGACGAAAAGTTGGAAGAATTTCTTGGTGTGATTGGAAAAATCACAAAGTTGAGGTATAATTATAGATACTACTTAAAACGTGGCTACGATATACAAGAAGTGTTGGAGCTAATGGGTGCAATTCGCGCAGCGTCACATATAGAAAAAATAACAACATCTCGTGAAATAAGGGCGGATATAAACCGCACACTTAATTTTTTAAGTGCCAATGCTAAGCGAACAGGTGAAAGTAACGCAAAACAACTAAAAATCATCAATGAAGTCATAGAAAAAATAGGATTAGAAAATTTACCAGATGAGCTAAGAAAACTTGTTGAGCTAAGATTAGAACACGAAGACCTTCCATTATCCGAACTTGGAGAACTCTTTGAGCCACCGCTCACAAAAAGTATGGTATACAATAGATTCAAAAAATTGGAAAAACTTTTGGAGAAGGCAAAAGGAAGTGGTGAGCAAATATGAGGTGCCCGTTCTGTGGATACGAAGACACAAGGGTGCTTGATTCGAGAGAACTTAGCGAAGGAAGAGCGATAAGACGCAGGAGAGAATGTCCTAGCTGTCATGCAAGGTTCACTACATACGAGAGGTATGAAACTGGACCTATTACGGTTATTAAGAAAGACGGTAGAAGAGAAAAATTTGACAGGAGAAAGATATTAAATGGTCTTCTGAAAGCTTTTGAAAAAAGACCAGTCACATTGGAAGATATAGAAAGGATAGTAGACAACGTTGTCTCCACTTTGCAGAAAAGCGGAACGGTTGAGGTAAGTACTGAGCAAATTGGCAAAATAGTTATGGATGAACTGAAGAAAACCGACCAGGTCGCCTATGTCCGTTTTGCATCTGTCTACAAAGATTTCAGAGAAATTGATCAATTTATAGAGGTCATAAAAGAACTGCGCCAAGAATCACAAAAGAACGGTGAATAAATCTCTAAGAAAAAAAGACTACTCATGATTTCAGGAGGGATAAAGTGATGGAAAAAGTGAAGTTAACAAGAGCGGGTTACCAAAAACTCAAAGAAGAACTCGATGAATTAAAACGCCAACTCATGTTTGAAATTCCAGAAAGGATAAAAGCAGCAAGAGAGCTCGGTGACCTTTCGGAAAACTCAGAATACCAAGAAGCAAAGAATGAACAAGGTAGAATCGCTTCCCGTATCAACGAACTTGAACAAATGCTCATGAACGCTGAAATAATAGCTGAAGCCTTCGATTCATCAACAGTAAGTCTTGGCGATTGGGTGCTATTGAAAAACCTCGAAACAGGTGAAGAATTAAAAGTCCAGCTTGTTAATCCACAAGAAGCAGATATATTTGCAAATAAAATAAGTATCGACTCTCCACTTGGAAGAGGAATCAACGGTGCAAAGAAAGGTCAAACAATAAAGATTAAAGCACCAAAAGGAATTGTTAAGTATCAAGTGTTGGACATAACAGCTGAGTAATAAGGTAACAATTAACTAAAGGAGAAAAATGGGCAAAAAGTCGAAAGAACAAGGTTTTTAGGAGGGATTTTGCTTGCTTAAAGATTTCAGAGAACAGAGAATCAGAGAAATTGAAGAACTTCGAAAGATGGGTATAAACCCTTATCCATACTCGTATCCAAAGACTCACACAACTGAAGATATAAAGAAACAGTTTGAACACCTTGCTAACGGAGAAGTCACTGACCAGAGAGTATCCACAGCTGGAAGAATAATGTCAATAAGAGAACATGGTAAAAGTGCGTTCTTCCACATTAAAGATACTTACGGACGTATCCAAGCTTATGTACGTAAAGATAAGACGGAAAACTTCGACTTTTTCAAAGAACATGTAACAATTGGAGATATAATCGGTGTTGAAGGAGTCGTGTTCAAGAGCAATACCGGTGAAATAACAATACTTGTCGAAAAGTTCCAGCTCTTGGTCAAACCACTCAGACCTATGCCAGAAAAATGGCATGGTATAAAGGACAAAGAAATTCTATATCGTCAAAGATACGTTGACATGATTGCAAATGACGACACCATAAAAAGGTTCAGAATACGCTCTGACATCATTAGAATGATACGCGAATTTTTGCACCAGAAAGGGTTCTATGAAGTCGAGACACCTATACTACAATACCTTACAGGTGGTGCTTCTGCACGTCCATTTGTCACGCACTGTAATGCGTTAGATATCGATATGTACCTGCGAATAGCAACAGAACTACATTTGAAAAGATTCATAGTTGGTGGATTTGACAAAGTTTATGAAATAGGTAGAATCTTCAGAAACGAAGGTATTTCCTACAAACACCACCCAGAATTCACTTCCATAGAGCTCTATCAAGCTTACGCAGATTACGAGGATATGATGAACCTCACCGAAGAGCTCATAACCTATATTGTTGAGAAACTTTTCGGAACAACGAAAATTACTTACCAAGGTCAGGAAATAGACTTCACAAGACCTTGGAGAAGGATAAAAATGAGAGATTTCATAAAAGAAAATCTTGGTGTGGATATACTTGAAGATTCTGACGAAAAGATGCTCTCTGTTCTAAGGGCTCACGGTGTCGATGTCGAGATTGAAGATAGGGGTCACATGATAGAAAAGCTTTGGGACCTTGTGGAAGACAAGGTTATCCAACCAACATTCTTGCTTGAGCACCCCGTGGAAATTTCACCACTCGCCAAAAAACATCGGGAGGACCCAAGGGTTACTGAAAGGTTCGAGTTGATAATTTACGGTCGAGAGATGGCAAACGCATTTAGCGAGCTCAACGACCCTGTTGACCAGCTTGAAAGGTTCATGAACCAATTAAAATTGAGAGACCTTGGCGATGAGGAAGCGCACATGCTTGATAAGGACTTTATTAGAGCTCTTGAGTACGGAATGCCACCAACAGGTGGACTTGGAATAGGCATCGACAGGCTTGTTATGTTGTTGACAGATAGTCCTAATATACGCGATGTAATAGCATTCCCACTTGTTAGGCCTGAAGGTGATATCGACATAGAAGAAATTGAAATCTCTGAGAAAGCAGAAGAAGGGGGAGATAGAGCATGAGCAAAGAAAGCAAAGATGTAAAACTCAGAAAGCACATAAGTAAGTGGCAGCAAGTATTCATTTGGGTTATAGCTATCGCATTCATCGCAGGTATAGCCTTGTGGGCACTGGCAGTCAACTACACACCGGGCGCGAAAAAGATTAAAAGAACGCTAGAAGAAACTGTAGGATACTTAACCAAAGATGGAACACCTCTGAAAAATGAAACATACTGGGTATTTCCAGAAAATGTTGAAGAAATCTATGGGAACCTTTTAGCTCAATATGGCAATCCATCGCTTGACCCCGTAATCGAGGAACCGTACGTCAAAACGTTAATCACTGTCGATTTACTCAACAGAAAATTGATGCTTTACTATGCGGAAGTTAACAAAATCAAACCGGACAAAAATAAAGTAAGAGAAGAAATCAAAAAAGCCATCGATGAAGTAAAGAAAGATAACGCAAAGCTCCAGCAAATTAAAGTTCAATACGGAAGTCTCACAAACTACGAAAAAGAGCTAACACGCCAAAAGGAAGAAGAACTAACAATACAAGCTGTAAAAGACAAACTTGGAATGGTTGCCGACAAAGAAATACAGGATTATTACAACAAAAACAAAGAAGATATTATAAACAAATACACAAAAGCAGAAACTTCTTATGTTACCTTCTCCACCAAAGAAGAGATGGAAACGTTTGTCAAATCGGCAATGGAAAAAGGTGTAACCCAAGCTGCATCCGAAGCATCTCTGACAATGACAGATTACACATTGAACAAAGGCACACTTCCAGAAGAACTTGAAGAGATGATTTTCGATGCTACATCAACAATTGTCTCATTCCCTTACAACGACACTTACTTTGTTTTCAATGTTAAAAGTGTGCAAAAAGTTGACACGTTCGAGAACTTCAAAAAATCAGATGCATTCAATGAAATCGTTACAGACTTAAAGAACGAAAAATTTGGTGAAAACTTCAAGAAATGGAAAGAAGAAAACAAAGTAGCATTTGAGATAAGGGATGCCGTTTACAAAACATGGTACGAAGCATTAACAACTGAAGGAAAAGATTTACTTACCGCCTACAAGAAATTCTATGAAGAGCTATTCACAGAACAAGAAGAAGTAAGAACCGACATTCCAGCCGAGCAAAAAGCAGCGTTCTTAGTAGTTGCAGATAGAATCGCAGCTAGCACGGATACGTCATTAGATGTGGTAAGGGAAGATGTTAAAGAGTTCGAAAAGAAGATAATCCTATCCATTTACGACCAAGTAAAAGGTTCTTCTCTCGAAATACTTAGAAGGATGAAAGAATACTTCCCAGATAAAAAAGATGTAGCATTTGATTATTACTCGAAATTGTACGACACAATCAAACCATATCTTTCAATAGGTGGAGCCTATTATGTAATGAACCAACTCTTTGAAGTTTACCAAGGATTTGCAGACTTAGCTGAGGCAACAGATGTTGATGTGAAGATAAGAGCAGATTCTTACTACAAATTGTACGAGATGAACAAGTTACTCGATGACCCAAAGACAGCAAAAGGTTACTTACAAAAGCTCAAAGAGCTCAAACCAGATTATAGTATAAACTTTGATTCAGCTGAAAAAGAACTTGAAGATATGATTAAACAAAAAGAGGCGCAAGCGACACAACAGTCAACGCAAACAACAAACGAATCGACACAAACAACCACCGAATCTACACAAACGGCAAATAACGAATAACAGCGAGAATATCCCCCGCAAAATCTGCGGGGGATAATTTCATTTGGTAAGTTACGCTTTGTTCATAAGATTTGGTTTCAAAAATCTACTGGAGGTGTTATTATGAAAAGGTATTTTAGGATTTTTAATCTTTTAGTAATATTAAGTATTTTGTTTGCTAGTTCTTTGGTATTATCAAATGGCTTACAAAAATTTGCAGCATACCTTGAGAAAAACGGAACCATTGTTGCTGGAATTAGCCAAGAGGATATCGATGAACTGTACCAGCTTTACGAGCAGTATTATGGTTCCTTTGACCCTCTGTTCGAAAAACCTTACGTTGAAGCTTTAGTAATGAAAAGACTTTTAGAAGACAAATCTATTGATTATCTATCTACCGCAGAAGGTTTATCACTGGAAGATTTCAGGTCTTCCCATTCGGACGTTTCAGAAGATGAAATGAGAGAATATTACGAGAACAACCGCCAGCAAATACAAGAAGAAGCATACGTTGATTTTGATTACGCCGTTTTTGAAACTGAAGAAAAAGCTAAAGAATTTTACAACAGAGCGAATGAAGTTGGTTTCGAAAAAGCAGTCCAAGAGCTATCTGAAGCTTCCCCTTCAGAACTTTTGGATACCGATACATACTTAGGACTTAAGAAATCAGAGACCTCGGAAGCGTTCGTTAATGTTCTCTTCACACCATCGGAAAAACCACTCAGAATGCATACAACTGACAATGCGAGTTTTGTATTCTACATAAGAAATTTGAACGACCTTTCAACATTTGAAAAGTTCAAAGATTCTCCAATGTACGAAGAAGTTATGAGCAGTCTTTCGGAAAACAAATTCCAAAAATATGTGGAAGAAAAAATCTCAACCGAAAATATAAAATTCATAGTTCCATCACAATACGCAATCTGGTTTGACATGGTCCAAAATGTCCCTGCTGAAAAATTAGCGGAGAAATATTACTCATCTGTATTTGATAAGTCAGGAAACCTTCTTTCAGTTGAGCCATTAGAAATTTCCGGGTTTATCACTGTTATTGAAGACGCTAAGCTGGACGAAAAGTACAAAAAAGAATACGAACTAGCTATAAAGAAACTTTACGATATGGGATACAAATCATTCTTAGTTCTTACAAGACTTAGGAATTTCGACAATTCCGAAAATGTTGTGTTAGAATACAATGTAGAGCTTTCAAAGATTTTGATAGGCTATATAAAGAACGGAGACACACTTTCCGTACTCCAGTACATATATTCAAACCTTTCCGAACTTGAAGAATTAAGCAACTCTGAAAATCCCGAGATAAGACAAAAAGCTCTTGAATATCTGTACAAAATGAATAAGATACTTGGAGACGAAGAAAGCTCAAAAAAATACTTGGAAAAATTAAATCAGGAAAATCCAAATTACTCAGTTGAAGACGAAGAGTAAAAAAGACAAAAAAATCTAAACCTTAGGGGGGAGAATATGCACTGGGTCATCACGGGTGCAAATAGAGGTATTGGATTAGCGTTGACAAAACAGCTCCTATCACAAGGTGAACGTTTAACAGTAGGTGTCAGGACTTCTATGCCTTTTGAACATGAAAACCTCAAAGTATTAAGAGTGGACACTTCCAATCCTGTTTCCATAGAAGAATTCGTTTCACAAATAGAAGACCCTATAGACATTCTCATAAACAACGCGGGAGTACTCATTGAAGAAAGATTTCCCGAAGTTACAGAAGAAGGCATGTTATTATCATTCAAAGTCAACACAATGGGACCATACATGATTGTACAAGAAGCTTACAAGCAAGGTAAACTTAAGGATGGTGCCAAGATAATAAATATTTCCAGTATCCTTGGTAGTATCGCAAGCACAGGTGGAACTACTTCTGTGCCATATTCCGTTTCAAAAGCTGCCCTAAACATGGTGACAAAATTGCTTGCTCATAAGCTGAAAAATATGTACGTTGTCTCTATCCACCCGGGATGGGTGAAAACAGATATGGGTGGTCCTGAAGCGCCTTTGCTTCCCGAGGAATCCGCTGCTGGTATAATAAAAGTGATTCGCAATTTAAACCAGTCTGGGGTTTTCCTTGACTATACAGGCAGTATCCTTCCTTGGTAGTTACGTGGGAGCTATTTCTAAAAAGCCTCGATATCACTACAGCTAACATTGTGTAAATGTTGTCGAGGGGTGTGGAAACATATGAAATTTTTCATAAAGAACTTGTTTATAGCCCTGGCTGGTTTATTTACTATATCCCTAATAGTTGCATTCATGGGAGCTTACAGAAACGTTCCTGGGATAGAGGAATTTAACGATGCAAAAGTTATAGTTAACGGCGAAGAAAAGCCATTCCCTTACTTCGTTGCGGACAAAGAGAACAACCATTACATCATGCAAATCGAGATAGATGGAGCCAAATACAAAGGGAAGACTTTGGCCTTTTCAGTAACAGCTAACCAGTATTTAAATGTTTATCAGAACGGTATGATAGTCTATTCTATTTCGTCAGACAAAGGTAGTGTCAATCCATGGCATAGGTATTTTGCTCTACCCTTACAAGGAGATGTGCTCATTGAGCTTTCTTTCATTTCAAACGGTGGCATTGAACGAAAATTCTACATAGGTGAGCACGATGATATCATAAAATTCATCGAACGTGCTAACGTTATTGAAGAATCGATGTTTTACTTAGGCTCAGGTTTTATGATTGGGCTTTTCATCATCGTCCTTTTATTATCACTCGCTCTCAAAGAAAAGATTTTCTCATACGGAGCCATAGTGGTAATCTCACCATTATTAACGAGTATAGATGAGATGAACCTGTTTTTGTATCCTTTCATACTCTGGAAAAAACTAGCAATATTGGGAGCAGCTCTCAGTATGTATTTTGCGTACCGATTCATAAACGAAATCTTCAAAAGAAAACCTACGAAAGTCGAGAAAATTTACATTTTGCTTTATTGGTTGTTGTTCATCCCAGTAATCTTAGCCAGAAGCATGACACAACTTAAGAACTCCTATGCAACTTTCTATCTTTATTCGCTCATTTTACTTTTGTCGATTCTTGGAATACTCGTTAAACGAGTCAAATCCAAACAAGAACAACTGATACTCTTTGGATTCTCAGCTGTTATAGGTGCAACGTTCTTGTCATTACTTTCTGTAGCCAACGTCGTTAAGATAGAATTTATGTTCTTCAACATAGGTCAACTTTTCTTCGGACTTACAATAGCCATATACGTTTCAGCAAGAACTATAGAAGTCTTTAGAAACACAAAAAACATGAACGAAGCTATCAGTAAACTTATGGAAGAACAAACAAACTACATTCAAAATCTTGTCGCATCAAGAGATAAGGTGAATGAACTTTCAACGTCTTCCGTGAACTACTTTGAAGAAATCGAGCAACTGTATAGAAACCTTGGCTCTTCTGTGAAAAATGCTGAAAACACCCTTGACAAACTACAGAACACTGTTGAATACTTCGAAAATTTCTTAAACGAAATGGTAAAAACCTCTTCATTGTTGGAAGAAACCGTTGGTAAATCAGATAAAGTTATGTCCGACATCATCTCAATATCGGAAAGCAGCAAAGAAAACTTTTCTGAAATCGAAAATATAGTCACAAACTTTAATCAAATGAGCAATAAATTGAAATCAACATTTGATGAGCTTTACAACGACTTTGCAAAAATAAAAGATATATCGAACCTTATAAAATCCATAGCAGTTCAAACGAACTTACTCTCCCTCAACGCATCTATCGAAGCAGCAAGAGCTGGAGAAGCAGGAAAGAGCTTTGCTGTAGTTGCAAATGAGATTAGAAAACTGGCAAACGAGGCATCTGAATTCGCAGAACGAATAGAAAACAACATCACATCTATCTCAAGAAGATTTGAAGGTTTTTCAGCAGAACTGCTCAATCTGTTTAAAAACGTAGAAATCATCAGCGAAAGTAACAGAAAATTCTCAGAAGCTATTTACCAATTCTTTGATAGCGTACACTTGCTAACCCAAGATTTTGAGAAAGTAGAAGCAACCTTTGAAAAACAATCCTCTGAAATCAACAATCTAAAAGACAGCATATACGAGATAACAAAAATCTCACAAGAATTAAAACAAGCCCTTGAACTATTCGGCGAAACACAAAAGAAAATAGAAGAAACATTCTCCATTATTATGAACCAAATCGTAGAAGTTCAAAAAGCTCTGAAAATTTGAAAAATTGACGTGGGGGTGATTTTTTCGTGAATATCAAAAGAGCTTTGATAAGCGTCTCTGATAAGACGGGCGTTGTTGAATTTGCGAAAGAACTCCAAAGTCGTGGCGTGGAGATAATAAGTACAGGTGGAACGGCAAAACTTTTGACAGATGCAGGCATTCCTGTTAGGCAAGTCTCAGAAGTAACAGGCTTTCCTGAAATCCTTGGTGGTCGTGTAAAAACTTTGCACCCTTTCATTTTTGGCGCTATTCTTGCTAACTTCGATGAACAGTCCCATATCGCAGACTTAGAAGAACACTCCATCGTTCCTATTGATATGGTTGTCGTCAACTTGTACCCATTTGAAGAAGTTCAAAAACAAACACGTGATGAAGACACTTTGATAGAAAATATCGATATCGGTGGGGTTGCACTGTTAAGAGCAGCTGCAAAAAACCATAGAAACGTAGTTGTTGTGTGTGACCCAAACGATTACCAGAAAATCATAAAATTGATAGATTCGTGTGGTGACGTTCCTCTTCACGACAGAAGAATGTTCGCTCTCAAAGCATTTTACTACACCATGAAATACGACTCCACAATCCACAAAGTTCTCTCAGAACTATTCGCTTCCGAAAAATACGAACATATGACATTTGAAAAATTCTCCAACCCACAAACTAATTATGAAATCCTCGACAACGTAAATGAAAAACTCGTAAAGCTCAGCAAATACACCGAACAAGCTACCACAGTAACATTAGGAGCCATTGTCGTTGCAAGCGAACCTGATTTAGTTATTGGATTTAATGATTCATTGCCTCTTTCCATGGTTAACTTAAAAACCTCTGGTGGAAGAATGTGCGATCTAACTGGGTCAACACTTGTTTTGAGAAAACTTACAAACGACATGGTGAGAAAACTCAGAGAAAGTACGTTCACCACAATCGCATTTGAAGAAATCGAGGATGAAGAATACGCAAAAGATACGCTCAAAGGAAAAGAACTAATTAGGTTTTCTTACACAATCGATATCACCGAAGTTGATAAAATACCAGTTGCACAGATGGTTGGAAATATGATGTTGAAAAAACTTGTAAAACCGTGGAATATATTCCAACTAATTCTAAGCTTCATGCCAAAGAACACATTAATCGCTGAGCAAGATGATGGATTCTTCAAATTTGAAATATGTACAGCCAATGCTTTGGAAATCCTTGAAAGACTTCTAACTATGACCGAAAAGATGGGAACTAAGATACTAAATATTTACACGAACGCGGAAGTTGATAGTTTGTTCACAAAAATTTGTGGTGAAAGGGGTATTAACATTTTCACTTTCTGAAATTTAAAACCTCAGTTCGACGAAACGGTTTTCAGAATAACCCCCTTGGCCAGGCTTGCGAGCACGCTCGCAAGCTTTTTTGTTAATTCATACAACCTGCCTAATTCTCCTTTTTCTTCCGCCCTTTTGAAATCTTGTATAGTGGCTCTCTTTTCACATAGTATCTGCCCAAAAACCTTTTTAACTTCCGCATGTATGTCAAAAAACATCGAATAGGAATACATTAGATATCCAATGCCTATTCGCTTGTGTATCTCCGATTAAGCTTCTTAAAATCTCTGATTGTTCAACAAAATCCATGCCATTGTCTGGAAAGCGAGCATATACAAGAAATATAGCCCACACAGGAAGTCTACCATCTTGAACAACATGATTTGGCGAAAAACTTATTCTGCTTTTTCTTGTCAAATCTTCATCAATATTTATCCTTGCCTTACCCGTCAGGATAAGCTCTTCCGTCACATACCTTTGCTCATTGTAAGCTCGTTTCTCCAAATATGTGTACTGCCTTATCTCAACAAGCTTCTGATAATCAAATTCCGGAATAGATGTAGCAACCAAAAATGTGAAAACATCATAATTGCCCCACGCTAAAATTATGCAAGAGAATACCAGGAGCACTATTACAATCGTAATCAATATTATTCCATGATTATACATCAGAAATGTCAGAAAATGCCAACTTCGGTGTTATAATACATGTGTATACTGCCACAAAACAGCACAACCATACCGAGGTGATTGCCGTGAGGATTCTTCACACATCCGATTTACATTTAAGAACAGATACGCTTGAAAGATGGGAAGCACTTGAACTCATAGTGGACAAAGCAAAGGAGAATTTAGTTGATGTTTTGGTAATTTGTGGGGACTTATTTGATAGCAAAGAAGACGCTACGAAGAGCTACGAAAGACTAAGAAAAATATTCTCGGAAGCACCTTTTCAAACTCTTATCCTACCTGGCAACCACGATGAAACATTTTACGAAGACGGTCTTTATCTTGGAAACAACGTCACTGTTATCTTGAGTGAAAACAATGTCTTTGAATTTGGTGATGTGAAAATAATCGCCGTTCCATTTAAAAAGGAACATTCATCTTCTAAGGAAACGGTTAAGGTAATTCACGAAGCTAACACACATACATCTCATACCAAGCCAAACATCCTACTTTTCCATGGAGAGCTGATTGCTCCATTCTACGAACCTGACGACTTTGGTGAAAGAGGTCGTTACATGCCTATAGATTTGAGTATCTTCAAATCACTTAATTTTCAATATATTCTGGCAGGGCATTTTCACACAAAACTCAGCATCTTGAAAACTTCTGATAAATTCTTCATCTACCCTGGTTCCCCTGTATCAATCACGAAAAAAGAAAGAGGCAAACGAAAAGTCAATTTACTGGAAGTAGGCAAAGAACCCCAGGAATTGGAAATCGAATCATTTTACTACGAAGAACTCGAAATCAGACTGAGCATATTCGATGAACAAAACCCTGTTGACAAATTCATAGAAAAACTAAAAAACTTCAACACTCCAGCGAACTGCTCACCTATCTTTAAAGTAACAGGTCACTTCGATGGTGCAAAACACGCTCTTAGCGAATCAGAATTAAACTCCAAACTACAAGCCATTGCGAAAAACTTTAACCCAAAATCTGAAGTCGAATTCTTGGCAAAGGACCTGGGAAGACTTAGCAACAATCCTGTATTCGAAAAAATTCTCGAGAAGGTTGGAAAAATAAACGACGAAGAACTCAACGAAGAAGATAAAAGACAACTCATCGATATATTCATTAACGCCATGATATAGCTCCTATCGGGAGGGAACTATCGTGAGAATAAAAGAATTCCACATTAGAAAATACGGACCTATCATGCTTTCAAAAACATTCCAACTAAGCAACTTCACAATATTCTACGGAAAAAACGAAAGCGGAAAGACTTTAACGATAGAAGCCATTCTAAAAATGCTCGTCGGTAAAAAAGAGGCAAAGGAAAAATATTACGAAAACATTGACCGAGTAAAAGAATTTCCCACTGGTTATCTCATCTTGGAAGATGATGGAAAGTCAATCCGTGTAGAAAATGGAGAATTTTTAAGACAGTTCAATCTATCCCACGAAGAGCTCAAGAATACAATCATCATTCGAAACAGCGATTTGAGTATCGAAAGACCTCAGAAAAACAAAGAATCAGATGTATACAGTATAGTCACTGAGAAACTAGTAGGCTCAAGGATATCAGAAATTCAATCCATTCGAGCGAAAATTTTGGAAAACAGTATCATCACAGAAAGCGGAATATTCAAAGACCAAAAAGATGCAAAATACAAACAACGTTACGAAAAAGCAGAGGCTATAATCCAAGAAATAAATACATTATTACCTACACTTGAAAGTGCCGATTATTTCGAAATAGAAGAAAAAATAACAAAAATACAATCGGAAATCGAAAAACTAAAGAAGAAACTAAAAACTTTGGAGCTCGTAAAACAAAAAAGCTTTTGCAACGAACTACTGGAAGATATCCATAAACTCGAGTCGGTGGTAGAGAAGCTAAAAGAATACAAACCTTACACAAACGAAAAATTGCAAAAACTAATCGAACTCGAAAACGAAATCAAAAGCTTTGAGGCAATGGTAGAAGAACTAACAAAAAGAGCGGAACAAACAAAAGAATCTCTCGCAAAAATTACAAGCGAGCTATCGGGTATACAAAAGAACATTCCAAGGATACGAGAACAATCCGAAACTGCAGCAAAAATAAAGGAAAAAATTTTGATTTACGAATCACAAAGTTCTAGGTTTGAAAAATTAAAACGCAGCAAAACTCTCTGGCTCATTTTAAGCATATCTATGCTCATCACTGGAACATTTTCTCTCATATTTGCACCAGGGGCTGTCCTCAAAAGCGCGCTTTCTTCCATTTTTTATGGAATTTCTATCTTCATGCTGCTAAAAGCTTTCGAAGCAGTTAAATTAATCAACGATGTGGAACAAACTCGGAGAGAAATTCTAAAAGATGGAATCGAACTTTTCAAAACACCATTCAACGATGTTACTGAAGTCAAAGCCAGATGCCTCGAAGCTGAATCTCAGTACAACAAAATCCTCCAATCAGAAAGCCAACTCAGAACGAGTCAAATTCAGATTGAAAATAGCAAGAACAATTTGCTCACCGAACTCGAAAGCCAAAAAAACACACTTTCACAAGCCCAGAAAGAAAGGGACGAACTATTAGACCTATTATCCGTAAAATCACCCAGTGAACTAAGACAAAAACTCGACGAAAAATCAAAACTCGAAGGACAGTACCAAGCACTAAAATCCCAAATCCTCACGAAATTGAAAACCTTCGCCGTTAAGTTTAACGAACTTCCAAACGACTTACCAGAACCGTTCGATACGGAGGTAATTCGAAACTTAGAAAACCTAAAATATATTATCCACAATTATCTGAAGGAGCTCAGTATCAGCAAATTAAAAGAAAACGAAGAAACAGGAGAACCTGGCGAATTAGTGGAATCAGAGGAAACAATAAAAAGTAAAATTGACCAACTCCAAAAAGAACTGGAAATCCTAAAAAACAATCAAAGACAACAGCAGGAGAACATGAAATTTATCCTCATTAAAGCGCAAGAATCAAAGCTAATAGACGGCCTATTCGACGAAATACCAGACGTTGTATACAAATCTGACCTTGAAAAACTTAAATCACAGCTTGAGAAGTTAATCAACTACATGGATAAACGAAAGAAAATCGAACTGACCGCTCTTAAGATACTCCAAGAAACCGAGGAGGAAGAAAAGAAAAATATATCCGACATCTTCAAACAAAGCAACTTAATAAAGCTCTTCACAGAGATTACCGATGGGCGTTATGTAGATGTCTCATACGAAAGTAACCAAGGTAGTGGGAAAATAAAGGTCAAAGATATATCCGGAGTCGAATTCACACCCGAACAACTCTCAGCTGGCACATACGACCAACTTTACTTCTCCATTAGACTTGCACTCGCAGAACATCTCTTTGGAAAAAACAGCGGTGAAAAAGCGTTCTTTATCCTAGATGACCCGTTTGTAAGATATGACAAAAATCGCCTTGAAAAACAAATCAAAAAACTTGTGGATTTATCAAACCAAGGCTGGCAATTTCTGTATTTCACAGCGAAAGACGAAGTTGTTGAAATAGGAGAAAAAATGGGTATCGATATTATCAAACTCTACGAAATTACGGAAGAAAGGTGACAGCAAAAAAGGTAAATGATAGAATTTAAAATATCAAACTCGAAATCTACAGAACACAGGAGGAGATATTGTGGCAATCTTAGTAGCCGGAGGTGCAGGATACATAGGTTCACATGTTTGCAAAATGCTAAAAGAAAGGGGATACGATGTAATAATACTTGACAACCTTTCTCATGGACATCGTAGCTTTGCAAAATACGGCGAGTTTATATTAGGCGACATCGCGGATGAGAATTTGCTTGATTTAGTATTCACCAACTACAACATAGAAGCCGTAATGCACTTTTGCGCTTACATTGAGGTAGGAGAATCAGTCAAAGACCCGAACAAATATTATAAAAACAACGTTTCAAACACCATCACATTACTGAATGCTATGCTGAAACACAACGTAAAATACTTTGTATTCTCATCAACCGCTGCAGTGTATGGTATGCCAGAGCGTATCCCTATAAAAGAAGACGACCCAAAAGCACCAATTAACCCATATGGCAGAAGTAAATACATGGTTGAACAAATACTCGAAGACTACGACCAAGCTTACGGATTAAAAAGCATTCGCTTCAGATATTTCAACGCAGCAGGCGCTGATGAATCCTTGGAAATCGGAGAAGCGCACGAACCAGAAACACACCTAATTCCTTTAATACTCGATGCTGCTTGCGGAGTAAGAGAAAGTGTGAAGATATTCGGGACAGATTACGAAACAAAAGATGGCACTTGCATAAGAGATTTCATTCACGTTAACGACTTAGCGGACGCACACATAAAGGGTTTGGAATACCTTATGAGCGAGAACAAAACCGATTACTTCAACCTTGGCAACGGTTCAGGATATTCCGTTAGAGAAGTCATAGAAAAAGTCAAAGAAATCACAAAGATTGATTTTAAAGTCGAAGAGACTGACAGAAGACCTGGTGACCCTGCATACCTAATCGCCGATAACGAAAAAGCAAGAAAAATACTCAATTGGCAACCAAAATACGACCTTGAGGCTATTATTAAAACTGCTTGGGCTTGGCACAGAAAATTGAGAAAAGATTTTTGTAAAAACAACTGACACAAACTGATCTAATTAAAAAAGGCTTCGGTTCTTCCCCGAAGCCTTTTTGTCATTCTTTTTTTGTTTGATTATCTTCTGTATCCTCTTGCCCGCATTGGTCTTTGGGCTTTTCTAACTGCACTTGTTCTATTTGCCTGCCCTTTTGGTCCTTTCAAACTTGATGTATCAATAACTTTTCCATCTACCGTAAATTTTTCAGCTAATATAAACTTACTTTCCCCACTTGTTGCTAACTTTCCGATAATTTCTATCGATTGCCCTGCTTTAAGCTCAACTGATTTGAATATCGGTCCTGCGTGAACATCATATACCTCATCTCCAACTTGCACTTTGAGTGTAAAACCGTTGTTTACATCCCATGTGTATTCCTTGACCGTTCCTTTGAATGTTTGTGTTTCACCGAGTGTTGTTCCTGCTGGCAAGTTTCTGTAGAGCCTTGTTTGTGTGCTTTGCTGAACTTGGGTTTGTTGAGTAGTTGCTGACTGATACCCATACCTTGGCGCACTTGCTGGACCAAATGCAAAAATACTACCTACCAAAACCACACCCGCTGTTAAGACTACTAAAAGCTTCCTCATACCTGTCAACCTCCTTTTTCTTTTGCTTTTCTCTTTTCGTCCTTTCTTACGAAGGACAATGCAATTGTACTCAGCAAAGCTTAAAACGTCCTTGTAGTTTGCTGAGAGTTTGCTTAGAAAATAAAAAAGCAAGCCGAAAAAACCGGCTTGCTTTGGATTGTGTATTTTATTTTAGCTTGGTGAGTAAAATATCATTTTCAGAGGTTATTTCTGATTAGCCTTCAACATCTCCTCAAGCTTTTGTTTCAACGCTTCCCTTATGACAAATGTTTTTACCGCCGATGAAATTTCAGTAATAACTTCTGTATATTTAGCGTTGAGTATAAACTCTACCTTTGCAGCAGGGTCATTTAGGTTTCCATTGTTGTTGAGTTGGAACCTAAGCCCCACACTTGGGTTGTTTGGGTCTATACTCAAAACGATGAACGGGAGGTTGGTGATTATTAAACTTACATCTTCGTTTGTTAATTGGCCATTAGCAAGTCTTTGAATAAAACCATTGAAAGCTTCCGCACTTGCAAAAATGGTATCGAAGAAAGCCTTTTTTATACCAATATTGTTATCTCTCAAATCGATAGATTCTTTGTACAATTTTCTGAAATCAAACATGACCCCGAATTTGTAGCTGTATTCTGTTTTATTTACACCATCGTTAAGACTCATCGTTGCTTCTTGAGTGAATTCAATCATACCAGCATTTGGAAGAGCTTTGTTAAATTCATTAAGAACATCTTTAACTTTCTCTGGAACTTTTCCATTCAATTTCAGAGTTCCAAAGTTTGCTGGCTTTTCAAGTTCGTTCTTTGCTACAAAACACTCATCCGTTTCAAGTGCTTTAGCAAAGAGAGTTGTGATCGATTCTTTTCCATCTTTTCTGAATCCTTTGCTGTCAATTATACTTGTGTTGTTTTCAAATGCACCGATTTCAAGATAGCTCATAACACTCCATTTTATTGCATCAAGCATTTTGTTCACATTGACAAGCTTGAATGGTTCTGGATTTAGTATGTCTGCCATGTTTAGCAAATCAGTAGGCTTACTGATAGATAGCAAATTTGTAGTATATTCTCTAACCTTCGCGAAATCGGTCAGAGAACCTTTTCCTAACTCAGAGAGTATTTCCAGAATGTAGTCTCTTGCATCTTTTATTACAAATCTTGTATCTGTACTTGGATCAGTCAGAACTTCTTTCCATGCTTTTTCAAAGTGATCCGCTTGCACAACTGCAATATACAAATAGTAAAGTCCGGCAAGCGTGTTGTATGCCACAGAGAAGTCCCTGTAGTCCATGTACAACTTCTCTGGAGCATTTACTTCTCGATTAATCTTCTTTGCAAGTGCAACTATCTTATCTTTCCTCTCGCCTTGTATTTCAACAATGTAGTTCTGTCTTTCAGGATGTGTATAGAACTTCTTTGCACCATCGTTTAAGAATGCCTCTATTTTGGCTATATAAGTTTTATGAGCTTCGAGAATATTCAAAATCTCCGATAGGTCAAATTCTTCTTCAAAAGTTTTTACAGCAAATTTCCCTTCGTAAACTGACTTGAAATCTTTAGCAAATAGTGTCTGAGAAACGCTATCGAGAATCTCTGCTAATTCTTCATCCGCAAGTAGCTCGACAACATACCTTGGGTCACTCGGTTCAAGTTTTGTCTCATCTGTGACCGGTTGATTTGGCAATGCTTCTGGACCAAATAGTGCACATCCAGTTGCAAGAATCACAATTAAGAATAATACCGCAAGTGAGAGATAATTGAAAAACCCACTCTGCTTTACCATACCCCTTCACCTCCAGTGATGTTCTTAGAACGCTTCCACACCAATCTGAGTCATATGAAAAATCCGATGTTTGAAATGTTGCGTTTTTATTATAGCTCAAGTATTCTATCTGTCAAAGTTATCCATGCTGATTTTTTGGACACTAAAAACCAAATAAGTAAAGTTACACCACCGAAGAATCAACAGATAATGTTAACTAAAAGTATTGAAATTTTCCAAAAACCGCATTATTCTTTAAATAGGGGACACCCCCAACAACTCTTAACAAAAGCAGGTTCCACGATATGAATAACCCAACGCCTTCTTGCCCAAAGTGTGGCTCTTTGTCTACTGGGTCATGACAAATGCGGCAACCAACAATTCATCTGCTTTGAAAGTCAACAAGAGCAACATCGATAATGTCATTTCTCCCTAACTATATTATATCACAACTTTGCGTAAAAGTACAAGAGCAACATCGATAATGTCATTTCTCAGTTACCTATTTTCATCACTACAAGTTAACAGTATTAATGAACATAGTGAATCTTCTCCTTTCTTCGTAACCTATGTTACAGACATCTGCTTGTTCTTTTTATAAAATAAAATTAGGCATAACTAATAAAAACACTAAGGAGGTGTGAAGTATGGCGGAAATTTTTAACAAGAGAGAGTATTTAAAAAACTTGATTAGACGTGCTGACAAGAATCCAGAAGAATTGGAAAGGCTCAAGGAAGAGATTAAATCTGTCATCAAAGAGTTGAAACCTGTTGAGATTGCCATTGTTGAAAACGAGCTTGCGAGAGAAGACGGTATTTCAGTTGAGCGAATCAGAGAAATCTGTGATGTTCATCTTGAATTAATGGAAGAATTTTTAAGCGAAGAACCAACTGTTGAACCTTGGCACCCAATTTATATATCCATGAAAGAGCATGAAAAGATTCTGGAAATGCTAAAACAACTAAAAGAGTTGGTTCACACAGCAACAAAATCCCCTTCTTTTGAAATGTTTGTGGCAATTGGTAAGCTGACAGAGGAGCTGAAAAAGATAGAGCTTCATTTCCAAAAGCAAGAGTATGGAATCTTCCCATATGTGGAAAAATACGGTGTAGAACAACCACCAAAGGTTATGTGGTCTGAACATGACACGATGCGTGCAATGATAAAGGAGTTCGCAAAGATAATAGAGAACCGTGATATAGAAAGGCTCAAAACAGAAGGAGTAAATATCACAACACAACTGCTCGAAATGTTCATGATGCACATGCATAAAGAAAATCACATTCTCTTCCCAACGGCACTTAGTCTTATCAGTGAAGACGAATTCAAGCAAATTAGAAAGACCTTCGATGAAATAGGCTACTGTTGCTATTTCCCAGAGCCTATTGATTTAGAAAAAACACAGGAAAAAGTTTCAAAAGATACACCTTCAGAAAAGCCAGCACAAATCGAGAAACTATTAAAAGCATACAACGAGCTAAAGAATCTTTTGGAAGAAATGGGCGTCCTTGGTCAAGAAAGCACAACAGCAGCTCCATTAAACTCTCAGGGTAGGATTAATCTCCCATCTGGTTCATTTAGCATCGAGGAGCTTACATATTTGCTTAACACTTTACCTATAGATATAACATTCGTAGACAAAAACGATGAAGTTAGATATTTTAGTGAGGGTAAAGAAAGGATATTCTTAAGAACAAGAGATGTAATTGGCAGGAAAGTCCAGAATTGTCACCCACCAAAGAGTGTCCATATTGTAGAAAAGATACTGAGAGATTTCAAATCTGGCAAACGTGACAATGCTGATTTTTGGATAAAACTTGGCGAAAAATACGTGCTTATAAGATACTTTGCTGTGAGAAATGAAAAAGGCGAATACCTCGGAACACTGGAAGTCACTCAAGATATTGCACCAATACAAAAAATAACAGGTGAAAAGCGAATCTACGATGAGGAATGAAAGGGGTGATTTAGCATGGTATACAGAGTTTCAGATGTTCAGAACCTTTTGGGTGGACTAATCGATGCAAGACGATTCTATGATTCTGATAAGGCAATCGTGGCAAAGATTACCATCCAACCAGGAGGAAAACTTGAAAAGCATTCATCAAAAGAATTTGCTTTGTTGTTCGTTATAAGTGGGAGAGTTAAAGTCGAGATTGAAAATGATGCCTACGAACTCGAGAAGGACTCATTGATTGAATTTCCGCAGAACATCGTTCATAGCGTGGAAAATATTGGTGATACGGTGGCGGAGGTGCTGGTGGTCAAGATTAAGTAAGGCTTTACTTTGTAAATTTAAAACCTCAAAGAAGGGTCGGTCCCAAAGGACCGACCTTCATTTCTTTTACACCTTTTTAGCTATCCAACAAGCATAACAATAAGGTCATTCACATTTGTCCCTGTTGGTCCTGTGAGCAGTAAATCTCCTGCGATTTTGAGCGCGTTATATGAATCGTTGTTTTCCAAAAAGTTTTCTGGAGAAAGACCTGCTTTCCTTATTTTTTGAGCTGTTTGTCCATCAACAATTCCACCTGCAGCATCAGTTGGTCCATCAGTTCCATCCGTTCCGAAACTGCAAAGCACAACATTTTCAAGCCCTTCTATTCCAAGTGCAAAGGATAAAGCCAATTCTTGATTTCTGCCACCTTTTCCGCTTCCTTTTACTTTCACAATGGTTTCTCCACCAAGTATTATCGCTGCTGGTTTCCCAATCGGTCTGTTGTTGTTTTTTATCTCCTTTGCTATGGAAGCCAAAAATCTTCCTGCTTCTTTTGCCTCGCAATCAAGCGTTGTTGTAAGAACAAGCGTGTTGTATCCAAGTTCGCTTGCAACTTTCTCAGCGCTCTCACAAGCAACCTTTACACTGCCGATTATGAATGTTTCAACATTTGACAACTCCTTTGGAGTTTCCTGCGCCAATGCATCTAAGATTTTATCACTCACAGTTATATTGTACTTTTTCAAGACCTCAAGTGCTTGCTGAGACGTTGTTCCGTCTGGATACGCAGGACCGGATGCGATGCTATCAAGCCTGTCACCTAATACATCTGAAAGTACAAGAGAAATGATTTTTGCTGGATAAACATGTTGAGCAAATTTTCCGCCTTTAACTTTAGATAGATGCTTTCTAACGGTGTTTATCTCCACTATATTTGCACCACTTTTTAAAAGTTGTTCGTTCAGCTGCCGGATTTCCTCGAGGGTAACTCCTTCCATCGGCACTTCAAAAAGCGATGACCCCCCGCCAGAAATAAGGAAGAGAACCATATCGTCTTCTTTAAGGTTGCTTGTCAATTCAAGCACCCTTTCGGTTGCCATTATTGTGTTCTCATCTGGAACAGGATGACCCGCTTCGTAGATTTCAAAATTCTCAATATCGCCTTCAGAATGGTTGTATTTTGTTACAACTACTCCACGAATAACTTTATCATTAATTCTTTTTATAAGCGCATCATTTGCTGCCTTCGCCATCCGCCATGCAGCCTTACCAATAGCGACAATATACAAGCTACCTTTTAAATCTTGAAATTTCGAAATGTTTTTGTCTAACCAAATTTTCACCGCGCTGTCTGGAAGAATCTCTTGTTTAACTTTCTCAATTATTGTCTTTATATCTTCTCTCAAGTTTCTGTTTTCCAACATAAGCACTCCCTTAATTTTAAATTACGAAAAGGCTTATAATCCAGACAGTAATTGCCGCTGTAAGACCCTCGAGCAAGGTTCCAAACGTCTGCAATTTGTATCCAGTTTTAACATCCATTCTCGAAAATTGTGTCACTACCCAGAAGTAACTATCGTTAGCATGTGAAACAACCATTGAACCAGCACCTATCGCTACTACTGTTAACGCTTTTGCCAAGGGTGAGACAAATCCGAGAGAATCCATAAGTGGGGCAAGAAGTGATGCCGTAGTGATTATCGCAACAGTTGATGAACCTTGCGCAGTCTTAATTGCAGCGGCGATTATGAACGGCAACCACATTCCCAAATTTGCAGCTGCCAGAGATTGACCAATCACGTTCGCTATGCCAGAGTTTTGTAAAACCTTGCCAAACGCACCTCCAGCCGCAGTGATAAGGATTATAACACCTGATTGTGTAACAGCTTGTCCTACCCATCCACTCATAGAGAGCATATCTTTAACAAGTTTTTTGGGCAAACTGAGCGCTATCAGTACACCAATGATTAAAGCCGTAACCGGGTGCCCGATAAAGCCTATAAATTCTTTTAAAGCTCCTTCGCCAAAAGGTTTTGTTGGAAAATCCGAGACCGATTTCAAAAGTATGAGAACTATTGGAATGACAATAGGTAAGAATGCTTTTGAAGAGCTCGGGGCTTCTTTCATTTTCTCTTCAATTTCATTTTCCGTGAGTTCTGGCTCAGGGTCTATCTGTATCTTGGCAGCAAACTTTACTGAAAACAGCCATCCAACAAAAATAGCAGGCACCGAGACAATCAAACCCATGAGAATTGTTAATCCGAGGTCTGCTCCAAGCGCTCCTGCTGCTGCTACCGGACCCGGTGTTGGAGGAACCATAGTATGAGTTGCATACAATCCCAAACTAAGAGCTATTGCCGTCGCAGCTAAGCTAAGATTGGCTCTTTTTGTCAATGCTTTGTTAAGTGGGCTGATTATAACAAATCCCGAATCACAAAACACAGGTATTGAGACGATGTATCCAATAATACTCATGGCAAGTGGTACATTTTTCTTTCCAGTTACTCTTAAGACAGACTCTGCCATGGTGAAAGCTCCACCAGACTTTTCAAGAAAAACGCCGATAATAGTTCCAGCAACAATAACAATACCTATGGAACTAACAGTTCCTCCAAAACCATCGGTTATCGACTTTACCACATCAGCAAGTCTCATCCTGGAAAGTAGGCCATATAAAAACGCAGCAAATATAAGTGCCAAAAAAGGATGGAGCTTCCACCTAACCGTGGAGTAAACAATGAAAACTATCGAAAGTAACAACAGAACCGTCAGCCACACTCCCATACTACTCCCTCCCTCTTGCTAAGAGTTTAAATTTTATTATAGCACTTCTGTTCGAAAAAATGAAAAAGCAACACCTGGAAAATAGATTTTGCTCATCAACTGTGATAAAATAATGTGTAAGACAACATAAAAATTTATGACAGACAAGGAGGAATGACGTTGAAGGTTTTCTCAATCGATACATCTTCACCACGGGTTGTTGCCTGTTATTTTGATGAAGAAAAAAAGATAATGGTTGAGCTCGACACAAAAGCCAAGCATGGTATTCAAGTATCTCAGGTGATTGAAAAGATGAAAGAAGTTGATTTCGGCAATTTAGATGTTATCGGAATAGGAATTGGACCTGGAGGATTAACAGGACTTCGAGTTGGTATATCTTTTTGCCTTGGCTTGGGAATTGGGAAAAAGTTCGTTCAAATAAGCTCACTAAAGCTCATCGCAATGAATGCCTTAATGTTCGACGGTTACATCGGAGTTGTCAGAAAGGCAAGAGAAGGTTACCTTTACGCCGGGCTATATCATTCCAAAAATGCCAAACTGCAAACAATTGTTGAACCATTTATAGAGTCTATCGATGTGGTAAGAGAAAGGTTCAAAGAAGTTGTATCAGACAAACCAGCACTGATACTTGGAGATGGAGCTGAGCATTTCAGGGATATAGGTATCCTACTTGAAGAGCCAAAGCGTTCGGAATACAACTTGCCAAGTGCAAGAAACCTTTATCTTTTAACTTTTGAAGAAATAATCTCAAACAATTTTGTCGATGCTCTGCATATAGAACCCCTCTATTTGCAAAAAAGTATTGCCGAGTTGAATTTCGAGAAAAAGCAAAGGCAAATACAGGAAATGCAAGAAAGATGAGAGGTGATTCAATGACTCACCGTCCAGGAGCAAATTCAACTGATGCTCTGTTCCCCAACCTTAAGGATATGAAATTAACACCTATGATGAAGCAATATCTTGATATAAAAAAGAAATACCAAGATGCGATTTTGCTCTTCCGCCTCGGTGATTTCTATGAGGCATTTTTCGATGATGCACTTGTTGTGTCAAAGGTGCTAAACATTGTTCTTACAAAACGTCAGGATGCACCAATGGCAGGTATACCTTACCATGCGCTGGATAATTATCTGAAAAAGCTCGTAGATAGTGGCTACAAAGTTGCAATTTGCGAGCAAATGGAAGACCCTGCAACTGCAAAAGGCATCGTTAAGAGAGAAGTGACACGTGTCATAACCCCGGGAACACTTATCGAAGACGAACTTTTGACTACGAGCAACAATTACATGGCATCTATTTACGAGACAAAAGCAGGAGAGCTGTACTGTGTTCTCACTGACACTTCAACAGGAGATGTGATAGTAAAGAAATTTGATAATCTTGAAGAATTTTACGATTTCGTTGAAACACACGAAATCTCCCAAATCATCTGCCCTGAAAGTTTGTATCCCAAACTGAAAGACAGAATCAAAATCTTCATTGACCGGCTCGACGATTGGTATTACACAGGAACAATTGATGCTATCAAGGAAGCATACGGGTTAGCGACGATAGAACACTTCGAGCTTGGTGAAGCACATTATCCATTGGGTGCAACGATTAAATACCTTAACTACACACTCAACAAACAAGCAAAGCTCAAAGCACCAAGAGCGCTTGATGAATCAATTTACATGGTGCTTGACTCTTCTACCATCGAGAACCTTTCACTCGTTCCAGGTGAACGTGGGAAAAATCTCTTCGATGTTTTGAATAAAACTAAAACCCCCATGGGCGCAAGACTTCTAAAGTGGATAATTCTCCACCCACTTAAAGATAGAAAAGCGATAGAGAAAAGACACGATATGGTAAGTGCATTCTTTGAAGATACTCTGCTCACAAACGAAATCAGAGAATACCTCGATGGTGTGTATGACTTGGAGAGAATAATCAACAGACTCCAATACGATAGTGCAAAGCCAAAGGATTTAATCAGTTTGAAGAACACTTTGGAAGTCATCGAACCTTTGCGAGAAGCTTTGGAAAGTAATGAAAATCTGATAAGTCTTGTTGAAGAACTTCCAGATTTAAGCGTGGTTAAAGAAAAAATTCAAAGCACGTTAAATGACGAAATTGAGGGAGACTTAGGGGAAGGGAAAATCATCCGAGAAGGTGTATCAAAAGAACTTGATGAATACAGAGAACTTCTTTATCATTCGAATGAAAAACTCAAAGAATTCGAAGAAACGGAACGGATAAGAACAGGAATTCAAAAGCTGAAGGTCGGATTCAACAATGTCTTTGGGTATTACATCGAAATTCCGAAGGGTCAAACGAAAAACGCACCGGAAGATTACACACGACTTCAAACACTCGTTAACGCAGAACGTTACACGAACCCAAAACTAAAAGAGTTTGAACAAAAGATATTGGCAGCAAAAGAACGTGTGGAAGAACTTGAAAAGTTGATATTTGCAAATCTGTGCGACGAACTAAAAACATACACGGAGGCGTTGAGGAAGACATCTGAAACGCTTGCTTGGATTGATATATACACATCGTTTGCATACATAGCCAGACTTTACGGATACGTCAGACCGGTTCTTTCAAACGGAGAATTTGAAATCCTACAAGGCAGACATCCTGTCGTTGAAAGGTTTGTCAGCGAATTCGTTCCAAATGATACTTACATGGATGAAAACTTGAGAATGTACATACTCACTGGTCCAAATATGAGTGGGAAGAGCACGTATATAAGGCAAATTGGACTAATTGCGTTGATGTCACAGATTGGCTCGTTTGTCCCTGCAAATTTTGCAAAGATTCCAATATTTGACAGGATATTCACCCGCATGGGGGCAAGAGATGACATATCGACTGGAAAGAGCACATTTTTAACTGAGATGAGCGAAGTTGCACTTATCCTCAACAAAGCAACACCAAAGAGCCTTGTTCTGCTTGACGAGGTTGGAAGGGGAACCAGCACATTTGATGGAATAAGCATCGCATGGGCCATAAGCGAGTATATATATAATGAAGTCAAAAGCAAAACAGTGTTTGCCACACACTTTACAGAACTGACTGAGTTGGCCGATATGTACCCTGGAATTAAAAATTTAACTATCGAGGTCAGAGAAACTCCAGATGGTGTTATCTTCCTTCACAAAGTTGTGGAAGGAGTTGCCGATAGAAGTTATGGAATAGAAGTTGCCGCCATCGCTGGTTTACCACAGAGCATTGTTGAAAGAGCTAAGGAAATCCTTAACATAATCGTTGAAAAGAGTGATATAGAAAAGAAAGTCGGTGTTTTGAAAGAAGGTCAGATGAAGAAAATAAAATCGACGAAAAAAACTGTCCCAGAGGGACAGTTGAGAATGTTTTAACAAAAAATTCTAATGTTTTTCTTTGCTCTTTCTAAAATGCGGAGCAAAGGGGGATGGGGATTAGTGTTTTATGCTTTGTAGAATACCCGCTTTGGGTATTCTTCTTTTTTCCTCACGCTGTTGAATGAGCTAACTGGCACCAAGTAACCAACTATCCTCATGTATTCGTCTGTTTTGCTCTTCCCACACGTTGGGCATTTGGAACCATAGAACGCATGTCCTTCTTCACATACGCTTATCTTTTGATTAAACGCAAAATACACTACTCCCATCTTTGCAACTAAATTCACCATATGCCATGCTTCTTCTTCGCTTCTGAATGGTGAGTCGATGTTTATATGCAATATAGCCCCTCCAGAGACTTTTTTATCGAGCATTCCTGAATACTTTATCCTATTGAGCATGTCTGTGTCTGTTGTAAGAGGTAACCATTGGTTTGAGTAGAGAACATAATCTGTGCCGTAAAGAAGCCTATCTTTTTGTGCCAAAGTAACTGCCGCCTTTTCGGCTGGAACCTGTTCTATGTTGAACGTAAATCCATACCTTTCAAAAGCTTCGTCGTTGAGCCTTCTGATTTCATCAAGCAATTGACTTGCGAACTCTTCACCCTCTTGAGAGTATTTCACTCCATCTATATCGACTGTCGTTAAACCCATTATCTCCAAAGCTTCATACAACCCGTTTATACCAACCGTTCCGTATTGTCTGTTCAAATCCATCAAACCCAAATTGTAAAGTGGAAGAACCCCTTGCTGAATTCTTTCCTGGATGATATTTCTTATCGTTGCCAACACTTTTTGGACTAACACAACTTTCTCTTGGAGTTTTTGCATGAACTCCTCTTTCGATTTAGTCTCCAATGCAATCCTTGGCAGGTTTATCGTAACCACCTTGAACGAACCTATGTTCAAATCAGAGCCACCAATAGAATTGACCATTCCCGCTAATTTATCAGGTCCCAGCTTGAACTTTAACTCCCTTGTCGAACTTGTTAACCTACAGCACGAAGCAACTGCATCGATACTATCAGAAACATACCAGTTCGTATCTTGCCATTTCATATTGACTTTGTTTATGAACCGTGCGCTATCCTCATCGACAAACTTTCCATCCTTGTAAAGCAAAGATGCTGTTAATACAGGGAATGTAAACATCTGTTTTTCCCTTTCTTTAGATATCCACAACCAGTATTCTTTTTGCAGGGCGATTATATCTTCCACGTATTCCGTAATAACCGAACCATCTGGATATGTCTCGCCTTCAAATATCGTTCTGATGTAATTCCTATCAAGGTATGTAAAATTCGTGTAAGGCGATTGGGTGCCCCTTATAGGTTGGTTGATGGAATACGTGAATATCTGGAAGTGCTGGTGCAGATATTCCTGAGCTTTATCTTTTGGTATTACTCCGCTTTCTAAATCTTTTCTGTAAAAGTAAGCAAGCCAGACAAAGAAATCAGGCAAACCAACCGCACCTGATTGTTGGTTGGAAGCAAACATGACAAATTGAATCACATGCTGGATGTATGAAGAAAGATGCTTTGCAGGGACTGACTTTATACTGTCAATAAAGAACAATCCTTTTTCCACAATCGGTCTTAGCGAGTAAGCATAACAATATGGTTCGAATGCAGCATGGTGGGCATCATGCAGGTATATGTCTCCATACATCTGGTATCTGAGAAACTTTTTTGCGTCCTCTTGTCCAAAGAGTGATTTCATACGTTCGTAGATGTAGTAAATGGAATACAATTTTGACCAAGGTTTCACAACCTCGTTGAAGTATGTGTACACATTCGTGCTTCTTACATTAGCGTTCGCATCTATTGTGGAATTCAAAATCCCATTACTGAAGAAATGTTCAGTAAACTTCACCACATCGAGTTGCCAGTTGAGACCTTCTAACTCCAAAAACTCTTCAGGCACATTTGAAATTTCATCAACAAAGTCATCTGAAAAGCTGAAAGCTTTTAGCATGTCTTTCAAAAGTTGCATAACACTTCCCCCTTCTTCTCTTGCTTTTTGATTTTCAAAGTCTCAAAAATTTGCTTGAGTTCTTCTTTGCTTAAGTAAAGTTGGTTTGCTGATGCAGGAAATCCATCGCGATGATATTTTTGTAGATAACGTCCAAGCACATACTCATCGAAGTAATCCAGAGGCACGTCGAGTTCTAATAAATCCTTAGGAGTCCGCCAAGAGTAAAGAAGTACAACTACTTTTTCTTGGAAAACTTCCTTGACAACTTTTGCAAGCATGTAAGCATACTTTCTGTTCCTTGAAGAAAGTGGCTCTCCACCCAGCAGGACAAGAGCAACTTTGTCATACACATTTAAAAGGGTATCAAGCTTAGCTACCACGTGCTTCGCCAAGTGAGGAAAATCAACAGCAAATTTTTCATCAAAGTCCCACGTCTCTGGATTGTGACATCCCAAACACTTTGGATAGGCATCGCATCCTTGGAAATAAACACTTACGGAAGGTAAGCTCGGATGGTCTCCTTGCATCACACGAACAACTCGCGAAAGTGGTTTACCTAATATCAATGACTGGAAAGATTCTAAAATAACACTTTTGGATTGCGTAATCTCCATATACATCCCCCACAAAGTCTAAGTTGGCGTTAGATAGAAGTGATTAAGAGCCGAAAGGGAGTCGATAAAACGAAGATAAAATACATTATGTCGTATAAATTTTAAACATCTACACAATATATAGTATCACACCCCGCCCCTTGCTGTCAAGAAAAAAGGGTGGGAATTTCCAAAATCCCACCCAAGATATTGTATTTATTAGCTTTCGACAACTATCAATAGGTGTTAAGATGAGATTTTACAATCCGAGGTAGGCTTTCTTTACTTGTTCGTTCTTTAGGAGTTCCTTTGCAGGTCCTTCGAGAACGATGTTACCTGTTTCCAAAACGTATCCGTAGTGTGATATATTCAATGCACCAACGGCGTTTTGTTCCACAAGTAGAATTGTCATACCCTCGGAATTGAGTTTCTTAATAATTTCAAAAACTTCCTCAACGAGTATTGGTGCAAGACCAAGCGATGGTTCATCCATCATGAGAACCTTTGGTCTACTCATGAGAGCTCTGGAAATTGCAAGCATTTGTTGCTCACCACCAGAAAGTGTCCCACCAAGCTGGCTTTTTCTTTCAGCCAGTCTTGGAAAGAGAGTAAATATCCATTCAAGGTCTTGTTTAATTCCATCTTTGTCTTTTCTATTGAAAGCACCCATCATCAAGTTTTCCATAACCGTTAAGTTAGGGAATATCCTTCTTCCTTCGGGGACAAGACAAACACCCATTCTGTTAATTTGGTGTGGAGGCAGGTCTTGAATATCCTTTCCGTTGAACAATATTCTTCCCCTCTTTGGTTTTACCAAACCAGCTATTGTGGAAAGTGTGGTTGTCTTTCCGGCACCGTTAGCACCAATAAGTGTAACCACCTGACCTTGCTCTACCTTAAAAGAAATGCCTTTAATAGCATGTATTGCACCGTAAAATACGTGGAGTCCTTCAACTTCAAGCACCGGCATGTTCCCACTCCTTACCTAAGTAAGCTTCTATAACCCTCGGGTTTCTGCTTATCTCTTCCGGTGTCCCTTCCGCGATAATCTTTCCAGAATCCATAACTATTATCCTTTCACACACACCCATAACAACCTTCATATCGTGCTCAATGAGTATCACCGTAAGCTTGAATTCATCCCTAATGTACCTGATGAATTCCATCAATTCCTCAGATTCCTTTGGATTCATACCAGCTGCAGGTTCATCCAAAAGTAACAATTTTGGTTCTGTAGCCAACGCCCTTGCAATTTCAAGTTTTCTCTGCTGACCATATGGAAGTGATGAAGCAAGTTCGTGTGCCAGATGGTCAAGTCCAACCTTTCTCAAAAGTTCCATACCTTTTTCCCGCATTTCCATTTCTTTCTTTTTATATCCTATCTTTGTTACAGCACGCCAAAACCAGAGGCGTCCTTTTATCTTCGGTGGTTTGCCATGCTTTTTGAGAATCTCATCCGCATCCCTTGTAGAAAGTAGGTGGTGCATCGCTACAAGCACGTTATCAAGAACTGTTAATGTTCCAAAGAGTCTGATATTCTGGAATGTTCTTGCTATTCCAAGGTGCGTAATTTGATGCGGTTTATACGGTGTAATGTCTATATCGTCGAAAATTATCCTACCCTTTGTTGGATAGTAAATTCCTGTGATAACATTGAACGCTGTTGTCTTACCAGCACCGTTCGGACCTATAATTCCTAAAATCTCACCTTCGTAAGCAACGTTATCAAAATCATCTACAGCTGTTAGACCTCCGAATTGCATCGTGACATGGTCCATTTTGAGAATTACTCGCCTATTGTTGATATTATTTGATTTATCTTGGACTACATTGCTCATTTTTCACCACTCCTTCTCAAGCCAATTCGCTTGAAGAAGTTGATTATTCCTTCCCAAGTAAGTTCGCTTCTTCCAAAAATTCCCCTTTTCCACACAATCATTGTGACAACAAAGAGCACAGACAATACAAGCATCCTCATACCTTGGATTGCTGGAAATTGTCTTCCAAAGAGTGTAAATGGCTGCTCGAAAGCTCTAAGCCATTCCATCAAGAATGCAAAGATTATCGCACCAACAACTGAACCACTTATGCTTCCAAGCCCCCCAAGAACAACCATGATAAGTACATAGTAAGTAAGTATCGGTCCAAAGGTCGTTATCCTTGGGTCAATTGTTGTAAGCCAGTGTGCGTAAAGCGCACCACTAATACCAGCAAAAAATCCACTTATCACAAACGACAAAAGCGTATGCTTAAAAACATTTATACCCATAGCTTCAGCAGCAATAGAATTGTCCCGTATCGCCAAAAGTGCCCTACCATATGAACTCTTCACAAGACTTACGATAAAAACTATTGTGACAAAGAGCCAACCCCAGCTCCACCAAATGTTTGTGTAATTCGGCAACCCTTTCAACCCAAGCGAACCGTTTGTAACGGATTGTAAGTTAAGTGCAAGAATTCTAAGCACTTCAGAAAAGCCAAGTGAAGCTATTGCAAGATAATCGCCTGAAAGTCTTAGAACCGGGAACCCTATGATGAACGCACCAAATGCCGCAACCAAACCCGCGATTATTGTTGCTGTTAAAAAATCCGTGTGTAAATTTGCAATCAAAGGACTTGGCGGGGCTATGATGAATATCATCGCTTTCTGGTCTGGTGGTATTGTCAAGAGTGCCGATGTATAAGCTCCAAGCAATATGAAACCTGCATGCCCAAGTGAGAATACACCGGTAATTCCGTTGACAAGATTCAAACTCACCGCCATTATACCGTATATTGCCATCAAAGAAAGAATCTGCTTTTTGTATGAATCAAACTTTGCATCAGCAATTGCCAGCAGAATGATGACAACTATTAAGAATAGAATTGTTAATCCTAAGTCTCTTTTTGCTTTGCTCTTCATCGCTCTCACCCCAACTCCGACTTAAACTTTCTCCACAGCACGTTTGCCTAGGAGACCTGCTGGCCTTACGAGGAGAATCAATATGAGAATAATAAAAGCAAAGGCATCTTTGTATTGCATAAGGGTTGGGAAAAACGTTATTATCATCATCTCAATCACACCAAGCAAAATACCACCAAGCACCGCACCACCAATCGAACCAATTCCACCAAGAACAGCCGCAATGAACGCCTTCAACCCAGGCACAAAACCTGTGTAAGGATAAAAGCTCGGATACCTCAGTGCCCACATGACTCCTGCAAGAGCTGCGAGTGCAGAAGAAATGGCAAACGTGAAACCTATTACGTTATCCACGTTCACTCCCATTAAAGATGTGGTAGGTATGTCAGCCGCTATTGCTCTCATAGCCATTCCAATCTTCGTTTTGTAAACGATTAAAAAGAGTACAAAAAGTGCAACTGCTGTTATCCCAAGTATTATGAAAATAATCTTCGGCAAATACACATTACCAATAACAAACGATTCAAATGCTATTGTCTTATTCTGCAAAGCCTCCAAGAATGCCTTGTAATTGGGACCAAAGAACACCACAGCAAAGCTCTCAATAAAGAATGAAACACCTATTGCCGTTATCAGTGCGGAAATTCTTGGCGAATTTCTCAGCGGTTTGTAAGCCAACCTGTCGATTAGAACACCTAAAATCGCAGTAGCCCCAAGTGAGATAATCACAGCTAACGGGAAGCTCAGCCTTATCAAAGTAGCACCGTAAAAGGCAAAGTAAATGCCCATAACCATAATGTCACCAAATGCAAAGTTAATTAACCTCAATATGCCATAGACCATAGTATAACCGACAGCTATCAGCGCGTACAGACCACCAACCATGAGTCCGTTGAATAAATTCTGAACAAAAATCGTCAGGTTTATAGTCAATACAGGCACCTCCCCATCTTAAACTAAACAAATCAAACCCTACCTCACATTACGTGAGGTAGGGGCTTTCAATTATTATTGCAAATCCTTAGGTTCTATCCTTGTTTCGTATTTGAATTGCCCGTTTTGGACCTTGACTATTATCACATCTTTTATTGGGTTTCCGTTAGCATCTATAGTGATAGTACCGCTAACACCCTGGAAGCCTTTTGTGGCTCTGATAGCTTCGTTTATCTTCACTGGGTCCTTTGATTTTGCACGTTCAATTGCATTAACAATAAGCATATATGCATCATATCCAAGTGCGGCATTCATAGCTGGTAGTGTCCCGTATTTCTTTTTGAATGCTTCAACAAAATCTTTTGATATCTTTGTATTTGCCGCTTCAGGAACGTAATGCGTTGTGAAATAGAGCCCTTCAACCGCTTTTCCACCTATCTTAACTAGTTCGGGAGCATCTGCACCATCGCCAGCCAGGATGTAACCTTTGAATCCCATAGAGCGTGCTTGCTGTGCAATCAAAGCTATTTCATTGTAAAAACCAGGAATCATTATCGCATCGCTTCCAAAAGCAATTGCTTGTGCAATTTGAGCGCTAAATTCCTGGTCTCCCGATTTATACTGAACCTTCTGAACCTGACCTTTATATTTTTTCTCGAAACGTTCAACGAAATAATTTGTCATAGATACGCTGTAGTCTTGTTCGATATCGATAAATATCGTTACCTTTTTAACCTTAAGGTTCTTCCCTGCAAATTCTGCCAACGCGGTTCCCTGGAACGGATCGATAAAGCAAACCCTTGAAACGAACTTCTTACCTTGAGTGACAAGTGGGCTTGTTGATGTAACTGCAACTTGTGGAACTTTCCTTGCTTCTGCTATTTCTGCAGCAGCCATTGAATTACTGCTGGAGATTTCACCTATAACTGCGACGACTTTTTCTTTATCTATAAGCCGTGCCATAGCGTTTGCCGCTTCTGTTTTTTCGCTTCTTGTATCAACATAAACAAGCACTATCTTTTCACCTAGCACAGTCTTTTTCTGTTCATATGCAAGTTCAATACCTTTCTTCGTCCAATCACCAAAAGCAGAAAGCCCACCTGTCATAGGCAGGAGCACACCAATCTTAATATCGGCAAAGATACTGAGGGTAAGTAGGAGAAGCACAATACTAAGAGTTTTCCTCATGCCACAGCACCTCCTGTTTAGTTTTTTCAGTATGTTTCGTCTAAAAGTGGGGGAATTTTCCCCCACCTTATTAAACTTAAATTTATTTCAATTCACTTGCAGAAATCTTAGCGGCAAATGCAAACTGCTGATTTTTAACTGTCAAAATAACTACATCTTTTGTCGCATTGCCATCTCTGTCAATCGTAATAACCCCAGTTGCACCTTGGAAATTCTTAATAGACCTTATTGCAGTAGCTATAAGCTCTGGTTTTGTTGTCTTTGCTCTTTCAATTGCTTCAACAACAAGCATGTATGCATCATAACCAAGAGCCGAAAGTGTTGATGGTTTGACACCGTATTTCTTTACAAATGCCTCAACAAATTTCTTTGAAACAGGTGTCACAGGTGCATCTGGGTGGTAGTGGTCTGAGAAGTATATACCTTCAACAGCTTGACCACCGATTTTGATAAGCTCAGGTGCGTCGGCTCCATCTCCAGCCAGGATGTAACCTTTGAAACCAAGTGACCTTGCTTGCTGTGCCACAAGAGCTATCTCGTTGTAATAACCTGTAACGACTATTGCTTCACTACCAAACGCGAGTGCTTGTGAAAGTTGTGCACTGAACTCTTGGTCACCAGATTTATATTGAACTTGGAGCACTTGACCACCGTATTTCTTAAACCTTTGGATGAAATAATTAGACAAGCCAACACTGTAATCTTGTTCAACATCTGTGAATACCGTTGCCTTTTTAATTTTTAGCGTCTTAACCGCAAATTCAGCGAGTGCGGTTCCCTGAAGTGGGTCGATGAAGCAAACCCTCGAAACAAACTTTTTTCCTTGAGTAACAAGTGGGTTTGTCGATGATGGGCTGACCATAGGAACTTTTTTCTTTTCTGCAATTTCACCAGCTGCAATGGAATTACCGCTGATAACTTCACCGATTACCGCTATAACTCCTTCTTTATCAATCAACCTCGCAATACCATTCGCAGCTTCTGTTTTTTCACTGCGCGTGTCCATATAAACAACTTCAATCTTTTGGCCAAGAACCGTTCCTTTCTCCTCGTGTGCAAGTTCAATACCTTTTTTCACCAAATCACCGAACGCAGAAACACCACCAGTAAGAGGCAAAAGCGCACCTATCTTGATGACGGCGAATATGCTGAGCGAACTGAGTAAAAGTGCAACCACTAAAAGTTTTCCAAACTTTCTCATACCTACTCCCTCCCTTGAAAGAATTTAAAAAATCTGGAAAAAACCTTTTCCATCATGGAACGTATAGAAATGTAACATCCTTAATTTTTTTGTTTGTATTTTAACACAATCCTCGGTTTTAAGTCAAGCTAACACTATTACAATCACGCAAAATACCAAGAAACAAGTTAGAATAATGATTTTGACAACTTTTTTGACCACAAATCGGTTTTTTTTACAAAAAAACGCAGTTCCATACTTGAAGTTAATGAACCTCTGCACAAACAAGCTACCGCCAAAACAAGACCTTTCAATAAGCGCTTCAGCAACAATAATATGTGAAATTAAGAATATAGTGGTATAATTGGAGTGCGAAAGGTCACATCAAGTCAAGGTCACATCAAGTCTAAAGAATTGCATGCGAGGTGGGAACAATGAACATTCTGTTGGGTATATCCTCTGGTATCGCTATTTACAAAGCAGTGGACCTGGCTAGTAAGATACGCAAGGAAGGATGGAATTTGAAAGTAATCATGACAGAGAATGCAACAAAGCTTATTAGCCCTATTGTCTTTTCTTCCGTTGGAAACTGCGAAGTGTTCACCGACACTTACGAAATAGAGCGTGGGTGGATTATCCACACAGAAGTTTCGAAATGGGCAGATGTATTACTTATCGCACCTGCAACAGCAAACACTATTGCAAAACTTGCACATGGTTTTGCTGATAATTTGTTGACAACAACCGCACTTGCTTTTAACAAGCCAACCAAAATCATCGTCCCAACTATGAATTCGAGAATGTACGAAAATGATATGACGATAGAAAATATCGAAAAATTAAAACAGCATGGATGGCAAATTGTGGAGCCGGAAGCTGGTCACCTTGCTTGCGGTGAAGTTGGGAAAGGAAGATATCCAGAAAATGAAAAGATAATTGAATTCATAAGGATTCTCACAGAAGAAAAGCCTTTGCTTGGAAAGAAAGTGTTGGTCACTGCAGGTCCCACGAGAGAAACCATTGACCCCGTAAGATACATTTCTAACCATTCAAGCGGTAAAATGGGATATGCTATAGCAAAGATAGCAAAAAGGTTAGGAGCACAAGTATGCCTCATATCTGGTCCCACTTGCCTGCAAATTCCTTACTACGTAGATTTGTATGTCTCTGTAGAAAGCGCAAAAGAGATGTTCGAAGCTGTTTTGGAAAAATACAAGGAGTATGATATACTTATTATGTGTGCCGCTGTAGCAGACTATTCACCTACTCAAACTGCGCAAGAAAAAATCAAAAAGACCCAGGACAAACTGATATTGGAACTTTCAAAAACCCCTGATATACTTGAGTTTGTGGGTAAAAACAAGTTACCCGGGCAATTAGTTGTGGGATTCGCAGCAGAAACTCAAAATATCGTCGAAAACGCCTACGAAAAGCTTATGAAAAAGAACGCAGATGTCATCGTGGCTAACGACGCAAGGAAAGCTATGGGAAGCAATGAGAATCAAGTATACTTGGTTTTTAGAGACAAACCTACAATAATGATTGAAGGCAAAAAGGAAGAGGTAGCAAAGGAGTTGTTGAAGAGAATATGCGAGCTACTGTAAAAAACCTGACAGTAAAAGCCAAACTGAGTACCTATAAAGTTTCTAAAACTCATCTTGCCAGCTTCATTCTTTTGGTTCTACTAATTTTCTACAACACACTATTCGGTGTAGTTATCGAAAAAGTTTACGTAGGAATCAAGTATTCATTTAGAAACTACCGCACCAATGGCGATGTTATTTTCATCGACCCATTCGGTAGAAAAATGGCACTTTATGAACTTTCAAGTAAACAAATTCTCGACTTTTATAACTACATTGGAAACTTTGTTATTGCAGTATACGATTTGAAAGATAGTTACATTATTGTAGATCGCACAGGTCCATATTTATCAAAAATGGCTCTCAGTGGTGAGCTGCTTTCTACAGTAAAATTCGATAGACGGATACAAGCCAGTATCTTTGATGGTGAAAAAATATATATACTGCTTGAAAGTGGGGCAGCATACGTTTTCGATAAGAATCTGAAACAACTCTCTGTAAGTAATTTTACCGGTTCTCCAGGTTATATATTCTTGTGGAGAGGAAAACTTTTGGGAACTTACCTTTGGAACGACAATTACGATGTGGAGTTTCTGGGGGAAAAACCTCTCAAAATTGGATTAACAACTCCTTCCATTCTTGTAAATGATTTACTCGTTGACACACGAGGTGGTAAAGTCTACAATTTATCAACCGGGAAAATAACGAAGCTAGCTTCATACATTTCAAGTGCATACTATGACAAAGATTCAGGGGATTATTACATTTCTTCGATGTCGAATTCAACCGTTTACGTAATAAAAAACGATAATGTAGTGAATTCATTCCAAGTACCTTTTACACCAACTCAGATTTCAAAAATTGGTAATTTCGTTGTGGTATTAAGCGCTCCTTACAACAAGGTCATGGTTACAACGAATGGCAAAGACTTCACTATCCTTGACACAGGTGACTATCCACTTGAGATATTCAAAATCGGTAATTCAAATACATCGTTTGCCGTTTACTGTTCCGATAGCGGTGAGGTTTATTATTACTATTTCTAAAAAATCAAAAATTCACAGCAAATAAGACTGCAAACTGCAAGGGAGGTATAAAAAATGAAGGCAGTGAGATGGGTAAACACATTCTTTCCAAAGGTAAAGAACACACAAACCATAACAGAAGCGCTCCACGAAATGAGAAAACATTCTTGCGATTATTGTATAGTTATCGACGATGATGGAAAATTCGATGGTTTGCTCCACAAATCTGTAATCAAAGAAGTGGAAATGGAAGAAAAGGTAGGTCCATATGTTGTATTCCCAGATTTTTACATCGTTGAAGATTCAACCATTGAAGAAGCCGCGATGATGCTTATTGAAAACAAAGAAACGATACTACCCGTTGTGAACTCTAACAGCGAAGTGATAGGCGTATTAACCATTCAAGAAGTTCTTGAGGCAATGACCGAAATGGCAGCTATGGATGAGCACGGTGTTAGGATTAACCTTACCTTACCGGACAAACCCGGAGAACTGAAGAAAATTATCGATGTGCTTGCAAACAACAAAATCAACATCCTCTCGATTTTGACAATCAAAGACGGTGATTCAAGACTTGTTTCAATAAAGGTTGACAGCAAGGATGCCGAAAGCGTTGCAAGTATTCTGGAGATATACGAAATTCCTTACGAATCCATAGTGGAGGAAGAAGGTTTCTTCTGATAGCAGATTATGGAGCTGTTATTCAAACTTGAGCAACTTGAATTCGAAGGTCCCCTTGATTTACTTTTGTACTTAGTGCAAAAGAAAAAGATAGACATCCGTCAGTTGTCTATATCACAACTGGCGGATGAGTTTTTGTATTATGTTAACCAAATGGAGGAACTAAACCTTAACGTCACATCCGAATTCATCGCAACTGCTGCTTATTTATTAGAACTCAAATCAAAAAGCTTACTACCGATGAGTGAAAAAGAAAAGAAGGAATATGAATACAAAAGAGAATTACTCATAAGGCGTATTGAAGAATACGCCAGACTCAAAGAACTAACCGAGCAAATCTTGAACAAAAGCTCTGCTGACCAATATCCCGTCAAAGTGCCATATACGTTCCCAAAAGTGGATGAAAAGAAACTGGTCAAAATTGTCAAAGCGGCATTGCAAGAGGTTGAAGTTAAACAGAAGGTCTACATTATAAAGAAAGAAAACTACTCTTTGGAGAAAATAATGGAGGAAATCGAAGAAAAATACGATGTGGTCAATCTTTTTGACCTACTCAGGGACAGTTCTTCCAAATACGAAATTATTGTAAAATTCTTAGCTGTTTTGGAATTAATCAGATTTGAAAGATACACAGTAGACGATGATTTTGTTTTAAGAAAAGTGGTGAGACAAGATGTCGCAAATGTTGGAAAGTGATGTAAATGATATAAACAAACCAATCCAAAGTCTGGAACCTACAAAAATATCGCTTGTTGAAGCCATCATCTTCGCTTCGAGGGGAGTATCCAAAACTACCCTTGCTGAGCTAACTAAAATTCCTGAGGAAGAACTTGACGAGATACTTAAATATCTAAGAGAAAAATACGATTCTGAGGAACATGGGATTGAATTAAAACAAATAGAAGATTATTATCGATTCTACACAAAACCACAGTTTGCCGATGCGGTTTCAAAAGTAGCCAGGCGCAGAAACCTTGGTAGCCTTTCGCCTGCTCAACTTGAAATAGCGGTATTTTTGGCAGTTCGAAGACAAGCTACCAAACTCGAAATAGATAGCATGCGCGGTAAGGATTCTTCCAACCTTATAAAACAACTTCTCGTTGCTGGGGTTATCAAAAGAAGGAAGCTCGGAAGAACATTTGTTTACAGCTTAACGGATACATTCAAAGATGAAAGTATGATTGAAGAATTGGTAAGACAAGCTGGTGGCGCTTCGTTTGAAAGCATAGGTAAAATGCTCTTTGAATCTCCTGAACAATCAGAAATCCGTGAAATCCAGGGAAATCAGGAAAACCAAGAAAACCACCAACAAGTTTTTCAACAATCAGACGAGTCAAGAAAATTAGAAAATGAGGCTTTTGAAGTTGTTCGAAAAGAAGAAATTGAAATACCTCCTGAAGAATAAAAAGCAAACCAAAGAAGGTGAAAATGTTGACTGTTCGTGAAGCAAAGTATCTATCAAGGAAAATAATGGAAGCGGGGGAAATTCCCCTGCTAATTGGTCATTTTGGCGTGGGAAAAACTGATATAGCGCGTGAAATCGCCCAGGAGACTGGTAGGAAACTAGTCATACTGGTTCTTTCCCAAATGGAACCAGGTGATTTAATAGGTCTACCTGCGAGGGATGAAAATAAGACAAAATTCTTGGCTCCTGATTGGTGGCCAGAAGATGGGAATACGATTATTCTCTTGGATGAAATAAACCGAGCTCACCGAAGCATAAGAAACGCCATAATGCAACTTTTGGTGGATAAAAGGATACATAACCATATCCTTCCAGAAGGCACGTGGATAATGGCTTCCATGAACCCACCAGACGAAAACTACGACCAAGTCGAACTCATCACCGACCCTGCGTTCCTGAGCAGGTTTTTCATCCTCGAGATTCACCCAGACCCAAACGAATGGGTAGAATGGGCAAGGAAAAATCGGATAGAAGAAGAAGTAATAGACTTTATATCTAAATATCCAGAATTTCTCTCCGTTCACGAAAGTGTTTCCCTCAAAGCTTCTATCAAACCCAGTCCAAGGAGTTGGCACAAATTAAGCAAAGTCTTGTCACTGATGTCCGAAGATGACAAAAAAGAATACCTGTATATTCTTGCAAGTGGTATCGTGGGACCGGAAGCTGCAAAAGTGTTTATAGACAAATCACTCGCAGGGAAAATACATAGTCCTTCCGAGATACTGTTGGAAGGGAATATCCCCGCATCTTTAGATATTCACCAGGCGAACGGACTTCTGATTAGGTTAATCGATTATCTAACAACGGTCGACGACAAAGAACTCGAGAAACTTTCAAACCGAATAGAAACTATCGCGCAAAACCTTTTAAAACTTTCGCATGTCGTGCCCAAGGATTCTTTTGAAGCATTCATAAGAATGTTGGTCAACCTCTCAAACTTGCCCGGTCTGAAAGGGGAATTTTCGGACAAACTGCTCAGAAGATTGATAAGTGAAGTGACTGAAGAAAACAAGTGAGTCTTTCATTTCCTAAAGAACAAAAAACTGCATTAAGATAAACAAAACGTAATGTTAACTAAGATTTAAACCAAAAATCCCATTCTGTGGTATGATATTACTTGTATTTTTATCTTTTTAAGGAAGGAGAGATTGACATGTTTGACCACGAACACAACCATCACCATCATGATCATGACCATGAACACCATGACCACATTGATGCATTCACTCTTATGGACGAGGAAGGAAATGAACACCACTTCGTCTTACTCGGAGAAGTTGAGAACAAAGGAAAGACATACTGGGTATGCGAAGAAATCTTCGTAGAAAATGATGAAGTTTCTGAATTTGGAGATACATACCTTTTCGTCAAGACAGAAGATGAAAATGGTAACGTTTTCCTCGATTCAATTGAGAGTGAAGAAGAATTCAACGAAGTAGCAAAAATTTGGGAAGAAATGATGGGCGGCGAAGACTTCTTCGTAGACTTAGACGAAGAAGATGAAGATGAAGACGAAGAAGAGTAATATTTTCAAAATTGCATTGCACAGTCTTGACCATTTTAGGAGTATTTGGTAAAATAAACATCGGTCAGACACCCAAAGTTTGCTGGGCGCAGGCGTAGCTTCAAGCGGTGGAGCGCCTCCTTGGTAAGGAGGAGGGTGTGGGTTCGAGTCCCACCGCCTGCTCCAAAATAATGAAAAGTTGCGAAAGAGGGTACAAAAATGAACTGTACCCTCTTTTGTTTTTATAACTTTCAAAAAAACACGCGTAATCGTGTCCCTTTGCTTTCACGTATTGTTCAAACATGGAGAAATACGTAGTATAATATTTCGCTACTGCGTCTTATATTTTCCAATATTGCGATTACATCTTCACAGACATATGATACACCTTGATAGGGGAGGCGCTTTTCGGCAGTGTTCATAATTGATGTTTTAATCTTTCTACCTTCGATATTTCTTGGCATAATAATGGGTGGAAATGACGCAGGGAACACATTAGGTGTTACCGTTGGAAACGGAATTTTCAAAATGAAAAAAATGATAACTATCGCTGCCGTGGTAGTTATTATTGGTGCTTTACTGGGGGGTAGACCTGGACTTAAAGTATCTTCTGGCTTAGTAAAAGTTGATTTGCCTGGGATAGTTATAATCAACATCTCAGCAGCAATAGTGATGCTATTTTTCTTAAGAAATGGCTTACCTATTTCCGTGACACAAGCAATAGTAGGTGCCAACGTCGGAGTTGGTATTTTACTCAAGAACATCAACACTCAGTTACTCCTTTATATAGTCTTAGGATGGTTCTCTACACCTGTGGTTGCGTTCTTGCTTGGCTTCATTCTTCAAAAAGTTCTCGCAGTTGTGTTCAGAGGCATACGTAACTTGCAAGTTAAAACTTACATCTTGAGAATTTTCCTGTGGATTTTCACAATATATGGAGTATATTCTATGGGGGCAAACAACGTCGGAAAGATTACCGGAATACTTTATCAAAAAGGCTACAACGTCTATTTGCTTTTGCTAATAGGTGGGTTGTCGTTAAGTGCGGGTGTCCTTTTGCTGAGCAAAAAAACAATTTACACGCTTGGTCGAGAACTAATAGCTCTCGACGATTTTACAGCGATGGTTACAATAGCAACGCAAGCTCTGACTGTGGGTTTGTATTCTCTTATCGGACTTCCAGTTTCTCCAGCCCATGCAATAGTCGGCAGTTTGGTTGGTGTAGGCTTTTCAAAGGGTACAAAGTTACAAAACCCAAAAACATTTAACAAGATACTCTTTTCATGGTTACAAGCTCCTGTATACGGTGGAATATTATCCGCATTCATGTATTCAATCTACAAACTTTTGTGGTAGAATATATACGTGAAAAAATACAGAGCACGATGGAGGTGTAAAACCACATGGATTTGAAAGCGTTTATAAGAGACATTCCAGACTTCCCACAAAAGGGCGTTATTTTCCGAGATATAACCCCTCTCATCAAAAACCCAGAAGCATTTAGATACGCTATTGATACCATTGTAGAAGAAGTCAAGAAATATGAATTCGACTTGGTTGTTTGTCCAGAAGCACGTGGGTTTATTATCGGTGCTCCAATTGCTTACCTTCTTGGCAAAGGCTTTGTTCCTGTTAGGAAACCTGGAAAATTACCATACAAAACTGTCAGTGATACATACGAACTAGAATATGGCAAGGCAGAATTGCATATCCACGAAGATGCAATTGAACCTGGTCAAAAAGTTTTGATAGTAGATGATGTTCTTGCTACCGGTGGAACTGCACTCGCACTGAAAAGACTTGTTGAAAAAGTTGGAGGAACCGTTGTTGCTAGTGCTTTCTTAATTGAACTCACATATTTGAACCCAAGAAACCTGCTCAAAGATTTACCGATAATAGCTCCAATTAAATACTAAAAGGTTTCAATATACTCCATAGACACCGATAATCGAAGTAAACATCGTAACATTCATCAAGAAAAATGTTGAAAACACTATTGCTGTATAAGGCAGTATGGAGGTGTGACTCGTGCTAAAATTCGATTTTACGTACACACTTGCAGAAAATGTGCAAGGTGGACTTGAAACTGCAGAAATTGATTCGTATTCTGCGAAAGTAGAGGAATTTTTAAAAAGGCTTGATGAAAATAAGCCTGGTTTTGTCAGTGCTGTGCTAACACGAAAATGGATTGACTCGGTCAACGAGTTGAGTGATTTCATATTTACATTCGATAACTTAGTCGTTTTGGGAATCGGAGGTTCCGCGCTTGGTAATATCGCAATTCAAAACGCACTCAGACCTGCAAATTGGAACTCATTGAGTGTTGATGAAAGAAATGGATACCTAAGAATTTTCGTCGTGGACAACGTTGACCCAGATTATTTATCCTCTGTCCTCGATTGCGTTGACCCAAAGACCACGTTGTTCAACATCATCTCAAAATCCGGAACCACAGCTGAGCCCATGGCAAACTACCTCATCGTGAGGGGGATTCTTGAATCATACGGACTTGACCCAAAAGAACACCTTATCTTCACAACAGACCCAGAGAAAGGTGTCTTGAGAAGGCTCGGAAGAGCAGAAGGCATCAGAATGCTTGAGATACCACCAGACGTAGGCGGAAGGTTCAGTGTTTTGACGCCTGTTGGCTTACTTTCAGCTAAGGCAGCAGGAGTTGATATCGAAGAACTGATAATTGGAGCAAAGGATGCATATGATAAGACTATTAAATCTCCGCTTTGGGAAAATCCAGCAGCGTTGATTGCTGTTACACACTATCTGCATTATTTGAAGAAACGCAACATATCCGTCATGATGGCCTACTCAAACAGATTGTATTACTTTGCAGATTGGTATAGACAGTTATGGGCAGAAAGCCTTGGAAAGATGTATGATAACGACGGAAATAAAGTGCACGTAGGTCAAACACCCGTAAAAGCACTTGGTGCAGTTGACCAACACTCCCAAGTCCAGCTCTACAATGAAGGACCAGATGACAAAGTAATAACATTCCTAAGAACAGAGCAATTTGACAGAGAAATCACAATACCAAAGATACATGAAAACGAGCCTGAACTTGCTTACCTTGGTGGTAAGAAGCTTTCAACATTGCTTAACAGCGAACAACTCGGTACACAACTTGCACTTGCAAAGCACGGAAGACCTTCAATAACAGTAACATTCCCAAAAATTGACGAATACCACATTGGTCAATTCATTATGTACTACGAACTTGCGACCGTTATCGCCGGTCACCTATTCAACATTAATCCGTACGACCAACCTGGTGTCGAACTCGGAAAGAAAATCACATATGCGCTTATGGGACGTCAAGGTTTTGAGGAATACAATTACTCAGACAGCGCACAGAAAAGAGTTGAGGTAGAATGATGAAAGAATACGTAGAAGTTCTTAAGAGTATTTTCGACCCAATAGCTGTCTTTCTAAAAGACGAAGAATTTATAGTCGTTGTAAAAGATGAGAGGAATCTACAACAAGCCATTGCAGAACTTTCAAACAAAATTGACGATGATATAAGCCTGGTAGTGCTCAGCAAAGAGGAATACGAAAAGATGAGCCACCAAGACTTGGGAGAAAGAATTATCTAAGTTAAGTAGACATCGGTGAACGAACATGGTAGTCTGCGTTACCGGTAAGATAGCAACCGGCAAAAGCACTGTATCACAGTTCTTTGCCCAAAAGGGTTTTGATTACATAAACGTGGATAAACTCGGACATCTTGCCTTTGAAATAAACAAAGAACGCATAAAGAAAGTTTTTGGAACTTGTAATAGGAAAGAAGTTGCAAAAATCGTCTTCTCAGATGCCGAAAAACTTGCGTTACTCGAAAGCATTGTTCATCCCACGATGCTTGAGCTTTTGAAAAACGAATTAGATGCAAGAAGAGGTAAAGATATCGTCATAGAAGCGGCGATCAAACGAAGGTTAGGGATAGACTGTTGCGATATTACAATTACCGTTGTGTGCGATGAAAATGTGATAAAAGAAAGACTCAAGGAAAGATATGAGGAAGAATTAATCGAAAAAATATTGGAAAGACAGAAAGATATTGAACCAGAAGGAATTATAGTAACTAACAACTCGTCATTAGAAGACCTGAACAATCAACTTGAGAAAATATACGAGCAGATAATAAAGAAAGTGAAGGGATAATCCCTTCACTTTTTTCATTTTTTTTTAATACTCATTGCTTCCATTTCCTTTTGTAAACAACAAATTCACAAAACTACCAACAACAACTCCTACCAGCATCCACGCAATTCCAAATCCAGCAGCCCCACGTGCCAAAACAGTCAATATGATATTGTAAGTGGCATAGCTTCTAAAATTGAAGTATGAAACTATTTGGAGAAGGAAAAAAGAAACTATCGGCGATACAACAGATACAACAAGTAAATCTTTAAGTTTAGTATTCAAACCAAGAAGAAGAAACGCCAATATTACGAACACAACCGGATACCATCCTACTGAAAAGTTCGGAAACAACAAATAGAAAGTGGCGTATGACTCTATCAATGAAATGCCTACTATGAAAAGTATCTTCTCCATAATCCTATATTCTCCCTTCCTCTGGTCTGATATTCACGGTAATCTCTATATATTTTAACATGTTTTAAGAAAATGTGTTAAAATATTAATGGAAGAACCTAAAAAATATCGAGGGGATGTAAATGACTAACTTTAATCCTTCTGCTGAAGTTGAACGGATAGTAAACTTTATCAAAAATACAATCCAAAAATACAACTTCAAGGGTGCCGTCATTGGTGTCAGCGGTGGAATTGATTCTGCAGTTGTCTTGGCTTTGCTTGTAATGGCTTTAGAGCATGATAAAATAAAGGCCCTAATTCTTCCGGAACGCGACAGTTCAATGACAAGTATCGAAGATGCAAAGATTGTATGCAGACATTTCAAAGTAGACTATAAAATCATCTCAATCACCCCTGTACTCCGTGCAATGGGCGTATACAAACTCTTTCCACCTGCGCCATTCATTCCAGAAAAAATAAAAATTGGTTATGCAAAACGAAGATGGCAAAGATACCCCGACCCATATGTTATGGACCTTAAAAACGAAGGTGACGAACTATTTTTGAAAGGCATTGCATATTACAGAGCCAAACACAGGGCAAGAATGTGCAAGTTATATTTTGAGGCTGAAAAGCTCGGATATTGTGTGGTGGGGACAACAAATAAGACAGAACTAGCCCTTGGATTGTATGTCAAATGGGGCGATGACTCGGTCGATATAGAACCTATTAAACATCTTTACAAAAAACAAGTTTACGAGCTTGCAAAGTATTTGGGAGTTCCAGAAAGAATCATCCAAAAACCACCAACACCAGACCTTGTTCCTGGTGTCACAGATGAAGAAGCTTTTGGTTTAACCTATCCTGAGATTGATGAGATTCTAATGAAATTGGATGACGGACAAGAAATAAATACAGAGAAAGCAAGAAGGGTCAAAGAACTAATGAAGTTAGCAAAGTATCGAGAACTTAAATCGTTAGGAATCGAAGATGAGCAAGCAACAATATGAATTGAAATTCCTTTGTGATTTAACCGTAGTCAAGCTCGGGAAAAAATTAAGAATTCTAGGCTTTGATACTGAGATTATCAAAACAGTAAATCAGCAAGCAATTAAGGAACTTCTGAAACACAAAAAACGAACATTGGTCACAAAATCAAAAGAGCTGGCTAAGGCATGTGGTGGAATACTTATCACGAAAAATAAAACATCTGAACAGCTCGAAGAGCTTTTGATAATACTGAAGAACACAAATACACAACTGCCGAATACTCCTGCACGTTGTGCTTATTGCAACGAGGTTTTAGTAGATTGCCCGAAAGAAGAAGTAACTGGGAAAGTTCCCATATATGTTTTTGAAACAATCGAGCATTTCAAACGTTGTCCAAAATGTGGGAAAGTTTACTGGCGGGGGACTCATGTAGTAAGACATTTGGAATTTCTTGCTTCCCAAGGCAAAGAAAATGATACGCGAGGTGATAATGAATGATAAGCAAAAAAATATGCTATGCGTTAACTGAAATATTCGAAAAAGATAAATACTCTCCAGATGCGGAGAATGTGGCAAATATATTAGCTGAATTCATCGGAGTTGAAAAACTCTCGGTAGCTTTTTACGAAAAATCCAGAGATATTTACAGAATTCTTTTAAGTAACTTTCTTCCTCTCCAATCTAAAATCCCTGTTTCGAACATAGGAGATAGAGATTCACTTTCAAAGTTATCCATACAACTCAAAGATGGCACCATTGTAGAAGCACACGTTGAACAGCTGATTCACAGCACTGTTGAAACTGGCGATGAGAAGGTCGGAATTATTTTGACGAACGAGATTCCAAAAAAGATGACGAACTTTACCGAAGTTGTTGATTTTCTTGCATACGCTCTGTGGTTTATTCCATCATACGAAAAGTCAAAGAGCTACCTTCCAAAATATCGTTCTCTATGGATGCTCACAAATCTATTTGAATCCGCTAAATCGCAAGAAGAACTTTTAGAAGGGTTTCTAAAAGTCATCTCCGAAATCATCGAATCGGAAATCACTGCTGTTTTGAGTCTTACAAAAGAAGTAAACGAAGAATATGATATGATGATTTACGACTCTCAAACTTCACAAATAATCTGTAAAAAGCTTAACCCTTCAGAGCTTCCTACTGAAACGCTCCGTTTTTTCAAAGGAATGGAAAAGATAGTTTACAAACCAGATGGACTGAGTGAACTTTTCTCCACGAAAGTCCTATCTGCTCTCATTTTGCCCGTAGAAAATCATTGGTTTGTTTTTGCCAACAAAAGAAATACGAATATTTACTTACAGACAAAATCTTTTGATTCAATGGATTTAGACCTTGCTCGCGATTCTGTTAAGCGATTTTTGCTCGCCAAAGGACGTATCGAATTTGAGAAAAGGCTGGAAGAAGAAGTTGCAAAACTAAGAGAACTCCAGAAAACGCACGAATCACTTATCGAAGACCAAAAAGAGCAAATTAAGAGGATGAACGCTGTCCATTACATAAGCCAGGCGATGCGGACAATGTACAGCGTCAAGAATGTGTACAAAACTCTTTTGCTTGGTCTAACCTCTGGAAGATTGCTTGGTTACAACCGGGCTCTGTTACTGACATACGACGAACAGCGTGACGTACTTGTTGGTAAAATGTGGCTCGGTCCCGATACGGAAAATGTTGAAGAAGATTGGAAAAAAGCCAATCTCAGAGCGATGCGCTATGCCGATGTAGTCCAATATCTACGCGAAGAAGCAATGACACTGGAAATCAACAATAGACTTACCCAAAAAATTGAAAACAAAATATTCCCATACAAAGCACACCCGATACTTGAAAAATGCGTGCTTAGAAAGAAGATATTTGTTGCAAATGAAAGAATTGTTAATACAATGGGCTTAGAAGTGGCTGATTTAGTCAATCTGCTAGGAGTTAAAGAATTTGCCGTTCTGCCACTTGTTGGACGCGAAGGAGTTTTTGGCGTGGTTATTGTCGACAACTACTACACAAAAAAGCCAATAAAAGAAAGCGATATCGATATTCTCAAGATAGTGTCAGACAGCGCAGGCTTAGCAATCGAAACTGCACAAAACTACGAAGAACTAAGAAACAAAACACTGTCTCTGGAACGTCAAAAGAGCCTTATCGAGTATCTGCGCGAGTTTTCAGAATCAATTTTACAGAATATGTCTTCTGCAATTATTGTTGTCGACAAAGAAGGCAAAGTAACCGAATGGAACAAAAGAGCAGAACTTTATTTCAACCGTCCGAAAGAACAGATGACAGGCGTTGAGCTCAGAGCACTTGGTCCAGAATTTGAAGATATCGAAGAAATGGCATTCCAAGCAATGAGAATTAAAGAAGAAATAACCCTCAGCAATTATTTGATCCAGGTCGGTGGGCGAGAACGATACTACGATGTGAAAATCACACCTTTCTGGGATGCCGATAAACTCATGCTCAGAGGAGTCATTATTACCCTAGATGATGTTACCGAACGAGTTAGTCTGGAAAAGGAGAGGAAAAAGCAGGAAAAACTCGCAGCTCTTGGGGAAATGGCTGCAAGAGTTGCTCACGAGCTAAGAAACCCAATCTCTGTGTTGGGGGGGTTCATCAAAAGACTTGAGAAAAATGCAGACAACCCAGAGGCAAGGGAAAGGTATATAAATATCATCAAGGATGAAATACTAAGACTTGAAAATATAGTGAACGAGATCCTGGACTTCAGTCGCGAACCAAGGTCTTTAGAATTTACGTATTTCAACATAAACAAACTCATCAACGACGTATACATTCTACTAGAAGAAAAGGTCCGAGAAAAAAATATACTCTTTAACTTTGAAACAGACGCTGAAGAAATTACCGTATATGCCGAATACTCAAGAATGAAACAAGTTATTATAAATCTTCTCCAAAATGCGATTGAAGCAACTCCAAAAGATGGTAAAATATTAGTTGAAACACGTATCAAACTTGATAAAATCGTTGTGTCGATATGGAATGAAGGCACACCTATCGACAAAGAAACTGCAGAAAAGCTCTTCACTCCGTTCTTTACAACTAAAGTTCATGGCACCGGATTGGGACTGGCTATTTGTAAGAAGATAGTAGAAGACGAGCACAAGGGAAAGATTTACCACGAGTCAACAGAGGACGGTAACAAATTCGTCGTTGAGCTACCAAAACCAGAAGTACAGCCAAGCAGTGTTGAATAGATATGTTGACATATGAAGACAGAAGGAGGAAATAGAATGATGGAATTTATGTTAAAAGCAAAAATCCACATGGCTACCGTAACTGAAAAAGAAATCGAATACGAAGGAAGTATTGGTATCGATGAAGAACTATTAGAACTGGCAGGGATAAAAATTAACGAGATGGTCTTAGTATCTGATGTGAATAACGGTAACAGGCTCGTCACATACGTTATCCCTGAACCACGGGGTTCAAGAAAAATTTCATTAAACGGTGCCGCTGCAAGACTTGTGGAAAAAGGTGACCGAATTATCATCATGGCGTTCGCTCTGTACAATCCCGATGAATACAGAGGACCAAAGATAATAATTCTCAACCCTGATAACAGTGTTAAAGAGATAAGGGGATAAAACATCTGTGATGTCTATTAATACCAACAATTCCAAGGGGGATTCAGATGAATATATCAATAACCACATCGCCCGATAAAATGGAAGCTTACATAAAAGTATCAAACATACTGCCTGGAGAAGAAATTACGCTTGAAAAACTAATGAAAGCAATACGGGATGCAAAAATCGTTCACAACATAGACATCTCCGCATTAAAACAATTATGTGAGAACCCCGTTGATGGTGTCTCCGTTTTATTTGCAAAAGGTGATGAACCAAAAAATGGTGAAGATGGGCGAATAGTATTTGAAGTTTTGCAAAAGAGCCCTTCATTTACCACTTCCGGTAATCGCGTTGATTTCAGAGAATTTCCCGTTCAAAAAAGAATCATTGTGAAAAAGGAGCAAAAAATAGCGACCATATATCCCCCTACCGAAGGTGTTCCTGGCAGGAACGTTTATGGTGAACCTGTTCCAGCAAAACCCGGAAATGAAGCAAAAGTATCTTTGGGAAAGAACGTTGCACTGAGCGAAGATGGGATACACATAGTTGCAACATCAGATGGTATACTCAAAGTTGACCCAGAAAAAGGCTTAATTGAAGTAAGCGAATACTTGGAAATAGAAGGAAATGTTGATTATGCAACTGGCAATATAGAATTTCCTGGGGTTGTTTTGGTAAAAGGTGATGTAAAACCCGGATTCATAGTTCGAGCAAAGGGTGACATAGAAATACGAGGTGTAGCAGAAGCTTCTACTGTGATTTCGTTAGAAGGTAGTATCAAACTAACAGGTGCAAAGGGAAAAGATAAAGGACTGATAAAAGCAAGAAAAGATGTCCACCTCAAGTATGCAGAATCTGTGACTATAGAATGTGAAAACCTTTATTTCGAATCAAACTTGCTGAATTGTACTGTTAGGGTCACAAATTCCATAATTGGTCAAGGTAGGAACAGTGCGATAATCGGTGGTGAATACGTTGCTACATCCCGCATAGAGGCTGATGAACTTGGTTCAGATTTTGGTGTTAACACTTACCTTGAGGTTGGTGTCAATCCGTATCTCAGAGAAGAGCTCAAACTAATTAACACTCAAATAGAAATCGACAGAACCAGCCTGCAAAAGCTTATCAACATCGTCAAACAGTACAAAGAATTAAAAGAACGAGGTGTTAAGCTCTCCCCTGATAAAGAAGAGCAATTTTCAAAAGTAACAAGAAAGCTTATCAACTTAAGAGACCAACTCGAAAAAAACCTACAAAGAAAACAAGAACTTGAAAGAAAGATTAATGAAATGAAATACCAATGCGAGATAGTAGCGCGCAAAACCCTCTACCCTGGTGTTGAAGTGCATATGCACGATGCGAAATACACAGCCGATATTCCTCTTCCAAAGGTTGTTTTGAGATATGAAGATGGGAAAATCGTCGCAGGTGGATATTCTGGAACTTAACAACTCCAAGAACTAGGAGTCAACTATGTAAAATTAAATTTTGAGTAGAAGGCGAAAATGTATGATCAATATGGAATTTCTCTCGCTTTTTCATCATAGCAAATATTGTCCTTAGCAACTTGTGTGCTACACTCATCATCGCTTTTTTGTATAC